>JBAYVG010000116.1:0-7554 GCA_041674785.1 Rhodocyclaceae bacterium
AGTTCGACCAGTTCATCTTCCTCGATGAACTCGACGGCGGCTTCCAGGCTGAGCTGAACCGGCGGCACCAGGCGAACCGCTTCGTCGGTGCCGGAGGCACGAACGTTGGTCAGCTGCTTGCCCTTGATCGGATTGACCACGAGATCGTTCTCTCGGCTGTGGATACCGATGCTCATGCCTTCGTACAGCTTTTCGCCCGGGCTGACGAACATGCGGCCGCGATCCTGCAGCTTCCACAGCGCGTAGGCCACGGCTTCGCCGTTGTCCTGGGAAATCAGCACACCATTGCGGCGCTCGGCGACGTTGCCATCCTTGCACGGCGCGTATTCGTCGAAAACGTGGCTCATGAGGCCGTTGCCGCGCGTCAGGTTCATGAATTCGCCCTGGAAGCCGATCAGGCCGCGGGCCGGGATACGGTATTCGATACGGACGCGACCACGACCGTCCGGCACCATGTCCTGCAGGTCGCCCTTGCGCTGACCGAGGCTTTCCATGACGCCACCCTGGGTGTCTTCTTCGACGTCAACGGTCAGCTGTTCGTACGGCTCGCATTCGACGCCGTTGATCGTCTTCTTGACGACGCGCGGCCGGCCAACGGCCAGCTCGAAGCCTTCGCGGCGCATGTTTTCGAGCAGGATGCCGAGGTGCAGTTCGCCACGGCCAGCGACGTCGAACACGTCGCCGTTCGGCGTGTCATGCACGCGCAGCGCCATGTTGGTCAGCAGTTCCTTGTGCAGGCGGTCGCGGATCTGGCGGCTGGTGACAAACTTGCCTTCGGTGCCGGCCAGCGGGCTGGTGTTGACCATGAACTGCATGGACAGCGTCGGTTCGTCGATCTTCAGCAGCGGCAGCGATTCCGGTTGATCCGGATCGGTCACCGTACAGCCCAGCACCAGATCCTCGATACCGGTGATCTGCACGATATCGCCGGCAGCGCCTTCTTCAAGCTCGACCTTGTTCAGGCCCCTGTAACCGAACACCTGGCCGATCTTGGCCTTGATCGGGGTGCGCTCGTGCTCGGCAGCTTCCTCTTCGGTACCGAACATGACCAGCACGTTCTGACCGGTCTTGACGCGACCGCGATTGATCTTGCCGACGCCGATGCGGCCGACGTAGGAAGAGTAGTCGAGCGCGGTGATCTGCAGCTGCAGCGGCGCATCGACATCGGTATCCGGCGCCGGCACATGGCGCAGGATGGTATCGAACAGCGGTTTCATGTTTTCGCGCGGTTGATCCAGTTCCATCGCCGACCAGCCGTTGAGACCGGAAGCGTAAACAATCGGGAAGTCGAGTTGCTCGTCGGAGGCGCCCAGCTTGTCGAACAGATCGAAGGTCAGGTTGACCGCCTGATCCGGATCGGCGCCGTCGCGGTCGACCTTGTTGACCAGCACGATCGGGCGCAGGCCCAGCGCCAGTGCCTTCTTGGTCACGAAACGGGTCTGCGGCATCGGGCCTTCGGCAGCATCGACCAGCAGCACCACGCCATCGACCATGCCCAGTACGCGCTCGACCTCACCGCCGAAGTCCGCGTGGCCCGGGGTATCGACGATGTTGATATGAACGCCCTCGTACTCGACCGCCGTGTTCTTGGAAAGAATCGTGATGCCACGCTCTTTTTCCAGGTCGTTCGAGTCCATGACGCACTCGACCAGCTGCTGGTGAGCGGCAAAGGTGCCGGACTGGCGCAGCAGTTGATCCACCAGCGTGGTCTTGCCGTGGTCAACGTGGGCGATGATGGCGATGTTGCGGATTGGGCGAACGGACATGGAGTAAACCTAAGCCTTTGATAAAAGGCGGCTATCCTACCACACTCAGCGCACTAATGCTGCACTGCGAAAAAGGATTTAAAAGCCACAAATTCGGGGCCATTCGCAACCCCTGGAGTGGGCGGAAACAGAGATCCGGCATGACCCGCCATTCGGACTAGCGGCGGACATAACAAATGCATATGCAAGGCCTAGATTGCCGACAATGGCACTGTCTGGCAGAGGGAGATGAATACAAATATCCAGTCGACGGGCAACTGTACGCTGGCTTGCACCGCGACAGGGCACCCCATGGGTGAAGCAAAAAAACACGAGGCCGCTCAGGCACTGGAGGTGCGTGTCGGCCGGGGAACCCCCGAACTGCTGGCGCTGGAAAAGCACTGGCGAGCACTGGCCGCCTCCCTGTCGAAGCCGGCCTTGATCCATGATTTTGACTGGCAATGGTCGTACCTTGACCACCTGAGCAGCGATCCGGAATCAATTGTCTACATCAGTTTTTTTGCCAATGACCAAGCGGTTGCCATCTTCCCCCTGAGCCGTGTCCGCCGCTCGGTCGGCCGCCTCCGCCTGTGGTTGTGGGAATTACCCAAACATCCGCACCTTGTCCTCGGCGACATGCTGGTAGCGCAGGAGTGGAGCAGATCGGACCTGATCCGGCGCCTGTTGCAGACGCTCGATGAGCGCCTGGATTTGCCTTGGGACGGGCTGCATTTTCACAACATGCTTGAGGATTCGATGGCCAGACACCTCTTGCTGAGCGAATCTCCGGCACTCGTGCACCTCGAAAAAACCGGGCAAAGCATGTATTTCCAGTGTGGCAATCTGGAGACCGCACTTGCCAACTGTAGCAAGCGGTTCAAGCAAAACCTGCGTCGCCAGAGCCGGAAGCTCGCCCAGCAAGGCACTGTCAGCCTGACCCTGGCCCGCCAGGGGACCGAACTTGATGCCGCATTTACCGAGTTCCTGCGCCTGGAATCATCCGGCTGGAAGGGGCGTAACGGTAAAGCCAGTGCCATCGCCTGCCATCCCAGGTTGCTTGGTTTCTACAGGGAACTGAAAGATCGCTTCGCGGCCAACAATGCCTGCCTGATTGCGCTGCAAAAGCTCAACGGCATAGCCATTGCGGCCCAGCTGTGTTTCCTCTCGGGGAGCACGCTCTATATCCAGAAAATTGCCTACGACGAAGCCTGGAAGGCCGAAGCACCGGGCAACCAGCTGCTGCTCAAGGTGCTCGAACATGCCTGCGACAATCCGGCAATCAGCCACGTGAGCTTGATCACCGGCCCGGCCTGGGCGGTCGGACGCTGGAATCCGGAGAGCTGCGAGGTCTGGGAAGCGTATGTCTTCAAGAACAATCTACGGGGGCTGGGTGCGCTGACCATGCGCCGCATAAAAACACGCCTCTGGGAACCGGGCAAGATGCTTTGGAAACGTGTTCGTGGCCGCCTGAAAAGCGGCGAAGCCTCGACGGCGTAGCTCAACATTTCGAACATTCCCGACCACCAGCGAAGACGGGAGCCATCATGATCGTTCTCGGTATCAATTATTTCTTCCACGACGCCAGCGCCTGCATCGTCGCCGACGGTCGGATCGTCGCCATGCTGGAAGAGGAGCGTTTTACGCGCCGCAAACACACCGACACCTTTCCGGTCGCGGCCATCGAAGCTTGCCTGCAACTGGCCGGCATCGGCTATGCCGACATCGACCAGGTAGCGGTTTCCGTCAAGCCGACCAAGGACTGGGCGGCCAAGCTGGTTTACGGGCTGAGCAACCTGGCGCATGCCAAGCCTTTCGTCAGACACGAGGTCTGGAACGCGTATTTCAAGCAGCGCGAACTCCGCCGCTGGTTCAGGAATCACTTCCCCGATAACCCTCCCCCACTCCATTTCGTGCCGCACCATGCGGCACACGCCGTCGGCAGCTTCCTCGCCTCCCCCTATGACGAAGCGGCGATCCTCAGCCTGGACGGATCTGGCGAATGGGCTACCTCGTTCATGGGCATGGGCCACGGCCTCGACGTGGACGGCCTGCACGAGGATTTTTTCCCAATGTCGCTGGGCTCCTTCTACGAAGCGGCGACCGAATTCTGCGGCTTCAAACCGAACTTCGACGAAGGCAAAACTATGGGCCTGGCGCCCTTTGGCGATCCGCAGGTCTATGCCGGCAAGGTTGGCGAGATGGCAGGCATCGACGACGACGGCAATATCAGGGTCGACCTGTCGCATTTCTCCTACCAGTTCTGGGGCAAGGAACGCTGCGGCGAACGTTTCCACCAGGCTTTCGGCAAGCCGAGGCCCCCCGACGCCCCCTTTGCCGACAACCACCACAATGTGGCGGCGGCCTTCCAGTACCAGCTGGAAGAATGTGCGCTCAAGCTGTGCAGCATCCTGCGCCGGCGCACCAATGCCCGCCATCTGGTGATCGCCGGCGGCGTCGCGCTGAACAGCGTGATGAACGGGCGCATCCTGCGCGAGGCGGGTTTCGACGACATCTACGTGATGCCGGCGGCGGGCGACAACGGCACCTCGATCGGCGCCGCGCTCTACGTCTATCACACCCTGCTCCGGCAACCGCGCGTGGCCGTGCATGACGACCCCTATCTGGGCACCGGATACAGCGACGAAGCCATCGAGAAACTGCTCCGGCAGAGCAAGCTGCCCTACACCCGGCAGCCGGACATCGCCTCGGTTGCCGCCCGCCTGCTGGCCGATGGCCACATCCTCGGCTGGCTGCAGGGGCGCATGGAAATCGGGCCACGGGCACTGGGCAACCGCAGCATCCTCGCCAACCCGGCGTTTCCCGACATGAAGGACAAGATCAATGCCGAGGTCAAGCACCGTGAGGCTTACCGACCCTTCGCGCCATCGACGCCGGTCGAGGCCAAGAACCGGTTTTTCGACATCAAGGGCGATAGCCCGTTCATGCTCAAGGTCTGTGACGTGCTGCCGCACATGAAGCCGGTGATCCCGGCGATCACGCATGTGGATGGCTCAGCGCGCCTGCAGACTGTCGAGGCACGCACCAACCCCCTCTATCACGAGCTGCTGAGCAAGTTCGGCCAGATCACCGATGTGCCGGTGCTGCTCAACACCAGCTTCAACATCCAGGGGGAACCGATCATCGAATCACCGATCCAGGCCATCCGCTGCTTTTTCTCGACCGGGCTGGATTACCTGGCGATGGGGAGTTTTCTGGTTGGCAAGCAGGCCTCTGCGATGCAGACTAGCCCACGCTAATTCAAGGGCGGGACCCCATCAGCCGGGAAATTTCAGCCGCCGGATTGAGCAGCGGAAAGGTACGCATTCGCCCTTACTGGTAGACCAAACAGTCACTGTTGAACACCAGGAAAAGGCTGAAAGTAGCTCACCCCTCCCGGTTGCGCATGAAATCTGCTGTGCTGAAGAAGGACTGCAGCAGGCGCTGGCGGATGTCCGCCTCGATTCCTGCCTGCTCCATCGCCAGGCTCATGCAGGCGACCCACTGATCGCGCTCGGAAAGCCCGATCGAAAACGGCATGTGCCGCCCACGCAGGCGTGGGTGCCCGAACTTCTCGACGAACAGGTCGGGGCCGCCCAACCAGCCGGAGAGGAACATGAACAGCTTGTCGCGCGACTCGCCAAGATCCGCCGGGTGCATGGCCCGAATGCCGGAAAACTGTGGCACCTCAGCCATCAATTCATAAAACCGATCGGTCAGGCGAGCGACGGTGGCCTCGCCACCGATCAATGTGTAGGGAGTTGTTTCAGGCATCGATAGCGGTGTTGTCAGAAAAAATCCGGAAATTACCGTTGGCGAAAAAGCAGAAGCAGTGCTTGCCGGCCGCTTTTGCACGATACATGGCCTCATCGGCCGCGGCCAACAAAGATTCCGTACTCTGGCTGTCGTCGGGGAAGAGTGCAATGCCGATCGATGCCGACAACGAAACCCGAGCGACGGTGATATCGAATGGCGCAGAAATGGCGACGAGTAACTTCTGTGCCAGTTGCTCGACATCGCCGGCAGCGCCAATTTCGGTCATGGCAATGACGAATTCGTCGCCACCGAAGCGGGCGGCGATATCCGTACTTCGAATAGCCGATGTCAGTCTGTGCGCCACTTCTACCAGAACGGCATCGCCGGCCGCGTGGCCATACTGGTCATTGACCGGCTTGAAACCGTCGAGATCAAGGAAAAACAGGGCGGCCATTCGCCCGCTGCGCGCGTCTTGCAGCAACGCCCGCTCAAGACGATCAAGGAAGAGGCTTCGATTCGCCAGCCCGGTCAGGTGGTCGAAGTTGGCCTGATGCCAGATTTCGCGCTGGCGTGCCTGCCGTTCGCTGGCATCGACGAGCGTCAATACCGCGCCCATGACCCGATCGCCCTCGACAATCGGATCGACCCGTACCTCGACCGTAACTGCCGTCTGTGGATCACTCCCCAGCGGCAAGGCATCCTCTGCCTGCGGCTCACCCAGTAGCGCCTTGATGAGATAGCCATCCAGCAATGGATTGCTGGCTGCAAGCAGCGGTGTCACCATTTTTCCATACAGGGCATCGACGTCATCGACACCAAGAATACGGGCGGCGACGGGATTGCAGACGATGCAGCGCCCCTCGGCATCGACGCCCAGCATGCCACCGGAAGTCGACTCCACCAGATGGCGCAACTGGCTCTCGGCCTGGCGGCGCTCATTGGCCTCATTACGCCATTCGCGCGTCCGTTTCTCGACCAGTTGTTCCTGCTCGGCACGCGCGGCCTCCAGGGCGCCAACATGCCGGCGGATCCTGCTCATCGCAAATATCGTCAGACAAAGCAGAATCAGCCACGCCGCCACATGGCCGGCAATGACGGCACGGCGCTGGGGAAGCAAGGCAGTAAAGATCGGCTCGGTGGAAAAACTGACACTGATGCCACCACGAATATCGCCGACTTTGTAGCCCTGCTTGGCATGACACGAAAGACACGCCTGCTGCGTGATCAGCGGCGCCATGTAACGTGCCGACTGGTCATTGTCGAGAATTTCAGCGCGCTCCTTGGTCCCGCGCTCGAAGCTGCGCAAGGCCTCGCCTTCCCAAGCATCGGCGATATTGCCGGGATTGATCGGATTAAGGCTGGTGATATTGACCCGGATACCCGTCTGCTCAAGAATCGTCTTCGACATCTGGCGCGTCATGTAGGCTGGATTGACCATGGTCAGCGCCTTGCCCGAAGTTGTCACCGGGTCGCGTTCGGGTACATCGAGATAGGGATTGGGCGGCGTACGTTCGGACTGCACGACGTAAATACCACCGTGAAGCGCATTCCAGAGGCGCATCGCTTCAATCATGCGAAAGATGTCGCGCCCCTGATTAGCCGCTGTTTCGTGCGCCTGGAAATGCAGTTGTTGCCAATTCCAGCGAAATGACAGACCGACCACCAGGGTCCAGAAGACAACGGGAACCAGCCAGAAATATTTCAGGCGCATGTTGCCATTCTGAACCGATTCTCAACGTTTTGTCAGAGGGGGCTTGCTACTTCGTGCTGGACTCGCACGCTTTTCCGGGCGTTTGACAATCTTGGCCGCCTTCGGCACCGCTGACCACCCTTCTCCGCGCCGCTCTGCCCTGCGCTGCTGCTCGGTGGCACGTCGGGCGTGGCAACTGCCACCGGTACCCGCCGGTTGCCAGGCCGGCACCAGCTGTTTTTTGCCATTACCGATCAGGTCGGCACGCCCCATCGCCCGCAGCGCATCGCGCAGCAGCGGCCAGTTTTCGGGGTCGTGATAACGCAGAAAAGCCTTGTGCAGCTTGCGCATGCGGCCATTCCTTGC
>JBAYVG010000117.1:0-7341 GCA_041674785.1 Rhodocyclaceae bacterium
CAGAAAGCGCCTCGAACGCAGCCACTTCCTGCGCAATCCAAGCATCGGCACGGACTGTTGCACAGGCACTTGCACCGCCACCGACCCCACCCCGCAACTCGCCGGCCATCAGTGCCGCAACCCTGGGCGCCAGAGCGCTAGCGGCAGCGGCATCAAGCAACAAACTGCGGCTGCGACGCGCCAGCACATCCTCCAGCTTGCGCGCCATTTCATGGCGACAGGCCCACACCACTTCGGCAGCAGTCAATGGCAGCGCCGGATGCAGGGGTTTGCCGAGTGCCGGATTGCATTCAACCAGGGCCATGAGAGCCGGCGCATCGCTGCCGTAGGCGGAAAATCGGCCATGACGTTCGGTGTCGGTATCGTGTCCATGGATGGCCAGCGTCGCCGTCACACACGGGCGCGGGGACAAGCCGCCCAGCGTCTGGGCCAGATCGACGGCATCTTCGGCCATGCGACGGTAAGTCGTCCATTTTCCACCAGCAATCGTCAGCAACCCCGAGGCCGGATCGATCAGCACCATATGCTCGCGCGAGAGTGAAGCGGTTGCAGCCCCCTCCTCAGAGACCAGGGGCCGGATACCAGCAAAAACTGAAAGAACATCTTCCGGGGCAGCGTCATTGGCCAGATAGCGGTTGGCGGTGGCCAGCAGAAAGGCCAGCTCCGCCGCCTGCGGTTCCGGCTCCGCTAGCGCAACAGCGACAGCAACATCGGTGGTGCCGACAATGACACGCTCCTGCCACGGGATGGCAAACATCACCCGGCCATCGTCGGTCTGCGGCACCATGATCGCCGCGTCACCCGGCAAGAATTTTCGCGGCAAAACCAGATGTGTTCCCTGGCTCGGTGCAATCAAGGGCCTGGCATCGGCATTGTCGAGATGCCGCACAGCGTCACAGAACGGGCCGGCAGCATTGATCACCACCTTTGCAGCAACCTCGAATTCATCGCCCGACTCAGTATCGCGAAGGATGGCGCCACGCACCTGCCCCTGCCGCTTGCAGAGAGCTACTACCGGGCAATAATTGACCAGCGTGGCCCCCTGGCCTGCGGCGGTTTGCGCCAGCGCGATCGCCAGCCGGGCATCATCGAACTGGCCATCAAAATAGCGGGTACCACCAAGCAGGCCAGCCGTCTCGATGGTTGGAATCGCAGCCACCACCTCGTCCTCGTGCAAGTGCCGCGAGGTGCCAAAGCCACATTCACCGGCCAGCAGGTCGTAGAGCTTGAGACCTACGCCATAGAAAGGTGATTCCCACCAGGCATAACTGGGCACGACAAAAGCGAGATCGCGAACCAGGTGTGGCGCGTTCCTCAGCAGGCGACCACGCTCCTTCAGCGCCTCGATCACCAGAGCCACGTTACCCTGCCGCAGGTAGCGCACGCCGCCATGAATCAGCTTGGTCGACCGGCTCGATGTTCCCTTGGCAAAGTCATCGCGCTCGACAAGCAGCACCGAATGCCCACGCGACGCTGCATCGACAGCAATGCCCAGCCCGGTGGCACCGCCACCGATCACCAGAAGATCCCAGACGCGCTTTGCCTCGCGCGCCTGCAGCAGCATCTCCTCGCGCTTCACGGCGCCGCCCAACCCTGGCAGCGCATGACCGCATCGCGCCAGCGGTCCTTGATCGCTACAGCTTCGCTTTCCACCATACGGGGCTCAAAACGCCGTTCCGCCTGCCACAAGGCAGCAACCTCTTCCGTGCCGGCCCATACGCCAGTTGCCATTCCGGCCAGGTAGGCCGCGCCAAGCGCCGTGGTTTCGGTGACCAGTGGGCGAACAATCGGACGGTGCAATAAATCTGCCTGCAACTGCAACAGCAGGTCGTTTGCTGCGGCACCGCCATCGACACGCAGCTCCGCCAGAGGGGTTGCCGCGTCGGCTTCGAGGGCCGTCACCAGATCGGCGACCTGCAGCGCTATCGAATCCAGCGCGGCACGCGCCAGATGGGCGGAGGTGGTCCCGCGCGTCAGTCCGAAAATGGCCCCGCGCGCGTAAGGGTCCCAGTACGGGGCCCCCAAGCCAGCAAAGGCTGGAACGAAGGCCACCCCACCGGAATCGGCAACGCTGCCGGCGAGCGCCTCGATCTCCCCGGCCGAGCCAATCAAACCAAGGCCATCGCGTAACCACTGCACCACCGCACCACCGATGAAAACGCTGCCTTCAAGCGCATAGCTGAGGTGCCCGGCCTGGCGGCAGGCGACGGTCGACAACAGCCCGCCGCTTGACGCATGCGGCTGTACGCCGGTGTGCATCAGCAGAAAACACCCGGTGCCGTAGGTGTTCTTCGCCAGCCCCGGAGAAAAGCAGGCCTGGCCAGCCAGTGCGCCCTGCTGGTCACCAATCATCGCAGCGATGGGGATGCCCGCCAGTTCAGGAACAGCCGCTGCACTAACACTGCCAACGATGCCACTGCTATCCACCACCTGTGGCAACAGCGACGCCGGGATTGCGAACAACTTCAGCAGCGGCGCACTCCAGACACCAAGATTCAGATCGAAGAGCAGCGTGCGCGAGGCATTGCTGGCGTCGGTCACATGCGCCGCACCGCCCGTCAGCTTCCACACCAGCCAGCTATCGACCGTACCGAAGGCCAGCTCCCCGGCTTCGGCTCGTGCGCGCAAGCCAGGGCGGCTATCAAGCAACCAGGCGAGTTTGGTCGCGGAAAAATAAGGATCGAGCAACAGCCCGGTTCGCCGCCGGATTTCCGCTTCCTGCCCGGCGGCACGCAGCACGGCACAGGCATCGGCCGTACGACGGTCCTGCCAGACGATGGCCGGCGCCACCGCTTCCCCCGTTTTCCGGTCCCACAGCAGCGTCGTTTCGCGTTGATTGGCAATACCGATGGCGGCCACGTCGGCCGCAGCGATCCCGGCCCGAGTCAGTGCCTCGACGGCCACTGCGGCTTGCGAGCGCCACAGGGTATCTGGATCGTGCTCGACCCAGCCGGGCTGCGGATAAAGTTGCGGAAACTCCTGCTGCGCCACAGCACATGGCAGGCCCTGGCCATTGAAGATAATGGCGCGCGAACTCGTGGTGCCCTGATCGAGCGCAAGAACATAAGGCATCGCCGGCTCCTTCGGGGAATCGACATGACGATAGTCGAGGCCCTGCCGCTTGTCCACAACAGCCACAGCAACGCCTCGGCGCAATTCACGCCAGCGTTATCGTCGCGTATCCTTGAAGCAGAAACCCGTGAAATTCGAGGAAACGTTCTCATGAGCCTGATCACCTGGAACGACTACTTCGTTACCGGCATCGACATCATCGACGAGCAGCATCGCTGGCTGATCGACCTGATCAATCAGGCCGCACCGATGCTCGTCCTGCCGTATGCTGCCAGTCACCAGGCCGCCGACGATCTGCTCGACCGTCTCGCCGACTACGCGGTCTTCCATTTTCGGACCGAAGACAGGTTGATGGCCGAGTACGCCATTGACCCCCGCCACAGCGAGCACCACCAGCGTTCACATGGCGAATTCGCCGTACGTGTAACCGAAATGCGGCAACGTTACCAGACTAACGGCGACATTTCCGGCGGCGAACTCCTGACCTTCCTCGCCAACTGGCTGGTATTCCACATTCTCAGCGACGACAAGGTACTGACCCGTCAGCTCAAGGCCATTCAGGGAGGCAGCCGCCCGGAGGAGGCCTTCGACAAGGCCGAGGGCAAGCAGTCCGATCCCGCGCAACAGGCGCAGACACGCGCACTGATCGATCTTTACCAGCTGATCAACGTGCAATACAGCCACCTCCAGGCCGCCCACCAGGAACTGGAAGATCATCGCCACCACCTTGAAGAACTGGTCAGCCGGCGAACCATGCAACTGGCGCAGGCACGCGACCTCGCTGAGGCGGCCAGCCGGGCAAAAAGTGCTTTCCTGGCCAATATCAGCCACGAATTCCGGACGCCGATGAACGCCATCACCGGCATGAACTGGGCGCTCCTGCGCCAGATCGAAGACCCCGCCCAGCGGGAGAAGCTGCAGATCATTGCGAATGCCGCCCAGCATCTGCAAACGATGCTCGCCGAGGTGCTGGACATGGTCAAGCTGGAATCCGAACAACTCTCGCTAGAGCCGCTGGATTTCAACCTCGGCGCACTGCTTGAGCGTTGCTGCGCCGATGCCCGGAACAATGCTGCCGCTGCCGGCCTCGGATTTTCCTATACTCCGGCATCAAACCTCCCCGAAATGCTGCATGGTGATGCCCGACGCATCAGCCAGATGCTCGGCCACCTGCTTTCCAACGCTGTCAAATTTACGGCACATGGCCAGGTCAGCCTGCGGGTTTCCGTCAGCGGTGAAGCAGCGGCGATGGATCTTCACCTAGAGGTCGAAGACACCGGCCGGGGCATTGCCAGCCAGGATATCGACCGACTTTTCCAGCCCTTCACCCAGGTCGATACCTCGACCACCCGCGCACAGAGCGGCGCCGGCCTTGGGCTGGCGCTGTGCAAACGTCTCGCCAACCTGATGGGGGGCGATCTCAGCGTACGAAGCCAGCCGGGGCAAGGCAGCCAGTTCCGGCTCGACCTGCCGCTGCAGGCACCGCTTTCGGTGCACACCAACACCGGCAGCGGCGAGCCTGCGCCGACCGGCACCGGGCCGGCGCAGGCTGAGAGCACGCAAGCGATCGATTGGAACGCCATGCAGCACATTCTCAAGCACCTAGAAGACCTGATCGCCGACGACGACATCCGCGCCCTCGCCCTCTGGCACGAGCACGGGGCAGCGCTGCAAGCCTGCCTCGGCCCCGCTGCCAGCCACATCGAGCACGAGCTCTCGCTCTACAATTTTGAAGCCGCTCTCTGCGCCCTGCACAAGGCGACTGCCAACCTCTCCAGCACACCCGCAGTCAGCAAACTGCAATGAGCGAGCACGCCAACGCCGTCCCATCGCCCCGTTTTGGCGAGGCCCTGCGCTTCTGGCTCAAGCTCGGCTTCATCAGTTTCGGCGGCCCCGCTGGACAGATCGCGATCATGCACCAGGAGCTGGTCGAGCGCCGCCGCTGGATTTCCGAGCGCCGCTTCCTGCACGCCCTCAACTACTGCATGGTGCTGCCCGGCCCGGAAGCGCAGCAGCTGGCCACCTACATCGGCTGGCTGATGCACCGCACCCGGGGCGGCATCGTCGCCGGCGCGCTGTTCGTGCTGCCCTCCCTGTTCATCCTGATCGCCTTGTCGTGGCTTTATGTCGCGCACGGCGAACAACCGCTGGTGGCCGGCTTGTTCTACGGCATCAAGCCAGCCGTGACCGCCATCGTGCTGCACGCCGCGCACCGCATCGGCAGCCGCGCGCTCAAAAATGGCACGCTGTGGGCCATCGCGGCGGCGGCTTTCATCGCCATCTTCGCACTCGACCTGCCTTTCCCGCTGATCGTCGCCGCCGCCGCCCTGACCGGCTATTTCGGCGGCCGCCTCGCCCCCGACAGATTCGCCACCGGCGGCCACGCGACGGCACAGAAGGACTTCGGCCCGGCCTTGATCGACGACCACACGCCGACACCGGCACATGCCCGCTTCAGCCGCAGCCGGCTGCTCCAGGTGACGCTGATCGGCGGCCTGCTGTGGCTCGCGCCCATCGGCCTGCTGTGCGCCCTGCATGGCTGGCAGGGCACATTGACGCAGATGGGCTGGTTCTTCACCAAGGCCGCGCTGCTTACCTTCGGCGGCGCCTATGCGGTGCTGCCCTACGTCTTTCAGGGCGGGGTCGAGCACTATGGCTGGCTGACCGCCACACAGATGATCGACGGCCTGGCCCTCGGCGAAACCACACCGGGACCGCTGATCATGGTCGTCGCCTTCGTTGGTTTCGTCGGCGCCTATGGCCAGGCGCTGTTCGGGCCGGAACACCTGTTCGCCGCCGGCGCCATCGGGGCAACGGTAGTGACGTGGTTCACCTTCCTGCCCTCATTCCTCTTCATCCTCGCCGGCGGCCCGCTGGTCGAATCGACACATGGCGACCTCAAGTTCACCGCCCCGCTGACTGCCATCACCGCCGCCGTCGTCGGCGTCATCCTCAACCTGGCACTGTTCTTCGCTTACCACGTGTTGTGGCCACAGGGGTTTGCCGGCAGCGTCGAAACCCCCTCCGCCGTGATCGCCATCGCGGCGGCTATCGCACTTTTCCGATTCAAGCGGGGTGTGATCGAGGTCATCGCAGCAGCCGCGCTTGCCGGGCTGCTGTTTAGCACCATTGGTTTGCTGCACTGAGTAGCCAGACTCACTAAGAAAGCCGATGATCAGCCGATGAAATGAAGGCGATACGCCATGCATGAAGAAATGTGCGATCAAACGTGGCGAGGCCCATCCAGACGCTGGGTAGCTTCGCGTTGTTCATTACCCAAAAGAAAAAATCATGGTCATCCGCGTGGTCAGGCTTGGTAGTCCGCGAGTAGAAGGCGAAGGTACGCGCATCGGCACGGTTCGCCGGCCGCCGCGCGGCGTGCCGAAGAGCGAGTTCGCGTCGCGCAACTGGTACGACGTGTGGTTCCCCAATCTGGCGCCCAGCCTCGAAACCATGAAGCAGGCTCAGGAAGCCGAAACACCCGCACAGTGGGCCGCGTTCGTTCGCAAGTACCGGGCCGAGATGGCCGCCCCCGACAACAGCCACGCCATCGAATTGCTCGCCACGCTCTCTCACCAGACTGATTTCTCGGTCGGCTGTTACTGCGAGAACGAAGCACACTGCCACCGTTCCGTGCTGCGTGAACTACTGGCCGAGAAGGGGGCCAAGCTGGAAGCGAGTCCTTCCGGCAGCCAGCAGGAGCACGCCGTGCCCCCCCAAACCCCTCGGCGTTAGTGAGCTGGAGCCCGTTTTCACCGGAGCGACAGCTCTGTTGAGTGCTTCTTGAGTCGCCTCCCCCTTTTTCTTGGCCTATAATTCTCCGATGCGCCGATTTTTCGCCCTGCTGCTGATCCTGTTGCTGCCGTTCCAGAACACCCTGGCGGCGGTGATGGCTGTCGAGATGGGCTCGGCCACTGCCCCCATGCAGATGCAGACCGGAGAAGAGTGCCACCATCAGATGGCGGGTAGCGATGAGCTCGCCGCCGCTGGCGAGGCGATGCCTGCCGATGGTAGCCACATCAAGCATGGCAACTGCGGCATCTGCCACTTCAGCTGTTGCAGTGCTCTGCCGATCGGCGCCGCGATTGCTCCCGTTTTTTCGGCAACCGAAAGCTTCACCTTCGCGCCACTGGCGCAACCGCCGGCACCCCCTGCCGCGCGCCCCGAACGCCCTAAATGGGACGGCCTCGCCTGATCCGGCGGGGCACTCGCTGCACTCCCAACGCATCCCGTTGCTGCCGTTGACGACATTCTGGGCCTGATGGCCTG
>JBAYVG010000118.1:0-7191 GCA_041674785.1 Rhodocyclaceae bacterium
ATCGATGCCGGCTTTCTCGCCGGTGCGCACCACCATCACCACGACAGCATCGGCTCCGTCGTCTTTCGTGCTGAACGCGACTTTGATGGCCCACGACTGCAGGACTTCATCGGCAGCATTGTCCGTGTCTTCGGTGACGACCTGATGCGCTACAAGGGGGTGATGGCGGTCGATGATCTGCCCTACCGGGTCATCCTGCAGGGCGTGCATGCCCTCATGGGCGCCAGCCCTGGCCAGCCGTGGGAAGATGCGCCGCGTATCAGCACGCTGGTCTTCATTGGCCGCGACCTGCCGCGCGACATTATCGTCATGGGCTTGCAGAAGTGCCTGCGCTAGACGAAAACGAAAGGCTGCGCCGCGCCATTCCGGTAACGGTGCTCACCGGCTTTCTTGGTGCGGGAAAAACGACCCTGCTCAATCACCTCCTGCGGCAGCCGGCCATGGCCGACGCGGCGGTACTGATCAACGAGTTCGGTGAAATCGGCATTGACCACCACCTGGTCGACAAGGTTGACGACAACCTGGTTCTGCTCGACTCCGGCTGTCTCTGCTGCAGCGTACGCGGTGATCTGGCGCGCGCACTGCGTGAGCTTTTCATGCGCCGTTTGCGCAAGGAAATACCGGCGTTCTCGCGGGTACTCATTGAAACCACCGGCCTCGCTGACCCGGCGCCGGTGATCTATACGCTGATGGAAGATTTCTTCATCGCTGAGCGTTTTCGCAGTGACGGCATTGTCGCCGCCGTCGATGTGACGCACGCTGAAAATCAGTTGTCGCAGCACCTTGAAGCCGTCAAGCAGATCGCCATGGCTGACCGCTTGCTGCTGACCAAATGCGATCTGGCTGCGCCGGAGCAGGTACAGCGCGTTGCTCAGCGCATTGCCCATATCAACCCGGGGGCGCCGCAGAGCGAAGTTCGCGGCGGTGTCGTCGATGCCGGGGCACTGGCCGGCTGTGGCTTCTACGACCCCGTCAGCAAGACTGCCGATGTTCGCCGCTGGCTGGCCGAGGAAGCGGTCCGGGCAAATGCCGGGGAAACCGCAGGCGGCCACGGCCAAGACGCGCACCGCCACGATGCCCGGGTGCACAGCTTCGCTCTGCGTTTCTCACGGGCCTTCGTCTGGAGCGAGTTTGCCGAAGCGATGGATGTACTGCTTTCCACCTGCGGCGACCGCATCCTGCGCGTGAAAGGCCTGATCAATGTGCTGGGCGATGATGCGCCGCGTGTTGTCCACTGCGTCCAGCACGTGCGCTACCCGGAAGCCGCGCTGCCCGCCTGGCCGGACGATGACCGCAGCTCACGCATCGTCTTCATCGTCCGGAACTTCCAGCGTGAGTATGTTGAAAAGGCCTTCAGCATGTTCTGCAGCAACGCAGAAGACGAGCCTTCGTGATGAAACTTCCTGATTACCGCCGCTTGCGTTTGTGGCTGTTCGCCATGCTGCTGCTGTTCGGCCAGGCCACAATGCTGGCGCACGGCAGTGCGCATACCGACGCCGACGAAGCGGGCCATGCCTGTCTGGTTTGCGTGGCGGCGCACAACGTAGACGGGCCGGTGCCGCCGGCGACTTCCGCAACGCGCTTGCGTACGGATCTTTCCTTCGGCTATACGCCGGCTGTAGTACCGGTCAGCGCCTCCGTTCAGGTTGTCCGTCGCCTCGCCCGAGGTCCCCCGCTCTCCTGATCTGTTCGCCATTGCCGGCAGCGTGCTGCCGGTGCCGTGTCGCTCATCTGATCAGGAATTTCCATGAAAAAATTTCCACTGACGGCGCTCGCCGTCATGCGCGCTGCCGCCATTGCCAGCAGCTTTGCGCCGCTGGCTGTGCATGCTGCCAACGATGCCGATCTGGCCGAAATCCGCAAGCAACTGCAGCAAATGAAGGATGCCTACGAACAGCGCATCGTGAGTCTCGAACAGAAACTGGCCAAGGCCGAAGGTGTAGCCGCAAAAGCGGAAACAACGGCCAAGGACGCTGAAAGCATCGCCCGCCAGGCCAGCCTGCGCCCACCGGCCGCCGCCCCGGCAACCGGTTTCAACCCCGAGGTGTCGCTGATCCTGCAGGGGCAGTATCGCAACATGAAGCGCGTCAATGAGCGGCAGATCACCGGCTTCTGGCCGGCGGCCGGCCATGACCACGGTGATGATCATGATCATGGCGCCGACCAGCGCGGCTATTCGCTCGACCATACCGAACTGATGTTCTCGGCCAACATCGATCCTTACTGGCGTGGCCAGGCCATCTTCGCGCTGCAGGACGGCGAGGTCGAAGTCGAGGAAGCCTTCTTCCAGTCGCTCGGGCTTAGCCACGGACTGGGTCTCAAGGGCGGGCGCATGCGTTCCGGTATCGGTTATCTCAACGAGCAGCACGCCCACGCCTGGGATTTTGCCGATGCCCCCTTGATGTACAAGGCGCTGTTCGGTGAGCACGGCAGTTACGCGCAGGATGGCGTGCAGTTGAAATGGGTGGCGCCGACGCCGTTCTTCCTCGAATTCGGTAGTGACTTCGGTCGCGGTGCCAACTTCCCGGGAACCGACCGCAACAAGAACGGAAGCAACGCCGGCAGCTTCTTCGCACACGTCGGCGACGACCTCGGCACCAGCCACAGCTGGCGCGCCGGACTTTCGTATCTGCAGACGCGCGCCAAGGATCGCGAGGCGCACTTCGAGGATGCCGGTGGCGGCGACGAAGCGGTCGGTGCTTTCGACGGCCAGTCGAAGACGTGGCTTGCTGACTTCGTCTGGAAATGGGCACCGGAGGGCAACCCGAAGTACCGCAACTTCAAGCTGCAGGGCGAATACTTCCAGCGCCGAGAGAAAGGCGCGCTCACCTGTTCGTCGGAAGACAGCGGCATCAACAACTGCGCGCCCACCGGAAGCGAGAGCGTTGTCAGTGACTACCGGACGCGTCAGTCCGGCTATTACCTGCAGGGCGTCTATCAGTTCACGCCGAACTGGCGTGCCGGCCTGCGCTACGACCGCCTCGACTCGGGTAGTCGCAACTTCGGTGCCAACGAGGGCAATGTTGTCGTTGATAGCTACAAGCCGAAGCGGGTGACGCTGATGGCCGACTACAGCTGGAGTGAATTCTCGCGCATGCGCTTGCAGGTCGCGCAGGACAAATCGATGCAAGGGGTGACCGACAATCAGCTCTGGGTTCAGTACATCATGAGTCTGGGCGCCCACGGCGCTCACAAATATTGAAAAGCTTCATGGCTTGGCGATACTTCGTTGCGCGCCTCCTTGTTTGCATTGAGCAAACGGCGTCGGCGCGCGCCTTGTCTTGCCGGCGCCATGAAACTTTTCGCGTGGGAGGTTGTTTCTCGGCACTTCCGCATCAAATAAAGGAATGGGTATGAAGCGAATTGTTTTCATGTTTCTGGTTGCCTTGTCGTTTTCGCTGCCGGCTTCTGCTGCGCTCAACATCTTCGCCACCGTGCCCGAATGGGCGGCGCTGGCGAAGGAGATTGGCGGTAGTCGGGTGACGGTGCATGCGGCGACGACGGGGCTGCAGGATCCTCATCGCATCGACGCCCGGCCGTCGCTGATCGCCAAGGCGCGCTCGGCGAATCTGGTGGTCGCCACCGGCGCCGAGCTGGAAATCGGTTGGTTGCCGGTGGTGCTGCGTGAATCCGGCAACCGCAATATCCAGCCGGGCGTCGCCGGCTACTTCGAGGCAGCTTCGGCGGTGACGATGCTGGAAGTGCCGAAGGTGCTCGACCGTGCGCACGGCGATGTGCATGCCGGCGGCAACCCGCATATACAGACCGATCCGCGCAATATCCAGAAGGTCGCCGATGCCTTGGCGGCGCGCATGATCGAGCTCGACCCGGCCGAAGCCATGGCCTACCGGATCGGCCTGCAGGAGTTCTCTGCAAAGTGGCGTGCCGCGATGCAGCGCTGGGAGAAAGAGGCTGTGCCGCTGAAAGGCGTACCGGTGCTGGTGCAGCACAACGCCTTTCCCTACATGAACCAGTGGCTGGGGCTGAAGGAAGTCGCCACGCTCGAGTCCAGGCCGGGTGTTGAGCCATCGGCTGCGCATCTCTCCGGGATCATGGCGCGACTCAAGAGCGAGCCGGCACGTATGGTGTTGCGCCCGGCCTACCAGCACGATGGGCCGTCGCGCTGGATTGCCGAGCGGGCAAAAATTCCGGAAGTGACGTTGCCTTTTACCGTCGGCGGCACGCCAGAAGCCAGCGATCTGGTGGCGCTCTTCGATGACACCCTGCGCCGACTGCTGGCGGCTCTGCCAGCACGCTAAGCCGAGAGAAAATTGCCATGCTCTTGAAAGTCAGCCAGTTGTCCGTCGGCTATGCCGCGCCGGTACTCGGGCCGTTGTCATTCGTTCTGGAACGCGGAGAGATCCTGGGGTTGGTTGGTCCCAATGGTTGCGGCAAGTCGACCCTGCTGTCGGCCTTGCTCGGGGCCGTGCGGATATTCTCAGGTGAAGCCGTTCGTGCCCCCGGGCTGGTGGTGACCTTGCAGACGCAGCAGCAGCCCGATGTTGCCGGCGTGCCGCTGACCGGCGCCGAGCTGTTGTCGTTGACCGGCGCCGATGCGGCCGGCTTGCCCCCGTGGCTGAGCGATTGTCTGGACGTGCGGCTGGATCAGCTATCCGGCGGGCAGCGCCAGTTCCTGCATCTCTGGGCTTGCCTGCAGGCGCCAGGTGATGTGGTTCTGCTCGATGAGCCGACCAATAATCTTGATCCCGACGGGGTGGTGTTTCTGGCCAGCGCGCTGCGCGCACGCGCGGCCGATGGCGCTGGCCTGATCGTGGTCAGCCACGATGCAGAGTTCGTGGCCTCGGTCTGCAGTCGACTGATTCCGTTGGGAGCAAGCTGATGAACGAACTGTTCGGTGCACTCTTCGATCCGTTGTTCATTCGGCCTTTCTTTACCGGGCTGTGTTTTGCCGCGCTGCTGCCGCTCTTTGGCGCCTACCTGCGCCTGCGCGACGAGTGGCTGGCGGCGTTGGCGTTCGCCCAGACGGCTGCTGCCGGCTCGCTGCTGGCAATGCTGGCCGGGGTGCCGTTGATGCTTGGCGGGCTCCTGGCTGCGGGCGCTGCAGCAGCGCTGAAGAGCGGCTTTGAAGGCGCTGCGCGTGGCGTCCAGGGGGCGGCCTATGCCTTGCTTCTGGTTGCTGGTTGGGCCGTGTCCGTATTGCTCGTGGCCAACCTGCCCCTTGCCGAGCGTTTGGGCCACGCGCTCTTCGATGGCCAGCTCTATTTCACCGATGCCAGTCATCTGGTGGCGGCGCTGGCCAGCGTCGCGCTCTTCGGTGCCGGACTGCTGCGCCTGTCGAACGGCTTGCTGCTGGCGCACTTTTTCCCGGATTTTTTCCGTGCCCGCGGGCGCTCGGTGCGCCGGATTCATTTCGTCTTCGACCTGCTGGTCGCCGCTGCCCTGGCGCTGGCGACAATGAGCGTCGGTGTCATGGCCGCCTTTGCGCTGGTCTTTGTGCCGCCATGGGTCGCCTGGTCGTGGTCGATGAGCTGGCATCGTTCGTTGCTGGCGGGCGTTCTCGTCAGTGTCGGCAGCTATGTGTCGGCATTCATGCTGGCGTTGGTTTTCGACCAACCTTTTGGCCCGGTGCTCGCTTTGATCCTGGTTCTGGTCGGCGTGGTTTCGAGTGTTGCGCGAGGCTTCCGGCACCCCGGATAAAGCCTTGTAACGCACACACTGAGCGGGTTTTGAGCTTGTTCTGGAATTGCGGCGCGCGTGCCATTGTGTTAAAACAACCGTTCGCGAAACCAATAATCCAGCCTTTGTCCGCCTAGCCCATGGTTTTTTCCTTCTTCAAGAAACCGCCGCCCGAAAAGATGGTGGCCAGACCGGCCGCCGCCCCGCCCCGCCCGCAAGCTGGCGAGCCGAAACAGGCGGAACCGGCTTCGCGCCCGGCGGCCACGGCGGGGGGGGGCGCAGCGCTGCCGCTGACCGAGGACAAGCCTGAGGCGCCCAAGGATCTGGCGCCACTGGATTTCACCAGCAGCAACGCGCTCGCGCCGATTAGCCCCAGTGAATTCAGCGATCTCAGCGAGACGCCGGGCGAGATTCATGTTGAAGGCGACATGGACCCGATCGAGGCCGATATCGAGCAGGCGGCCGTGCTCTACGCCAATGCGCAGGATGAAGCCACGCGTGCCCTGCTTGAAAATGCCATTCACTCTCATCATTTCGGACCGGGCGAGCGCCTGTGGCTGATGCTGTTTGATTTTTACCGCCTGAATAACCAGCACGCTCCTTTCGATACCTTGAGTATGGAGTACGCCAAGGCCTTCGAAAAATCCCCACCGGCGTGGCGCAACAATGACACACCGAAACCAGCGGCCAAGGCTGCCGTGCCCGCAGGCACAGTTCTCTTCAAGGGTGATCTGACCGGCGACAACGATGCTGCTTTTGCGGCGCTTGATGTGGCGGTCGACAAGAATCCCAAGCTGCGCGTCGAACTGACCAAAGTCAAAGTAGTCGATGATCTCGGTGCAGAACGCATGTTGGGCGTATTGGCCAAGGTCAGGAAGAAGAAGGGCGACATCGAACTGGTCGGGCGCGATGCCCTGGCCGCCCTGCTTGAAGCGCGCGTCGAAACCGGCCGCCGTGAAGAATCCGGCTGCTGGTTGTTGCTGCTGGAGTTTTATCAGTTGATGGGCAAGCAGGAGGCCTTCGAGGATATGGCCATCAACTACGCGGTGACCTTCGAGATGTCGCCGCCCTCATGGGAGCCGAAGCGGGTTGTGGCTGCCGAACCCAAACCGGTACTGGCGCTGGCCGACGATACCGACAACGAAGTGAAGAGTTTTGCGCCCAAGGGCGATCTCAAGGCGGAACGTTTTGCAGGCTTGTCAGGCTTCGCTGAAAAGCACGATCCGCTGATTGTCGATTTTTCGGCCGTCACGCGCATCGATTTCGTCAGTGCCGGCACGCTGGTCAATATGCTCACCCCGGTCAAGCGCCAGGGCAAACGCATCATCATCAATCATCCCAACCATCTGGTTGCCGAACTGCTTGGCGTTGTTGGCCTGAAGGCCGTTGCCGAAATCGTTCTGGCCAAGCACTGAAGCAATTTTTCCCTGGGGCGGCCCTGCAGTGGCCGGAAATCTTATGGAACAGTATCACGGCACTACCATCCTCTCGGTGCGGCGCGGCCAAAGCGTTGCCATGGGGGGGGATGGGCAAGTCACACTCGGCAACATCGTC
>JBAYVG010000119.1:0-7149 GCA_041674785.1 Rhodocyclaceae bacterium
AGGCCTTGTCAAATGCTTCCCGACCGCCGAGAACAGCCATCGCAAGGGTATCCTCGATGTGTCCATTGCTCCGGCACGTGGTTCGGCTTGCTTGCGCGACTCGGCAGCCGAATACGCTGAGCGTATTGCCGAAAAGCTCGGCTATATCGGCACGCTTGGCGTCGAGTTTTTCGTCAGCCGCGGCCAGCTCTACGTGAACGAAATGGCACCGCGCCCGCACAACAGCGGGCATTACACGGTTGATGCCTGTGTCACCAGCCAATACGAGCAACAGGTGCGCGCACTCTGTGGCCTGCCACTCGGCGATGCCCGAGCGCATTCGGCGGCGGTGATGGTCAATATCCTCGGCGATCTCTGGTACGACGGAGCCAGCTATCGTGAGCCGGACTGGTCTAAGCTCTATGCCTTCCCCAAGCTCAAGCTGCATTTCTATGGCAAGCACCACGCGCGCCACGGTCGCAAGATGGCGCATTTCACAGTGCTCGACAGTGATCTCGACCGCGCGGTGAGCGCCGCGATGGAGGCGCGTGCAGCAATCGGGATCGTTGACGAGCCTTCCCCGCAACCCTCTTCGCCGGAAAGGGTGTGACGGGTGTTCGTGGATCGCTTTCAGCGACCACCCCGGTTCGTGAAGGCGCTTCCCTTGGGCGCCCCAAGGGCGTTTGAGCCATGGGCCCCTTCGCCTTCGGGGCGAGGCCCGTTGGAGGCGCGTGATGAGTAATGCGGCGGACGTCGCCCGTGCCGTCGAACTGTTGAAGGCCGGCGAACTGGTCGGCATTCCGACCGAAACGGTGTACGGCCTCGGTGCCGATGCCGCGAATCCGGAAGCGGTGGCAAAAATCTTTGCTGCCAAGGGGCGCCCGGCCGATCACCCCCTGATCGTGCATGTTCCCGGAGCTGCGCATCTTGCCCGCTGGGCGCGTGAGATCCCCGATTGCGCATGGGAGCTGGCCGAAGCCTTCTGGCCCGGCCCGCTGACCCTCATTCTCAAGCGCGCCTCCGGTGTCCCCGATGCCGTAACCGGTGGGCAGGACACAGTGGGCTTGCGCGTACCCGGCCACCCGGTCGCCCTCGACCTGCTGCGCGCCTTTGCCGCTGCCGGCGGCAGCGGCGGTATCGCCGCACCCTCGGCCAACCGCTTTGGCCGCATCAGCCCGACCACCGCCGCGCATGTCCGGGAAGAACTTGGCGATGCCGTGCCGCTGGTGCTCGACGGTGGCGCGTGCGCGGTCGGCATCGAATCGACCATCCTCGATCTGTCGTCCGGTGTGCCCGTGCTGCTGCGGCCCGGACATATTTCGCCCATGGCCATCGAGGCCATCTGTGGTGTCGCGCCGCAAGCGCCTGCCGGCGGTGCGCCGCGTGCTTCCGGAACGTTGGAGGCACACTACGCGCCGCAGACGCCGATGCGCTTGGTTGATGGTGGGCGTCTACTCGATTTTCTCAATGCCATGCGTCACAGCGGCCGTCGTTGCGGTGCGCTGTGCCACAGCCAACCACCACAATCGGGGATGCCGCATGCGTGGCAGATGCTGCCGGCCGACCCGGTCGGCTACGCCCATGCGCTCTATGCCGCGCTACGCGATCTCGATCACGCCGGCACCGATCTGATTGTCGTTGAGGCGATACCCGAAGGCCCGCAATGGGCCGCGGTGGCTGATCGCCTGCGCCGTGCCGTGACCGGCGCCGGCGGCGCCTGACAATAGACCAATACCCGTTCGCCCGGGGTAGTGCACCGTCCGTATCGAAGGCGGCCTAAGGTGAAGGTAGCCGGTCGACCTTGGCGGCGCAGATGAAATCGTTTTCCGAGAGCCCGCCGATGGCGTGCGTCCAGTAACGCACGCGGCAATCGGCATAGCCGACGGTCAGCTCGGGGTGATGGTCCTCGCGGTGCGAAATCCACGCCACCGCGTTCACGAACGCCATGGTTTCGTAGTGGTTGGCAAAGCGATAAGTCTTGCCGATTTTTCCGTCCGCCAGCGACCAGCCTTCCAGCTCTTTCAGAAAGGTCTGCACGGCGTCATCGGCAAGCGGCGCGATGCCGCCTTCGCAGGGAACGCAGCGGCGGTTGGCAATGTCACAAGAGAGGTCCATTTCTGTCGTCCGTGTTGTCCATCGAGCTTGTACTGTCTGGACAATTGCCGCCTCGCAATGGTTCCGGCAACGCGCCGGTGCCGGTTTGAATTGCCTGCTAAAGCGGCATATAATTCATCGCTCGTTGGGGGGGTAGCTCAGCTGGGAGAGCGCCTGGTTCGCAATCAGGAGGTCGTGAGTTCGATCCTCATCCTCTCCACCACCGATACCGGAAGGGGCCTGATACGTCAGGCCCCTTTTCATTTCCTCTTTTCAGGCTACAGCTGCGACTTCGCTGCGTTTGGCGATGCCCCGCAGCGTCAATGCGACAACGCCGTCGTCGTTCGCCGCGCCGTGTCGGGCCAGCAGGCGGTTGATTCCCGAGAGTACGGCCATGACCGAGGCGGTGATGATGTTGGCGTCTACGCCGACGCCATAGGCCGTGCCTGTGTAACCCTCCAGCGAAACTTCGATGAAGGCTGATGCCTTGGCGTCAGCACCCTGGCCGAGCGAGCGTTCCTCGTAGGAATGCACGCGAACCGGGATGCCGAGGGCGTGGATGATGGCGTCGATGGGGCCGTTGCCTTCGCCGGAAAGCGTGTGTTTGCGGCCGTTCATGTCCAGTGCGAGGCGAATGCCCTGCGCCTGGCCGTGTTCGAACAAGTGGTGCCCTGCGTAGCGCAGGGGCGTGCCGGCAGCGAGATATTCCCGGGTGAACAACTGCCACAGTTCCTCGGCCGAGACTTCTGCGCCGGTGGTATCCGTATGTCGCTGCACGACGCCGCTGAACTCCACCTGCATGCGGCGCGGCATGACCAGCCCGTAGCCGGTTTCAAGCAGGTAGGCGATGCCGCCCTTGCCGGACTGGCTATTGACGCGAATGATCGAGTCGTAGCTGCGTCCGACATCGGACGGATCAATCGGCAGATACGGCACCTCCCAGTGCTTGTTTTCGCTGCGGGCGCCGAGTCCCTTCTTGATGGCGTCCTGATGCGAGCCGGAAAATGCCGTGAATACGAGGTCGCCAACGTAGGGGTGGCGCGGATGGATCGGTAACTGCGTGCACGCTTCGACGGTGCGTGCAATGGCATCGATGTCGGAAAAATCGAGGCCGGGGTGGATGCCCTGGGTGTAGAGATTGAGGGCAAGGGTGACGAGGTCGACGTTGCCGGTGCGCTCGCCGTTGCCAAAGAGGCAGCCCTCGATGCGGTCGGCGCCGGCGAGCACAGCAAGCTCGGCGGCAGCCACTGCACAACCCCGGTCGTTATGCGGGTGGATGCTGAGGACAATGCTGTCGCGCCGGGCGAGATGGCGGTGCATCCATTCGATCTGGTCGGCATACACATTGGGCGTGGCCATCTCGACCGTCGCCGGCAAGTTGAGGATGACCTTGCGCCCGGGTGTGGCGCCCCAGGCGTCGACCACGGCATCGCAAACCTGACAGGCGAATTCGAGTTCGGTCGCCGAGAAAAGCTCCGGGCTGTATTCAAGGACCCATTCCGTTTCCGGGTGCGCGTCGCAGAGCGCACGGATCTGCTGCACGCTCTCCACGGCAAGTTGCAACACCTGTTCCCGATCCATGCCGAACACCACATCGCGGAAAGCCGGTGCCGTCGCGTTATACACGTGGATGATGGCGCGCCGGGCGCCGGCCATCGACTCGATGGTGCGCTCGATCAATTGCGGGCGCGCCTGCGTCAAAACTTCAATCGTTACGTCGTCCGGGATATGGCCGTCCTCGATCAGGCTGCGGACAAAATCGAAATCCGTTTGTGATGCCGACGGGAAGGCAACCTCGATTTCCTTGAAACCGATATCGCAAAGCATGTGGAACATGCGCAGCTTGCGCTCTGTGTTCATCGGCTCGAACAGCGCCTGGTTGCCATCGCGCAGATCGGTGCTCATCCAGATCGGTGCCTGCGTGATGCTGTGGCTCGGCCACTGCCGATCCTGGAGTTGAATGGCCGGGAAGGCGCGGTATTTGGTGTCGGGCTGTTTAAGCATTTGCTTTCACTCTCTGTTGTATCGCTGGTGGGGCGGGGCTGACACTTCCCTTGCGCTCTCGCCCTCCCTTGTGGGGTGGGCTGGCGGCGGGCACTGCTTTGTAGGCGGTGGCGCCGAAGAAGGCGATGGGTTGGCGGATGAAGAGAGTGTAGGTGTGAAGCGTGGGCGAATGATTGCGAAATGGCGGTTGAAAACGAGGTTGTGCGCAATAAAATGCTTTGAAATTGATATGTAGTGGCAAAATATGCTTTTGCAGCTTGCCAAGGAGCAATCGCATGGTTCTTGATCGCTACGATCAGCACATTCTGGAAGTGTTGCAGGAGAACGGACGCCTCAGTAATCAGGAACTGGCGGACCGCATCGGCCTCTCGCCTTCACCCTGCTTGCGCCGCGTGCGAGCGCTTGAGGAGAGCGGTCTGATCACCGGTTACCGGGCGCTGGTCGACGCCAGAAAGCTCGGGCTGAGCCTGATCGCCCTGCTGCACATCTCGATGGACCGCCACACGCCCGAGCGTTTCGCCAATTTCGAGAAGAAGGTTGCGGCGCTCCCAGAGGTGCTGGAGTGCCTGCTGATCACCGGGCAGTCGGCGGATTACCAGCTCAAGGTCATCGTCCGCGATATGGATGCCTACCAGGAATTGCTGCTGAACAAGATCACCCGCATCGAAGGGGTTAGCGGCGTGCACACCAGCTTCGTGTTGCGCCGGGTCGTGGATAAAACGGCGCTGCCGGTGATGACCGCCTGACGGGCGTTACCAGCCCAGCCCCATACGCAGCGTCAGCAAGGTGCCCATGCCGGCGATAAAGGGAAGCCAGGGATTTCGTGAGAGAAGGGCGGCAGCAACGGTTGCCGCCGCCGCTGCCAGCTTCGGATTGAAGGGGGCGAAGCTTCCCCCGACAAGCACGATGTCCGGAACAACGATGGCTGCCAGCGCAGCCGCCGGGGCATAGCGCAGGGCGCGCTGGACAACCGAGGGCAGTACGACCCGATTGCCGAGGACGATGAAGCTCGCGCGCGGCAGTGTGGTGGCCAGCCCGATCAGGAGAAAGGTCAGCCACAGGAAGCCCTCGTCGAAGTTGAGGCCTGCTGCCGGGGTCATGTTGCGGCCTTTCCGCTGTTGCGTCTGCCATGCCAGTGCTCGGCGGCAAAGCCGGCCGCGATGCCGGCAAAAATGGCAACGATCAGCCCGAGCCGCAGCGGCATGCCCTGCAGGACAACGGCGGCGGCACCACCGGTCAGCGCAGCGACCAGCATCGGCCGCATTTTTGCCATCGGCAGCAAGAGCAGCATGAGGGCGATGGTTGCCATGAACTCCAGCGACCAGTTCTTCGGAATCGACCCCGCCGCCAGCACACCGGTCAAGGCAAACGTCTGCCAGAGCAGCCACGACCAGACGGAGGGCGCCAGGTAGTAGCCGAGGCGCCAGTGCTTGTCGTCGTTCTGCATCATTTTCTCGATGCAGGTGGCGAAGACGCCATCAGTCAGCAGGTGGCCGGAAAACCAGCGCGCCCCCGTTCCCAGCCCGCGAAACCCCTGGGCGATGGCTGCGCTGAAAATGACGAATCGCAAATTGAGTGCCAATGCGGTCACCACAATCAGCCACAGCGGCGCTCCCGCCGCGATCAGCGGCAGTGTGCCGAGCTGGGCGGTGCCGGCGAAGACGATGATATTCATCCCCATCGCCTGTAGTGGCGAGAAACCGACGCTGACCATGGACATGCCGGTGACCAGCGCCCAGGGGATCAGCCCGACAGAAAGTGGCAGGAATTCGCGAAAGCCCGTGCGTGCGCCAGCGCGAAAGCTGGGAGAAAAAAGCTGCGTCATGTGTTCGCTTTGTCGCCGTAGTCTGAACTGCGGCTTTCGGGTTGAAACGAATGCCCGAAATTAGCACAGGCCTGTCAGGCCTGTGCGTGTACCGGATGCCGAAATGCGCTATCCAGCCGGTGCCGGCGCTCACCGGCGCGCCGGCGAACCCCGGTGAGAGGTTGATCAGGCCAGCGCCTTCAGTGCGGCCTCGTAGTTCGGCTCGCTCTTGATCTCGGGCACCAGTTCGCTATGCAGCACCTTGTCGTTTTCGTCGAGAACGACAACCGCACGGGCGGTGACCCCAGCCAGTGGGCCGCTGCTGATGGCAACGCCGTAGGCAGTGGAGAAATCACGGCCACGCATGGTTGAAAGGGTTTGCACGTTGTTCAGCCCTTCTGCACCACAGAAGCGGCTCTGGGCGAACGGCAGGTCGGCCGAGATGCAGAGCACGACGGTGTTCGGAAGCTTGCTGGCGCTTTCGTTGAACTTGCGCACCGAAGTCGCACAGGTGGGGGTGTCGATACTCGGGAAGATGTTGAGGATCTTGCGCTTGCCGGCGAGGCTGGCGAGTGAGACATCGGCGAGATCCTTGCCGACGAGGGCGAAGGCCGGGGCTTGCTGGCCGGCCTGCGGGATACTGCCTTCAACTTGAATCGGGTTGCCGCCTAGGGTTACGGTAGTCGTCATTGTTTTTCCTGGTGGTGAAAAAGGGCGTGTCGTGTTGCGGAATTGTTTCGCAAGTCTGCAACGCGAGCCAGCAGTTTGGCTGCAAAGCGGTAAAAAAGTTCGCGCGCCTGCGTGCGATTCCAAACTTTGTCGCCAGGGCCGAAACCTGTCATCAAGACAGTCGGGCTTTGGCTTTTTCTCATCGCGGCGGAAAATGCGGGTTTGCTAAACAAACCGCCCAGCCCATGACCACCCAGCCCATCCGCTACATCGAGCCCGTCTTTCGTCCACCGAGCGAAGCCAGCTCGCTGATCCTGCCGGTGACCGACGGCTGTTCGTGGAATCACTGCACTTTCTGCGAGATGTATACCGCGCCGCAAAAAGCTTTTCATGCGCGCAGCGAAGACGAGGTGATGGAGACGATTCGGCGTTGCGGCGAACGCTTTGGCCGGGACGTGCGGCGGGTATTCCTTGCCGATGGCGATGCGACGGTGCTGCCGACGCGCCGCCTGCTGGCAATCCTCGAAGCCATCCGTACCCATCTGCCGGGCGTGCATCGCATATCGAGCTACTGCCTGCCACGCAACCTGAAGAAGAAA
>JBAYVG010000120.1:0-6999 GCA_041674785.1 Rhodocyclaceae bacterium
GCTTGATCAAGGCGTTCACTCCCGGCATGATGCGGGGATGATTTTTCTACACCTTCGTTAGCGATCATGGCGCACTCCATACGACGTATCCCGACATGGGCGATTGTCAATACTGCATTCTTGTTTGCCCCAATATTTCTCACCGTGCTAGCGTTCGGTAGCTATCGCTTCTGGTTCGTGCCGCAATCAGAGTTCATAGCGCCAGCAGTGTTAATCCTGATCGCTTACTACGTTGTTGTTCTTCGCTTTGCCAGTCGTAGTTCCGGCCACAGTTTTCGCTCACTGTGGCCGACGTTCCGAAGGTCTCATCCAAAGGTGCGTGATGCAGTTTTGGCTCTGGGTGGATTCGGCGCATTTTGCATCGCTGCTTTCTATTCCTTCTACGCGATCATCCCGGCTGCATTTACAGCCACTACCGGAAAAATCGTCGACGAGCGGGCATCCATAGCGTCTGTCGATTCGATTAATCCGTCTAGACGCTGTGGGACAGAAGTGAAGTTTCGGGAGGTATCGCCAGCAATGTCTAGTGGTTTTTGCATCGGCAATCGAGGTGAGCTTCAGCCACTCCTTGTGGGAGATCGTGTCACTCTCCATGGCCGAAGATCCGTGTTCGGACTGTGGGTCATCCGAATTGATCGCTAACCCGGCAGTCGAGAGGGACAGCCACAAGCTGCACTTGTGGTTCCCTCCACTTCGCTCCGGCTGCCCCTCACTTCCACGTTAAACCGCAGTGATGATGTTCGCTGATAGTTTTCGTGTTTTCGTATCTGCCATCCTGATCATCGCAGCGGCATGGCTCTCTTTTCCTGAACGCAACTTGTATGGCAGCCCGACGTGGGAAGAGCTTAGTCAGGAGTGCGCAACGCCGGATGGAACGATTGTTCGGCTTTATGTTGGAAATGCTGGCGCCACCACGTCTTTCTGGTATTCGGTCACCACAGAATACGGCTTCTGGTCTCTGGAAAAACAAGTGATGTATGCCTACAGTGGCCCGAAACTTACATCGATCGCCTGTGGGAAAGATCACGTAATTATTTCAAGCCCGAATTACGAGTTCTCTTTCACAGAGGCTGAGCTACATTCACTCCGCGAGGCGCCGCGTGCATATTCGGCCGGAGAGAACAACAGAACAAGAAGCTGGAGTTTGAGCGCCTTTATCAAGCTTGCTGCTTCGCTAACCATTGCAGCAGCGGGCCTGCATCTCATTCGGCCTGTATATCTGAGAATCTTGAAGCACCGAGCGAGTGATGCGGTTTAACCTCACAGGCAAACCGCGCCTTTCAGGCGCTTGGATGTGCCGCAAGCGGCACGCCATTTACTTTGCACGTTAGGCCACCCATTCCCGCAAAGGAGTCACCAAGTGCAAATGTCAGACATTCCGTTCGGAATCACCGACTGGTCCCAGGTCATGAGAACAGAACACAAAGGCGAGCGCGGCTTTGCGTACTGGCGAACGCAGCAGTTCGGAGCCATCCGCGTCCGCATGGTCGAGTACACGCCAGGGTACGTAGCCGATCACTGGTGTGCCAAAGGCCATATCCTTCTGTGTACCGAGGGTGAGCTTCACACGGAGCTCGAGGATGGTCGAAAATTCACGCTCAAGCCGGGAATGAGCTATCAAGTCGCTGACAACGCAGAACCTCACCGCTCGTACACCGAGCAAGGAGCCCGGCTATTCATAGTCGATTGAACCAGGTGCCTAGCCCTTCCATCGAGAGGACTTGCCCCGGCAAGCCGGGTCAAGCCTCTTATGTCAAACGCTGAGGCTACAGAAAAGCACGTTTTTCACCGGCCAGGCGGCCAAAAAATGGCGCGCTTCTTTCCACGCCATTCGTTTTTCATCATTTGATTTCGCTGGCTACCGGGCGAGCATTTTCCGGCCCGTGGCCGTAGCGCCGAACAGACTTTGCTGGTGGTGATGCCATTACCCGCTTCGCAGGCGGCGATAGTTCCTTTTACCCACCTCCTCTTTCTGTGAAAATGGCCGCAGCCGGTATTCATGGGAGGCACACAAGCATGCAGCAGCGTTCGTTCTTGACGTTCATTTTTATTCTGCTCGCACTCACCGGCTGCGCCATTTCGCCCCCATATATGCCGGAGACGCAGGCCATTGAGCCCGGCCGCTTGCCACCGCCCAACACCTCGCTGAGCATCCCCGGCCTGGGGCCGTGCACCGATTCACCGGACCCGACGCTGCACCTCGACACGAACCAGCCGGTGACGGTTCTGGTGCATGGCTGTAACGGCTCGGCCGGCCGCTTCCGCTCGCTGGCGCAGCTGTACGCATTCCACGGGCAACAGGCGGTCTGTTTCAGTTACGACGATCGCGACAGCCTGGTCAACAGCTCGGGAAAACTGATCACCGCCGTTGAGGCGCTGGCCGGCAAGGTTCGCGGCCGGGATGTCACGCTCATCGGGCACAGCATGGGCGGGTTGGTGGCGCGCAAGGCGATGGAGAGAGACCGCCGCGAGTGGCTGCGAAACGACGCCCGCTTGCAGCTGGTGACCATTTCGGCGCCGCTCGCCGGTATCGACGCAGCCAGCCCTTGCGGCTCAAGCTTTCTGCAGTGGGCTAGCCTGGGCGTGGTTCCCGGCATCTGCTGGCTGATCACCGGTGACAACTGGTTCGAGATCACCTCGGCCTCGGATTTCATTCAACGCCCGGAGCCGTTGAATCCTTCGGTCCGGCGCTACCTCAAGGTGGTCACCGACGAGCGCGGGACCTGCCGGCGCGAAAGTGCCGACGGCAAGTGCCTGGAGAGCGACTACATCTTCAGCCTTGCCGAGCAATACCAGCCGGTGATCGACCGTTATCCGCAGGTGACCAATGTTGAAGTCGAGGCTGGTCATGTGGAGATCGTCGGCAACAAGGAGATCGCCCCGCGCAAGCTGCTGAACGTGCTGCAACAGCAAGGCCTGCTGGCGCTGACCCCACCGGAGCGCCTCGCTGCGCTGGAGCGCTTGCTGGCTGAGTTGTACTGAGCACACACCCCGCCAAAGGGGTCTGCAGAATCACGCCGGGCGACGCAGCAATTCTTGCAGCCTCGCCAGCCTCGGCGCCACCATCGGCACCGTCAGCATGGTGCTGGCCACGGCCATCAGCAGCAGCGCGGTGAAGGCTTCGCTGGTGATGATGCCCTTGTCGAGCAGGATGTTGGCGAAGATGATCATGATCAGTGCCTTGGTCTGCAGCAGCCAGCCGATGGTGGAGGCTTCACCGGGTTTCCAGCCGAGCAGCCGGCCGGCAATGCCGACGCCAAGCAGCTTGCCGGCAACGGAGGCGACGAGCAGCAGCGCGGCAGCGATGAACACCGCCTCGCCACCAAGCGCCCAGTTGGTACGCAGGCCGGTGCTGAGGAAGAAGACCGGCATCATCACCAGCAGGACATGGTGGCGCAGCTGGTCCATGCGCTGCTGATCGAACCAGTCGGATTCGATGACCATGCCAGCGAGGAAAGCGCCGACCATGAAGTGCAGCCCGGCCCAGTCGGCACCGAAGGCGCAGGCGGCAAGCCAGATCAGCGCGACATACCAGCGGTCGCGTTCGGCGAGGCGCTGCATAAGCTGCCGGAAGAGGTAGGCGGCCACGGAGAAGCCGACGAGAAAGGCCAGTTGCCGGCCGACCCGCTCCCAGTCCAGCAGGATCAGCGCCAGCACGCCCCAGATGGCAATGTCGTCGAGGCTGGCATAACGCAGGATGCGCTGCCCCATGTCCTGCCGCAGGATCTCAAGTTTTTCCATGAACAGGATGAGGATCGGCAGTGCCGTCACTGCGCAAGCCATGCCGACGCCGAACACGAACTGCCAGCGCATGGCCTGCGCGCCCATCCAGCCATCGGATATGAGCAGTGCCGCAGCAGCGGCGCTGCCGAAAAGCAGCGGTGTGCCGAGTGCCAGACCGGCGGTGATGCTGCTTTCACGACGATGCTGCCAAGCCTTTTTCAGGTCGAGCTCAATGCCGGCGATCATCACGAAAAGCATTACTGCCCACCAGGCAATGCCGTTGAGCGACTGCACCACGGCCGGCGTGAACACGAACTGATAGTAGTCGGGGTAGGCCTTGCCGAGAATGCCTGGCCCAAGCAGGACGCCGGTGATGATCTGGACAACGACCAGCGGTGCGTAATAGTCGGTGCGGCCGAGGCGCCAGATCAGCCAGGGAAGCGAGAAGATGATCGCCATGGCGATCAGGAAGCATTCGGTGGTGTTCATGTCTGTTTCACGACAAGCGTGGTCGATAAATTCAGGCTCACTCCCGGTCTGACGGGCTGCTGCTGGACCCCGGCGTTTGCCGGGGTGACGGGGCCGACGTCACCTCCCGAGCCGCCGCCACAGCAGCACCGGCAGGCGCAGCAGGAAACCGAGAAAGAGGCGCGTGTGCATCCAGGTCAGCAGGGTGTTGTCGCGCAGGTAGTTGAAGTGCGAGACGCCGCCTTCGTCGGCGCGGAAGTAGCGCACCGGCGCGTCGATGTTGATCGGCTGAACGCCCAGCCAGCACAGGCGAACGACGGCTTCTGGATCGAAGTCGAAACGGCGCATCCATTTCTGCCCGCGCATCACGCGACACAGCGCTGCAATGGGGTAAACACGAAAGCCGTAGAGCGAATCGCCAATGCCCATCCACAGGGTTTCGAGGTTGGCCCAGCCGTTCGACACCTTGCGTCCGTTCACGCGCAGACGCGGCGCATCGGCGGCGAACACCGGTTTGCCGAGCACCATCGCCGCCGGCGCCTGTTGCGAGGCGGCCATGAAAGCGGGAATCAGATCGGCCGGGTGCTGGCCGTCGGAATCCATGGTCAGCACGTGGGTGAAGCCAGCCTGCGCCGCGGCACTGGCGCCTTCGAGCACGGCGGCACCCTTGCCGCAGTTCTCGGGCAGCACGATCACCTTCAGGCCGGCATCTTCGACAGCCATGGCCTGCAGTTTTTCGGCGCTGCCATCGGTGCTGCCATCGACAACGACCCAGACCGGGTTCCACTGCGCGCGTGCGGCACGCACGGTGTCGTAGACCTTGGCGCCCGGGTTGTAGCTGGGGATCAGAACGAGGTGGGTGGCGGAGGCGGCAGACATGGCGGACATGGCAGGCATTGCGGCAGCTCAGGGCAATGCGCCGGCGCACTGGGTGGTGGCGACCGCATCTGCATCCGGTGCGGTCGCGAGCGCCTCGCGAAAATACTGCTCCAGCTCGCGGGTAAAAGCCGATGCATCCTGCGGTGGCGCAAAGCGCTGGCCAACGCGAACGCGCACGCGCAGGGGTAGCGCAGGGCGGCGAAAGAGCGGCCACTGCTTGCCGAGGTAGGGCGTGCTGAACTCGATGAGCAGGGTCTGGATGGGCACCCCGGTACGCCCGGAGATGAGCCCCGCGCTGCCGCTGCAGGGGTTGAGCGGGAACTGCGTGGTGCGTGTTCCTTCGGGAAACAGCAGCAGCTGGCCACCGGCTTCGAGTTCTTCGCGTGCCCGCAGGATCAGCTCCAGCGGCATGTCGTTGCAGATGTAGCGCGCCAGCCGCGCGCCGGCACCGAAGAGGAGGTTGTTGGCCAGTGCCGCCTTCATCACGCAGACCATGTTGGGAAAGCGCGAGAGCAGGATCACCGCGTCGAGCAACGAGGGATGGTTGGCAACAATGATCAGCGGCGCATCGCGACGCAGGCCATCGAGTGCTTCAAGGTCGAAGCGGCAGTAGCAGAAGACAGTGAGGAACCACAGGTAGAAGCGGAAGCTGCCGGTGATCGCCAGGCGGCCGATGCGACGCCCGGCGCTGCGCGGCAAGAGCACGTAGAGCGGCAACGCCACCGGCACCCAGATCAGGCAGATCAGCGCCAGCATGCCAAGGCCAAGGCCCATGGCCAGCACTTCGTAGGCGGCAAAAGCGGCGTGTGCAAACCAGCCGCGCTGCATCGCTGGTGCGTGCATTCAGGCGCAGCCCAGCGTGCGCGAAGCGCTCGCTTCGATCTCGACGAGGAGGTCGGCGCGGCAAATGTCGGCCTGGATGTAGACCACCGGCGCAGCGTCACCGACCGCCGCCAGCACTTCGGCACGAACGGCTTCGTAGTCGGCGGCGTGGCGGATGTACACCCGGTAGTCGAGGCGCGCGAGGGTATAGGGGGCGGTGCCGGGTCTGGCTGTGGTTGCCGCGGCGCTGCTGCGGTTGGCTTCCTCGACGACCGTGCTGACGTTGAGCAGTGCCTCACGCGTCTGCGCTGCGGCATCGCCGATGTGCACGGTGCGATGGCCAACGATGCTGGCGGTGCCCGAGACGAACAGGAGTTCCTGATCGGGCAGGTGCGCCAGCGCGCCGCGCGCGAAGGTCGGGGCACGTGGGCCGTAGTCGCTGGGGTAGTCCCAGGCGCTGACCTGGCGGGGGTTCTCCAGCGACCGCGCCGCTACGCGGCCGGCCATGAAGGCGATGGCCAGCGGGCCACCGCGTACGCCGAGGGCGCAGGCGGCCGGTACGCTGCCGCTGGTGAGCCGGCCACTGCCGACGAAGGCGTTCTGGCGACCGGAATTGAATTGCCGGTAGCGTTCGAGACCGCCGTATTCGGGTGTCTCGGCATTGATGTCGGCGAGATAATTCCAGACACGCCAGAGCTGCGGGTAGCCTTCTGCATCGATGAGACGAAAGATGCGCCGGTAGGCTTCTTCGGTTGCACGTTGCAGCGGTGAGCCTTCGCCGGCGGCGCCGAATTCCGCTTCATCGAGTTCGAGAACGCCGTAAAGCACGTGGGCGTCAGCGCGGTAGTGGATGCCCTGTTGCGTACCGGAACGGCAGCTACCAACGCTCTGCCAGAGCTCGCCGAAATCGGTATCGGGTGTGCCAAGCAGCGGTGCGGCGATGCGCTGGATCGGCAGCTGGTCGAGGCAGGAGGCGGCACACGCGGCACAGCCACCGCCGATGCAGGTGGCTCCGAGCACTTGCTGATCACCTCGCCGGCCAAGCAGGCGGACAGGCGGCAGCGAGACCCGCGAGAGCGATACCCCTGCTGTCATGCGCGTGCCCCC
>JBAYVG010000121.1:0-6990 GCA_041674785.1 Rhodocyclaceae bacterium
CCGACCTCGTCCATCAGCACCAGGCTGTTCTCGGTGGCGTGGTGCAGGATGGCCGCCGATTCGGTCATCTCGACCATGAAGGTCGAGCGGCCGGAAGCGAGGTCGTCGGAAGCTCCGATGCGGGTGAAGATCTGGTCGAGTGGTCCGAGCACGCAGCGCGTCGCCGGCACGAAGCTGCCGATGTGGGCGAGCAGGGCGATCAGCGCCGTCTGCCGCATATAGGTCGATTTCCCGCCCATGTTCGGGCCGGTTATCAGGAGCAGCCGGCGTTCGTCACCAAGAATGGTGTCGTTGGCGATGAAGGTCTCGCCGTTCTCGGCGATCTGGCCTTCGACCACCGGGTGGCGGCCGCCTTCGATGCGTAGCCCGGGCTCATCGGAGAACTCCGGGCGGCGGTAGTCGCGCTTCATCGCCACTTCGGCGAAGGCGGCGAGCATGTCGAGCAGGGCGACGGCACGCGCCACTTCCAGCAGGCGGGCAACCTCGGGCTGTAGCGCTTCGAGCACCGCTTCGTAGAGCAGCTTTTCGCGCGCCAAGGCCCGGTCCTGCGCCGACAGCGCCTTGTCCTCGAAGGCCTTCAGCTCGGGGGTGATGTAGCGCTCGGCGTTCTTCAGTGTCTGCCGGCGTCGATAGTCTTCCGGAATTTTTTCGACGTTGGCGTGGGTGACCTCGATGTAGAAGCCGTGCACGCGGTTGTATTCGACCTTCAGGCTGCTGATGCCGGTGCGTTCGCGTTCGCGGGCTTCGAGGGCAACGAGAAAGTCGCCGCAATTGGTCTGGATGCCGCGCAGTTCGTCGAGGTCGGCATCGTAGCCGGGGGCGATGACGCCGCCGTCGCGCAGGTTGGTCGAAGGTTCCGGGGCGATGGCGCGGGTCAGCAGCGTGAGCACGGCAGCCGGGGTTTCCAGCTGCCGGTGCAGTTCCTGCAGCAGCGGCGCCGGGCTGGCCAGCAGCGGCGCACGCAATGCGTCGAGCCGGCCGAGGCTGGTGCAGAGGCCGGACAGGTCGCGCGGACGGGCGCTCTGCAGGGCGATACGGCCGGTGATGCGCTCGATGTCGGCGAAGCCCTTGAGCGCCTCGCGCACGGCATTGCCGGCCTGGTTTGCCTCGTCGAGCAGCGCTTCGACGGCAGCGTGCCGCGCAGCGGGAATGGCGCGGTCGCGCAGCGGGTGGTGCAGCGCGTGCTGCAGGCAGCGTGAGCCCATCGAGGTCAGGCAGCGGTCGATCAGCGACCACAGCGTCGGCTCCGGCTGGCCGCGCAGGGTTTCGGTCAGCTCCAGATTGCGCCGGGTGGCGGCGTCGAGGCCGACATAGGTGCTCTCGCGTTCGATGACGATGGCCCGCACATGCGCCAGATCGCGGGCCTGCGTGGCCTGAGCGTAGCGCATCAGGGCGCCGGCGGCGGCGATTTCCGGGCCGGCATCCTCGACGCCGAAACCGGCCAGCGAGGCGACGGCGAAGCGTGCGCACAGGTCGCGCTCGGCGGCTTCGGCATCAAAATGCCAATCCGGCCGGCGGGTCTGCGCGGCGGTTGGCGTGAAGGGCAGGGCCAGCGAATCCGGCAGCACGATCTCGGCCGGGCGGATGCGTTCCAGTGCCGCTGCCAGCCGCTCGTTGGCGATCTCGGCGGCACGCAGCTCGCCGCTGGCCAGATTCAGCCAGGCCAGGCCGCTGCTGTAGCGCGCCGGGGCGATGGCCAGCAGCAGGATGTCGCGCTTTTCATCGATCAGCGCCGCATCAGTCAGCGTGCCCGGCGTGACGATGCGCGCCACGGCACGCTCGACCGGCCCTTTCGAAGTCGCCGGATCGCCGATCTGCTCGCAGATGACCACCGATTCACCGAGCTTGACTAGCTTGGCGAGATACTGCTCGGCGGCATGGAAAGGCACGCCGCACATCTTGATCGGCATCCCCGCCGTCTGCCCGCGCGTGGTCAGCGTGATATCGAGCAGGCGTGCAGCCTTCTCGGCATCCTCGAAAAACAGCTCGTAGAAATCGCCCATGCGGTAGAAGAGCAGCGTCTCCGGGTGGTTGGATTTCAGCCGGAGGTACTGCTGCATCATCGGGGTGTGTTTGGCGAAGTCGGTGTCGGACATTGGCGGTGCTTCTGTTGGTGTTGTTGCCCCAATGCGGGGCCCCGACGATAGCCGAAAATTGGCTCCCGGGCTAGGCTGCGCGTTCAGCGGGCCGGCTGGTAGCGGATCCGGTATACCGCTCCCGCATGGTCGTCCGACACCAGCAGCGACCCGTCCGGCAGCACCAGCACATCTGCCGGACGGCCCCACGCGCTTCCACCCTGTAGCCAGCCGCTGGCGAAGGACTCGTAGGCAACGGCGCGATTGCCCTCCAGCGTGACCATGCTGATGTGGTAGCCGATCTTCTTCGAACGGTTCCACGAGCCGTGTTCGGCGATGAAGATACGGTTGTGGTACTGCGCCGGGAACTGGCGGCCGCTGTAGAAGCGCATGCCGAGGGCAGCGACGTGCGGGCCGAGGTTCTGCGCCGGCGGGCTGAATTCGTCGCAGCGGCGTTTGTTGCCGAACTCGGGGTCGGCGCTCGTGCCGCCGTGGCAGTAGGGGTAGCCGAAGTGCAAGCCGGGTTTGGGTGCGTGGTTCAGTTCGTCGGGGGGCGTGTCGTCGCCCATCAGGTCGCGGCCATTGTCGGTGAACCACAGCTCGCCGGTGACCGGGTGCCAGTCGAAGCCGACGGTGTTGCGCACGCCTCGGGCGAAGGTCTGCAAGTCGCTGCCGTCGGGGCGCATGCGCAGGATGGCGGCGTAGCGCTCGGGGTCCGGTGCGCAGATGTTGCACGGGGCGCCGACAGGGACGTAGAGCCAGCCATCCGGGCCGAAGGCGATGAATTTCCAGCCGTGGTGCGTTTCGCGCGGCAGGTCGTCGCGGACGATGGCCGGTATTGGCGGGTTATCGAGGTGGCTGTCGATGTTGTCGAGGCGGAGGATGCGGCTGACCGCCGACACGTAGAGGCTGCCATTGCGCCAGGCGACGCCGACCGGCATGTTCAGGTTGTCGGCGACGACGCGCAGCTTCCCCGGCCGGTAGTCGCGGTCGAGCGGCAGCGCATGCACCATGCCGGCGCGCATGGAACCGACGTAGAGGATGTTGCCGGGGCTAAACGCCATCTGCCGGGCGTTCGGCACGCGGGCCAGCAGTTCGATGGAGAAGCCGGGCGGCAGCTGGATCTTGTCGAGCGGCAGCTCATCGGCGCTGGTGGCGGTGGCGCAGGCCAGCGCCAGCATGGCGGCAAGCCCGGACACGATGCGGGTGGCGCGAAGTGAAAGATGAAGGTGCAGTTGCGGAATCGGCATACGACCGATGATACCGAAGCCCGGCGCAGCATTGGCGCTTGCCTTGTGCCGCCTTGTTGCCGGTTTTGCGCAAAATCAAGGCGTTGCGCGAGCCTGCCAACTATCCTGCGCTCCGCGTCCGGCTATCCTGCCGCCGCAGATTCCTGTTTCGGGTGGTGCACGTGGTGTCGTCGTTGGCTTTTTTTGAGTGGATTGGATGTGCGTTGGGCATCCTGGGGGCGGTGCTGGTCGCAGTGAAGTCGCCGCATGCGCATTGGGCCTGGGTGTTGTGGCTTGTTTCCAATCTGAGCTGGACGGCCTATGGGCTGGGCACCGGCCAGACGTCGATCGCCCTGCAACAGGGCGCGTTCAGCATCACCAGCATGATCGGCCTCTGGCACTGGGTGTTGCTGCCGCGCTTGAAGCAACAGGAAAGTGAAGCGCAGGCAGCGGCACACGCCACGGCCTGAACGCCTCAAGCCAGCAGTGCTGGCGTCTTGTGCGACTGGATGACTTGCAGTAGCGGCGAGAATACCTTCGGCGTGCCGGCGACGAGGTTGCCCGTTTCCAGATATTTCGATTCGCCGGCGAGGTCGGACACGAGGCCACCGGCTTCGCTGATAAGCAGCGTACCGGCTGCCATGTCCCACGGCGACAGGCCGAATTCCCAAAAACCATCGAGGCGGCCGCAGGCCACCCAAGCCAGATCCAGCGCGGCGGCGCCGGGGCGACGCATGCCGGATGTCTTCTCCGCCAATTCCTTGAAGATCGACAGATAAGTGTCGACGTGGTCGAAGGAGCGGTAAGGGAAGCCGGTACCAATCAGCGAATCTTCCAGTTTGAGGCAATTGGTGACGCGGATACGGCGCTCGTTGAGGAAGGCGCCACGGCCTTTGCTGGCGGTGAATAGCTCGTTGCGTTCCGGGTCGAAAACGACTGCCTGGACGACGTTGCCGTTATGCGCCAGCGCGATGGAAACCGCATACTGGGGGAAGCCGTGAATGAAGTTGGTCGTACCATCCAGCGGGTCGATGATCCATTGGTATTCGGCCTGTGAGCCGCCGGTGGCACCGGACTCTTCTGCTAGAATTGCGTGGTTCGGATACGCCTCGCGCAGCACTTCGATGATGGCGGCTTCGGCGGCCTTATCGACTTCGGTGACGAAATCGCTTTGGCGCTTGGCGGTAACCTTGAGCAGGCTCACGTCGCGCGAAGCGCGGGAGATGATCTGGCCAGCGCGACGCGCGGCCTTGACGGCAATATTGAGTGCTGGGTGCATGGCTTTGTAAAGAACTTGTCGGGCGGTGCGGGTACGCCAAGCATTGAAGCGTGCCGTTCCGCCCGAATCATTTGAAGAATCGCGCATTTTAATATGAACCAGGCCCCTGTGCCCACTTTGCCCTCGACATTTCCTACTGACGAAGCGCCGCAAGCCTTGCTGGACCGCGTGCGTGTGGTGCTGTGCCGAACCAGTCACCCCGGCAACATCGGCGCGGCAGCGCGGGCGATGAAAACCATGGGCCTGAGCCGGCTGTATCTGGTGTCGCCGCTATGTGAAGTCGATGCTGTTGCCGAGGCGCGGGCAGCTGGGGCGACCGACGTGCTCGCCAGTGCGCTTCGCTGCACGTCGCTGGTGGAAGCCTTGAGCGGCTGCGTGCATGCGGTGGCGCTGTCGGCGCGGCTACGTGATCTTGGCCCGTCTGCCTCTGGCGTCAGGGAGTCGGCTGCACCACTCTTGCAGGAGGCGCTGGTCGGCGATGTAGCAATCGTTTTCGGCAACGAATCGAGCGGCCTGACCAATGAGGAACTGCAGCGCTGCCAGAAGGCAGTGACCATTCCCAGCAACCCGGCCTTCAGTTCGCTCAACCTTGGTGCGGCAGTGCAGGTGATGGGTTACGAGCTGCGCATGGCGGCATTCCACGAGGCCCCGCCGGCACTGGCAACACCGGCTACCCCCTTCAGTTCACCGGCAGCAGCGCTGGATGAAATCGAGCGTTTTTATACCCATCTGGAGTCAGTATTGATTGCCACGGGTTTCCATGACCCGGCCAAGCCACGGCGTTTGATGCCCAAACTGCGCCGGCTTTTCGGGCGCGTAGCGCTGGAGAAGGACGAGATCAATATTCTTCGCGGCATTCTCGATTCGATTGAAAAGCCAACAGGAGCGCGCTGGCAGGGTGGGAAAATGCGCCAAGGCACTGATCAAGAAGCTGGCCAAAAATAGTAGATCAAAATACTCGGGTATTTTAAAATTCAGTGCTCTACAGGCAGCAAGCAGGAAAATTTCAGGGAGTATCAATGTTCGCCCGTCTGCGTGAAGACATTCAGTCAGTATTCGACCGCGACCCGGCCGCCCGCTCGGCCTGGGAAGTGCTGACCTGCTATCCAGGGGTGCATGCGGCACTTGCCTACCGTTTCTCCCATTGGCTGTGGGGTCACCGCTTGCGCTGGCTGGCGCGTTTTGTCTCGCATCTCGGTCGCATCGTGACGGGGATAGAAATCCATCCCGGTGCAAACATCGGCCGGCGTTTTTTCATTGACCACGGTATGGGTGTGGTTATCGGCGAAACCGCAGTGATCGGCGACGACGTGACGCTCTACCACGGGGTTACGCTGGGCGGGACTTCCTGGAACAAGGGCAAACGCCATCCAACCCTGGAAAAGGGCGTGGTTATCGGCGCCGGGGCAAAAGTGCTTGGGCCGATCACCATCGGTGCCGGTGCCAAGATCGGGTCGAATGCCGTGGTGGTCAAGGATGTTCCTCCCGGGGCGACGGCTGTCGGCAACCCGGCACGGGTGATCGATGCCGAGCAGGCCTTGAAGCGGGAAGAGAAAGCCGAGCAGATGGGCTTCTCGGCCTATGCACTGGCGAGCAATCAGGACGACCCCTTGGCCAAGGCCATCCACGGTTTGCTCGACCACGCGGTTGAAACCGACCGCCGCATCGAGGTGTTGCGCGCGAAGCTGGAGCAGTCCGGAGTGAGTATCGAAGAAGACCTGGCTGTGGCCGACAAATTCGACCCGAAGTACCTGGGCAAAATAGTTGACTAATTTGGTATGGTTTGAATATAGTTGACTAAACCGATCAGGTATTAATCCGGGAGAAATCATGAGACTGACCACCAAAGGACGTTTTGCTGTGACGGCGATGATCGATCTGGCCTTGCGCGGTCGCGAAGGCCCGGTGACGCTGGCGGGTATCAGCGAACGTCAGAAGATCTCGTTGTCGTATCTTGAGCAGCTGTTCGGCAAGCTGCGTCGTCACCATCTGGTCGACAGCGTGCGTGGGCCGGGCGGTGGCTACTGTCTGGCACGCCCGCTCGACAAGATCTCTGTTGCTGACATCATCAGTGCGGTGGATGAGCCGCTGGACGCCACCCAGTGTGGCGGCAAGGAAAATTGCCACGACGAGCACCGTTGCATGACGCATGACCTCTGGGCAACGCTGAATTTCAAGATGTATGAGTATCTCGCGTCGGTTTCGCTGCACGACCTGGTGACCCGTAACGCGCACAAGGCAGTCGAATTCATGGTGCCTGTTTCTGACCAGCGCCTGGGGCCGCGTCCTCGTGCCAAGATCATGGCTGTGTCTGCCTGAACGCCATGTTCGCGCCGGTCTATCTCGACCACAACGCAACAACCCCGCTCGATCCGGCGGTACTGGAGGCGATGTTGCCCTGGCTGCA
>JBAYVG010000122.1:0-6928 GCA_041674785.1 Rhodocyclaceae bacterium
ACTCCGGTCGCGTCGTACTCTGGCGCTGGAAGGCGGCAGAAGGTCCGGGCGAGTCAAAAGACGACACCGAGATCATCGCCGCGTTGTTCCTCAAGCTGAAGGCAATGTATGCCAAGGACGGTGGCGCCTTCCCGGATGCTATCCGCGATCTGACCTGGGCCTACAACCAGCCAGCAAAGCCGTCGCCTGAGGAGCTGCTCAAGGAAATCAACGGCAAGGCACTGGTCGACCTCACCGACCCGAAAGACCCGACCAAGGTCTTGTTCAAGGCCGGCGAACAACTGCCAAGCTTCGGCTTCCTGCGCGATGACGGCTCAACCTCCTGCGGCAACTGGATCTACTGCGGCACCTGGTCGCAAGCCGGCAACAACACGGCACGTCGCGACAACAGTGACCCGTCCGGCCTCGGCCAGACGTTGAACTGGGGCTACGCCTGGCCAGTCAACCGGCGCATCATCTACAACCGCGCCTCTGCCGACCTCCAGGGCAAACCTTGGGATGCCTCGCGCACGGTGCTGAAGTGGACCGGTACGGCCTGGGGGGGTAACGACATCCCCGATATGCGTCCGAACGCGGCGCCGGAAGAGTATGTAATGCCGTTCATCATGACGCCGGAAGGTGTCGGCCGCTTGTTCTCGCGCGAGATCATGGCTGACGGCCCCTTCCCCGAGCATTACGAGCCTTTCGAATCACCGCTTGATACCAACCCGCTGCATCCGAAGGCCAAGTCCAAATCGAATCCGGTCGCCCGCGTCTACAAGGCCGACATGGAAGCATTCGGTACGGCCAAGGACTTCCCGTACGTCGCCACAACCTACCGTTTGACCGAGCACTTCCACTACTGGACCAAGTTCTCCAAGATCAACGCGATCATGCAGCCGGAACAGTTCGTCGAAATCGGCGAGGAACTGGCCAAGGAGAAAGGCATCAAGGTCGGGGACCGCGTCAAGGTGCGCTCCAACCGGGGCTTCATCAGGGGCGTGGCGGTAGTCACCAAACGCATCAAGGCACTGGAGGTCGATGGCAAGAAGGTGCACACCATCGGCATCCCGATCCACTACGGTTTCAAGGGAGCAACGAAGCCCGGCTTCATTACCAACACCCTGACCCCGTACGTCGGCGATGCCAACGTGAACACGCCTGAGTTCAAGGCGTTCCTCGTCAACGTCGAAAAGGCCTAAGGAGAACTGTTATGGCATTGCAATCGCTAGACATCAAACAGCGCTCCGCGACCACCACGCCTGCACCGCAGGCGCGGCAGACGATCGAGATCGCCAAGCTGATCGACGTTTCCGCCTGCATCGGCTGCAAGGCCTGTCAGGTGGCGTGCATGGAATGGAATGACGTTCGCGACGAAGTCGGCAAGTGCACGGGGGTCTATGACAATCCGATCGACCTGACGGAAAACTCGTGGACCGTCATGCGCTACGCCGAGGTCGAGGAACATGGCAAGCTGGAGTGGCTGATCCGCAAGGACGGCTGCATGCACTGTGCCGATCCGGGCTGCCTCAAGGCCTGCCCGGCGCCCGGCGCGATCATCCAGTACGCCAACGGCATCGTGGATTTCCATCAGGAAAACTGCATCGGCTGCGGCTACTGCGTGACCGGCTGTCCGTTCAATGTTCCCCGCATCTCGAAGAAGGACAGCAAAGCCTACAAGTGCACGCTGTGCTCCGACCGGGTTGCGGTCAACCAGGCTCCGGCCTGCGCGAAAGCCTGCCCGACGGGAGCGATCCAGTTCGGCAGCAAGGAGGACATGAAGGACTACGCCGCCAAGCGCATTGACGACCTCAAGGAACGTGGCTACGAAAAGGCGGGGCTGTACGATCCGGCCGGCGTTGGCGGCACGCACGTGATGTACGTGCTGCACCACGCAGACAAGCCGAACCTGTATTCCGGCCTGCCGGTCAACCCGAGCATCAGCCCGCTGGTGGCACTGTGGAAGGGCGCGACCAAGCCCCTCGCCACGCTGGCACTCGCAGGCGTCGCCCTGGGCAGCCTGTTCCACTACGTGATGAAGGGTCCGAACGAGGTCTCGAAAGAGATCGAGAAGGAAGTCGAAAAGGAAACAGAAGCGGAGGACGCAAAATGATCCGTGATCCGAAAGACCTGCAGCGTTACGACGCGGGCGAACGAGCCAACCACTGGGTAGTGGGCATCTCGTTCATCCTTCTTGCCCTTTCAGGGCTGGCCTTCTTCCATCCAGCCTTCTTTCCGCTGACGCAACTGTTCGGCGGGGGAACCTGGGCGCGCATCCTGCATCCGTACATCGGCGTCTTCATGGCCTTCTTCTTCGTTCTCCTGTTCCTGCGTTTCCAGAAGCTGAACAAGATGACGGACACTGACCGCGAATGGCTGTCACGTGCGAAGGAAATGATCGATGGTGACGACCACAACATGCCGGAAGCCGGGAAGTACAACGGCGGCCAGAAGATGATGTTCTGGTGGATGACGATCTGCATGGTGCTGATGACCGTTTCGGGCATCTTCATCTGGAAGGCACAGTTCACCGTGCCGATCGATCTCGCCCGCTTCGGTGCGGTGGTCCATGCCGCAATTGGCGCAGTCATGATCGCGCTGATCATGGTGCATGTGTATGCCGCGATCTGGACCAAGGGCACCATCCGCGCCATGTGGTACGGCACGGTCACGCGCGCCTGGGCCAAGCAGCATCACCGTGCCTGGTATCGCCAGATGACCGGCAAGTAATTTATCTTGCGTTTGAAATGACCCGCGGCGACACTCGTCGCGGGTCCTTTTTTTGTTGAGAACATGGAAACCAAACCGATCAGTTTCAATCCCCCGACCGAAGAAGCGCCGAGCGTTCTGCTACCGCAAATCGCCAGCCTTTTTTCCGACCGGGCAGCGCGCTTCTCCCATCTCGCCAACGAACACAGTCTCGCCGACTGGCTGCACTTCCTCGGCTTGATTACACGGGCACAGGCCATCGCGCTGCAAAAGTTTCCCCAAATTGACCTGCCGCCAGCAGCGTCAATTGAACAGGCGCAACTCCACGGCATGCCACCGCTCAACGCCGGCGCCATCGAGCGCCCCGCTGCCTGGCGCGACGTACTGCACTCGATTATCGACACTATGCTGCCCGAGGTACCCGAGGTCGCCCGCACCATCCTCGGCAAGCTGCGCACGGCTCCGGAAAAACGGCTCGAAGAGATCGCCGACATCCTGCTCAAGGATATTCCGGGCGTCGCCAGTTCCGGTGAGTTGCCTATTGTTGCTGCAGCGCTGCAAGTCGTTTGGACAGCGATGGCTGCCCAGCTCGACGCCAGCAAACTGAAGCCATTGGAAACTACCAGTCTCTGCCCATGCTGCGGTAGCCATGCCGTTTCAAGCATCGTCCGCCTGTCGTCAGGCGTAAACAACCTGCGCTACCTGCACTGTTCGCTGTGCAACAGCGAATGGAACGTAGCGCGCGCCACGTGCACCAACTGCGGCAGTGACAAGCACCTTGCCCTGCATCAACTGGAAAGCGAAGCGCCGGGCGAGCAACCTGCGGAAGCTGCGGTAATGCGCGCAGAGAGCTGCGATGTCTGCCACAGCTACCTGAAGATTGCTTATCAGGAAAAGGATCCGCATGTAGATCCCGTCGCCGATGACCTGGCAACACTATCGCTCGACATTCTTGCCGATGAGTCCGGTTATTCCCGTAGCGGCCCTAACCTGCTTCTTGTTAACGCCGCCAGCGACGAATAAACTCCCTTCAATTTCTTTCTGCCCGGTCCGGGTGAAAGCCATGACTACAAACAAGCTCCGCCTCCCCGCCGTCGATCGCCTGCTGCAACAACTCGAAGCATCTATCGGGATTTACGGTCGCGCACACGTGACGGCCTGTACCCGTGCCGAACTGGCCGCCGCTCGCGAAGGCGCAAAAAGTGGCCTGCCACTCCCGGACGATGCGACGCTACTCGCGGCTATAAGCCGGCGCGCCTCAGAAAGCAGCCGGCCGAACCTGCGCCCGGTGTTCAATCTCACCGGCACCGTGCTGCACACCAACCTCGGTCGTGCGCTGCTTTCCGAAGAAGCCATCGCGCTGATGATCGAGGCCGCCCGCTCCCCCTGCGCCCTCGAATATGACCTGGCCTCAGGCGGTCGCGGTGACCGCGACGATCTTGTCTCGCCGCTAGTCGCCGAGATTGTCGGCAACGGAGCGGACGACATTGCTGCCACAGTGGTCAACAACAATGCCGCCGCCGTACTGCTGACCCTGAACGCACTGGCTGCAGGCAAGGAAGCTGTCGTTTCGCGCGGCGAACTGGTGGAAATTGGCGGCGCCTTCCGCATTCCCGACGTCATGCGGCGGGCACAGGTGAAACTGGTCGAAATCGGCACCACCAACCGCACACATGCCAAGGACTACGAAGAAGCCATCGGACCCAGGACGGCACTGCTGATGAAAGTACACACCAGCAACTATGCCGTGACCGGCTTCACGAAGAACGTACCGGAAACCGAAATTGCGCGCATCGCCCACGCAGCCGGACTTCCCTTTGTCGTCGATCTCGGTAGCGGCACGCTCGCCGATTTCGCTGCCTGGGGCCTGCCGGCCGAGCCGACCCCCCAAGAAGCACTGGCGGCGGGTGCAGATATCGTCACCTTCTCTGGCGACAAGCTGCTTGGCGGCCCGCAGGCGGGGCTGATTGTCGGCAAGAAAGCGCTGATCGCCAGGATCAAGAAGAATCCGCTGAAGCGAGCGCTGCGCGTTGGCAAGATAACGCTCGCTGCACTCGAAGCAACATTGCGTCTTTACCGCGATCCGGACCGACTGGCCAGAAATCTGCCGACGCTGCGCTTGCTGACGCGTTGCGAGCATGACATTGCCGCGCAGGCCGAGCGCCTAGCGCCGCAGCTCGCCGAGTTTGCCGGAGAAACGTCGCAGGTATCGATCGAGCCGTGCATGAGCCAGATCGGCAGCGGCGCCCTGCCCGTCGAGCGCCTGGCCTCTGTCGCACTGGTTATTCGCTACCCCGGAAAGCGCCCGGGCAAGCTGCTTGCCGCGCTGGAAGAGCGTCTGCGAGGCCTACCGCAGCCGGTCATCGGCCGCATCGCCGAGGACGCGTTGCGGCTAGACCTGCGCTGCCTGGAGGCAACTGACGAGCCGAAATTCATCGCGCAGTTGCAATAGATTTCAAGGGAGCGGCCTCGCTGGGTGGTCTGCGTACCGCCTGCCTCTCCCCTCGGTCCGGCAACGGATCAACGTAATCCCGCCCAACTCCATGTGCGGGAGGTTTTAACTGGAGAAGACAAAAAATGCCATTGACTCGTAGACAGTTCATCGCTTCTGCTGGAGCGCTCGGCGCTGCTGCTGCCACCACGGCAACAACCAGCGCCGTTGCGCAGCCGGCAGCACCAATGCTTCCCCCGCTTGTGACCAGCCAGAGCGGCCCGCTGCTGCCCAAGGCAAAAGGCAAGCGCGTCGTTGTCTGCGGCGGCGGCTGGGGCGGCGTTACCGCCGCCAAGCACCTGAAACTGAATGACCCGACGCTCGACGTTGTCCTGCTCGAACGCAATCCAGTGTTCTTCTCCTGTCCGATGAGCAACAAGTGGCTGATCAACGTCGTCGACAGCAATTTCCTCACCTTCAGCTATCTCGATGTGGCGGTGAAATACGACTACCGCTACATCCAGACCGAAGTTGTCGCCTTCGAGCGCGACAAGAAGCGGGTGATCACCGCGCAGGGCTGGGTTGACTACGACTATCTGATCGTCGGCGCAGGTATCCGCTACAACTACGAAGCCTGGTTCGGCAACGACCGCCGTGCTGCCGAGTACACGCGGGCAAAATTCCCGGCCGCCTATATCCCGAATGCTGAGCATTACCTTCTCAAGCAAGGGATTCAGAACTTCAAGAGCGGTGATTTGGTGATGACACTGCCGCCGCCACCGCACCGGTGCCCGCCCTCACCTTACGAGCGGGCCTGCCTGATCGCGTGGAAGCTCAAGCACGAGAAAATCAACGGCCGCATCATCATCCTCGACCCGAAGGACAGCCCACGCCCGATCACCGACGGTTTCCAGGAGGCCTTCACCAGTCTCTACAAGGATCAGATCACCTACGTACCGAAAGCAGTAATCAAAGAAGTCGACCCGTTCAACAAGCAGATCAAGACCAGCGCCGGCGATTTCAAGTTCGACCACAGCATCCTGATGGCCCCTCACCAGGCGGGCGACATGGCCTGGAAGGCCGGAACCATCGGCAGGAATGCCGAGGGCAAGCCGACCGGCTGGGCGGCGGTCGACCCGATCTTCCTCAACCTCAAGGATGATCCCGATGTTTACGTCATCGGCGATGCTGTCGGCCTGGTCTCGCCACAGTTCCACTTCTATCCCAAGGCCGGCCACGTCGCCAACGCGCATGCCCGCATCGTCGCCCGCTACATCGCCGACCGCGCAGCCGGGAAAAAACCGAAGGGGGATTTGCCGGACAACCTCTGTTTCATGATGGTCAACGCCTCGCCACGCGAAGATATCGCCGTGCGCTTCAAGTACCACCTCGACGACAAGGGGGTCATCATTCAGGACCAGCTTGACGACAATTTCCGTCGTGACGAACTGGTCACGGAGGACTTCCAGTGGGCCGGGCGCATGTACGAGGACATGTTCGGCTGATGCGGACAACCTGCTCTGAGCGCAGACAGGCGATGGAGGCCATCCGATGATCATCGGAACCGCCGGCCACATCGACCACGGCAAGACGACGCTGGTGAAGGCACTCACCGGCGTCGACGCCGATCGCCTGCCGGAAGAGAAGGCACGCGGCATTACCGTCGATCTTGGTTACGCCTATACGCCGTCGGCCGACGGCGGCGTACTCGGTTTCGTCGACGTGCCGGGGCACGAGAAGTTGATCCACAACATGCTGGCCGGCGCCACCGGCATCGACTTCGTGCTACTGGTGATCGCCGCCGACGAC
>JBAYVG010000123.1:0-6641 GCA_041674785.1 Rhodocyclaceae bacterium
CTTGGCGAAGTTGCCGAGGTCGGTGAGGAAGACGTTGAGCTTGACCACATCGGCCAGCGAACCACCGGCCTCTTCGGCGACAGCCTTCAGATTATCGAAGACGCGGACGATCTGTGCGTTGATACCATCGACCAGTTGCCCGCTTTTCGGATCGAGCCCGATCTGGCCAGAAAGGTAAACGGTATCGCCGCAACGCACCGCCTGCGAGTAGGTGCCGATCGCGGCCGGCGCGTCCACTGTGGAAATGATCGTTTTTGCCATAATGTTGTCCTTGTCTGTGTTGCCACGAAATTGCTGCGAAATTATCACCAAAGGGAGGATGTTAAATGACTGCCGCGATCATCGCCAATCTGGAGAAACTAGTCGGCGGGCCGCGCGATGGCGCCATGCTCCGCTTCTCGCTCGGCAGCGAGCTATTGAAGACCGGCAAGGCGGCCGCTGCGGCACAGCGGTTTCGCGAAGCACTGGAGAAAGATGCGAACTATTCGGCGGCCTGGAAGCTGCTTGGCAAGGCGCTGACCGAAGCAGGGGACAATGCGGCTGCGCTGGCTGCCTACGAGCAGGGCATTGCCGTCGCCGAAGCACGGGGGGATGTGCAGGCGGCGAAGGAAATGACCGTTTTTGCCCGTCGACTTCAGAAGCTGGTTTCACCGGATTCCGGTGCAGGCAACTAAGCAGCGGCGCACACACCTGCCTGCTGTCAGCGCTTGGTGCCCTTGGGTGGCAGCAGAAGGCCTTCAACCCCCAGTGCCTTCAGTTTCTGGCGCGCGGCCTCGGCTTCTTCACGTGTCTTGAACGGCCCGACCTGAACGCGCGCCTCCAGGGTCGACGGGATGCCGTTCAGCATCAACATGGCCCGCAGCTCTTCAGCACGCTGGGCGTCGGCAAAAACCCCGGCTTGGACAGCGAAGCCGGAAAAAAGGCGCGGCGGCACCGGTGGCGCAGCTGGCGTACGTGTAGCCGGCGGCAGTGAAGCAGGTGGTTTCTCGGCCTCTGGCGTGAACTGTGTGGAGGCCGCTGAGGTGCCTTCGGCCGGTGTCGCGGGATCGGCGGGTTTGGCCGGCCGGGTGGTGGCGGGCAATGACGATGACGGCACGCTGCGCGACTCCTGGCGAGGCAGTACCGGCTGCGCCGAGACCTCGGGACGCGCCGGTGTATCGGCTATCGGCGACGAACCAACCGGCGCTGCAGTCGGCATTTCAACGGCCGGCGGCGGTGCGGCATCCTTCGGAGCTTCAACGGCAGCGGCAGGCTCTGCCGGCTTGACCGGCTGGGAAACCTCTTTCTTGGGGACCGGAACCGGGCTGGTATAAGTTGGGCCGGCGTCGACGCTGTCGTTGGCCGGCTGCCCCAGGTGATCGATAAACGCCAGCGCGCCCAGCAACAAGGCAATCAGGAGGCCGGCAAATGCCACCCGGCGAACCAGTTTGCGCTTGAGCTCGTCGTCTCCGTTCGTTTCTGGATTGGCGCTCATCGTTCTCTCATGGTTGGTTCTGCATCGTCACGGTTACGGATCAGGGCGACGACCAGTTCAGCTTCAGCACGCGCCACACCACAACGCTCGGCAATCGCAGCCGCATCGTAACCGGCAACTGCCATCTGCATGGCATCACCGTAAATGGGGGCTACGTTGTGAGAGGCCTGCACACGCTCGACGCGCAATTTGACCTCTTCACGCAGTTCAGCAATTTCACCACTCAGGGCAGCAACCTCTCCGCGCAACGCAGTGATTTCGGCTTCTGCGGCACGCAGTCGATCGTCTACGGCCTGCGCTATCGCCACCGGGTCTGCGGGGTCAGCCGGTTCGGGGGGTTCATTCCACGGAAAGCTGGCTTCGACGTAGGCAGCGACTGCGGGGGCTGCAGCCTCGGCAGCGTTCTCGGCAACGGTTTCTTCAACAGCGGGGGCCGATTGCTCGGCCACAGTAGCGGGTCGCTTGAGACGACGCAGGCGCCGGTAGACCAGAAGGGCGTAAAGCACGAGCAGCGTCACGGCGCCGAGCAGCGCCTCGCGCCAGCCGAAGGCCAGATCTTCCAGATTCATTGCCGGTCAGTGGTATGCATGTCGCGGGCTATTATGCCAGACGGAGGCTCTGGCGGCGCGGCAATCCGGCACTAACAGCGCGACCTATTGAGCCGATTGGCGCGACTTGTAATGCTGTTTGCAGGCGACATAGACCGTCTTCTCGACTTCGGTATGAACGACGCCGGCCGGATCGCAAAAACGGGTAGTGAAGGTCCGATCACAGGAACCGTTGCGAGCAACATCGGCGCGCACGGACGCGATATCGGCTTCGCTGATGACGAACTCGGCGGTCAGTGCTTCGCGCCCTGGCTTGCGGTAACGGATTGCCGCTGATTTGTCCCAAACAATGTAGCCGGGGCCAAGGTTGGCTGAGAGCAGCAAGGTGTAGATCGGGTCGGTGGCGGAATAGAGACTGCCGCCGAACAGGGTGCCGGCACCATTTCGGGTGTTTCGCTGCAAAGGCAGGCGAACGACGATCCGCTTCAGGTCACGCGAGACCTCGACAAGCCGGGCGCCGGTTGCCCGGTAGGCGGGAAACCAGTTGAGGCCCAGCCGCAGCAAGGTCGGCCGCCAGCCAGTCGGAATGCGTTTCCAGAAGTAGGCGGGGAGCATTTGGTTTCGAGCGGGCCATTCCTGGATAAGACGTTCCCGGAACAGCCCGCTACTACACGCTTGCGATTTAGAGAATCGACTCGAACAGGCCTGCTGCACCCATGCCGGTACCAATACACATGGTCACCATGCCATAGCGCTGTTTAGTGCGCTGCAGGCCATGGACAATGGTGGCGGTACGCACGGCACCGGTAGCACCGAGCGGGTGGCCCAGCGCAATGGCGCCACCGAGCGGGTTCACCTTGGCCGGATCAAGATCCAGCGTACGCATGACGGCGATGGCTTGTGCGGCAAAGGCTTCGTTCAGCTCAATCCAGTCGACATCGTTCTGGGTGATGCCGGCCTGCTTGAGCACGCGCGGAATCGCCTCGATCGGGCCGATGCCCATGATCTCCGGCGGCACGCCGGCCACCGAGTAGCCGGCAAAGCGGGCCAGCGGCTTGAGGTTGAACTGCTTCAGGATCTTTTCCGAAACCAGCAGCACCGCGCCGGCGCCGTCGGACATCTGCGAGCTGTTGCCGGCAGTGACCGAACCGCGGGCAGCGAACACCGGCTTGAGTTTTGCCAGTCGCTCCATCGAACTGTCAGCACGCGGACCTTCGTCGGTGTCGGCCAGATATTCCTTGACCTTGACCTGGCCGGTCCGCAGATCGGGCACATGCGCCGTCACGGCATACGGTGAAATCTCGGCCTTGAAATGCCCGGCGGCGATCGCGGCGCAGGCCTTCTGGTGCGAGGCGACAGCGAAGGCGTCCTGCTCTTCACGGGTGACCTTCCACTGCTGTGCGACCTTCTCCGCGGTGAGGCCCATGCCGAAGGCAATCGCGTAGTTGTCGTCGTTCTCGAAGATAGCCGGGTTGATGGCGATCTTGTTGCCCATCATCTGGTTCATCAGCGACATCGTTTCGGTACCGGCGGCGATCATCACATCGGCTTCGCCGAGGCGAATACGCGCCGCAGCATCCGCCACAGCCTGCACGCCCGAGGAACAGAAGCGGTTGATGGTGATGCCCGGTACGGTGTTCGGCAGGCCGGCCAGCAGCACGCCGATGCGGGCGACGTTCATGCCCTGCTCGGCTTCCGGCATGGCGCAACCGACGATCACGTCCTCGATCAGCGCCGGGTCAAGGCCGGGGGCCTGACCCATGACCGACTTGATGGCATGCGCCAGCATGTCGTCCGGACGGACGTGGCCGAACATACCCTTGCGCTTGGCTACCGGCAGACGCGTGGCGGCAACGATGTAGGCGTCTTGAATCTGTTTGCTCATTTTGTCTGTTCTCCTGGCCTGATTAGTTGCGCAGCGGCTTGCCGGTTTCCAGCATGTGCTGAATTCGCTGTTGCGTTTTCTCGGTCTTCAGCAGCTCGACGAAGAGCTTGCGCTCGACCGTCAGCAGCCACTGTTCGTCGACCATCGACCCGGTCTCGACATCGCCGCCACACAGCGCCGTGGCTGCAGCCTTGGCGACCTTGTAGTCGTGTTCGGAAATCATGCCGCCTTCCTTCATGTTGGCGAGCATCATTTCGCAGTTGGCGATACCGGTGCGACCGGCGACCTTGATGCCGCGCGGCGACAGTTTCGGGTAGTAGCCGGCCTCCGCCATGCCACGTGCTTCGCGAATGGCGACGTAGAGCAGTTCGTTGGCATTTAGGACGATCTTGTCGGACTCCAGCGCAAAGCCGAGCTCCTTGGCCTGTGCGCCGCTCTTCGAAACGTTGGCCATGGCAATGGTCATGAACACCGGCTGAATCTGTTCGAACACGTCGTTGCCGCCTGTTTTCGCTGCGGCCTGTGCGGCGCGGATGGCGAACTCCTTGCACCCGCCACCGGCCGGGATCAGGCCGACACCGGCTTCGACGAGGCCGACATAGCTCTCCAGCGCGATCACGCGCTTGTCGCAATGCATCAGGAACTCGCAGCCGCCGCCGAGCGCCATGCCCTGCACGGCCGCGACCACCGGCACCTTGGCGTACTTGAAGGTCATCGAGGCTTTCTGGAACTCACCGACGTACTCGTCGAGCAGATCAAACTTGCCGGCGGCAAGCCCTTCGGCCACTTCCTTGAGGTTGGCACCGACGGCAAACGGGGCTTCGTGCCAGACGACGACGCCTTTCAACTCCTTCTCGGCGCGGGCCACGGCTTCCTGCACGCCGACAATGACATCGCGGCCAAGTGCGTGCATCTTGGTAGTAAATGAGAGGATGCCGATTTCGTTATCGATCTGCGGCAGTCTCCACAGACGGACGCCGGCGTTTTCCCAAATGGTTTCGCCTTCGACCGCTTTTTCGGTAATCACGCGCTCCGGGAAAATCTGGCGCTGGTAGACCGGCAGCGTCGAACGTGGCTGCAGCGCATTGGCCGAGGCAGAGTACGAGCCTTCCGGCGCATGGACGCCATCGCGGGCAAAGACCCAGGCGGGCAGCGGTGCATCGCACATCGCCTTGCCGGCTGCGATGTCGTCGCGCACGGCTTCGGCAATAGCCTTCCAACCGGCGGCCTGCCAGGTTTCGAACGGGCCTTGCGACCAGCCGAAGCCCCAGCGCATAGCGAAGTCGACATCGCGCGCATTGTGGGCGATGCCTTCGAGGTGCAGCGCCACATAGTGGAAAATGTCACGGAAGATGGCCCACAGGAACTGCGCCTGGGGGTGGGCGGACGCGCGCAGTTGCGCGAACTTCTCGGCCGGGTTTTTGTTCTTCAGGATAGCCAGCACATCGGCATGCACTTCACCGGCCGAATCGCGGTAGTCCTGCGCCGCAAGATCCAGCACCTTGATCGCTTTGCCTTCTTTCTTGAAGATGCCGCAGCGAGTCTTCTGACCGAGCGCGCCTTTCGCGATCAGCGCCGACAGCCACGCCGGCGCGGCGTAGTACTTGTGCCACGGATCATTCGGCAGCGTGTCCTGCATCGTCTTTATGACGTGCGCCATGGTATCGAGACCGACCACGTCAGCAGTGCGGTAGGTGGCGCTCTTCGGGCGACCGATCAGCGGGCCGGTCAGGCCATCGACTTCGTCGAAGCCCAGACCAAACTGCTGCGTGTGGTGCATGACGGCAAGGATCGAGAACACGCCAACGCGGTTGGCGACGAAGTTCGGCGTGTCGAGCGCACGCACAACACCCTTGCCGAGGCGCGATACTACCCACGATTCGAGATTGTTCAGCATCCCGGCATTAGTCTCGCGCGTAGCGATCAACTCGACCAGATGCATGTAGCGCGGCGGGTTGAAGAAGTGGATGCCACAGAAGTTCGGGCGCAGATTCGCCGGCAGGCCTTCGGCAAGGCGGTTGATGGAGAGGCCCGAGGTGTTGGAGGCGATGATCGCGTCCGGCGCGATGAACGGCGAAATCTTGCGATAGAGGTCATCCTTCCACTCCATCTTCTCGGCAATGGCCTCGATGATCAAGTCACAGCCCTTGAGCTGCTCCAGATGTTGCTCATAATTCGCGGCGTCGATGTAGGCGACACGGTCCTTGGTCGCCAGCGGCGACGGTTCCAGCTTCTTGAGGCCGTCGATGGCCTTCTTGACGATACCGTTCGGGTCTCCTTCCTTGGCTGGAAGGTCGAAAAGCACGACCGGCACTTCGGCATTGGCAAGGTGCGCGGCGATCTGCGCGCCCATCACCCCCGCCCCCAGCACCGCGACTTTCTTGACGATGAAGTTGCTCAAGCTGTTCTCCTTTTATTGGATTGATGTTCAGCATCGGCCGCCAACACCATCGCCGCCGAATGAAACGAACGTTTGAATTATATGTCGTTTAAGACGAAGGTCAAGAAAAAAGTACGAAAAAAAACGGCGCCCATTTGGGCGCCGTTGATTTGAAGCAGGAACCTATCAGAACGCGTGGTTGTACTGCACCGAGAGAAGATCGGCACTGTTGTTGTCCCACTTGCCGTTCACGCTCTGAAGCAGAACACCGGTCGACGAGTTCACAGCCCTATTTGTACGAGCTTCCTTGAAGAAAATGTGGCTGTAGCCAAAATCGATAGAAGCGGCTTTAGA
>JBAYVG010000124.1:0-6524 GCA_041674785.1 Rhodocyclaceae bacterium
ACGCCGAAGGAGCACCTCGGCCTGCCGAACAAGGATGACGTCAAGGAAGGCATCATCACCTACAAGCTCGCCGCGCACGCCGCCGACCTGGCCAAGGGCCATCCCGGCGCGCAGATCCGCGACAACGCACTGTCCAAGGCACGTTTCGAGTTCCGCTGGGACGATCAGTTCAACCTTGGCCTCGACCCGGACAAGGCGCGCGAATTCCACGACGAGACGTTGCCCAAGGAATCGGCCAAGGTCGCCCACTTCTGTTCGATGTGCGGCCCGCACTTCTGCTCGATGAAGATCACCCAGGACGTGCGCGACTTTGCAGCACAACAGGGCATCGACGAACAGGCGGCGCTGGAGAAGGGGATGGAGACGAAGGCCGTCGAATTCGTCAAGGCAGGGGCAGAGGTCTACCGCAAAGTCTGATTCAGCCCACTACAGCGAGAATCAACCTGGAAAACTCAGTTAACCACAGGAGACACGAAGTTCACGAAGGCAGGGCAAGGCGATCATTGCCGTGCTCACCTGCCAGGTGAAACGGGAAAGCTTGGCTCTCCTCGACTTCTTCGTGCGCTTCGTGGCTTTCATGGTTTGAATAGCGGTTTTCTGGATCAAACAAGGCGGCTGGGGCAACTGACCCAGCCGCCTTTTTTCATTGGCGCAAGGGCCATGACACGCCCACCTGCTTCCGTGAAATACGTCACATCGCGACCCAAGCGAGGCATGGTAGCGTGCTGAAGGCGCTCAACAACCCCGGACCCGCAAGTGCTGCTGGCGGCGTACCGCAAAATAGAGCGTGAGGCGACAACCGGAGGAGGATACGTGATGGCATCCCGCTGCACGCAAACACTGGCATTGGCCATTACCGCATGAGGCCCGCACATAATCCGTTGGCGGAAGTCGGCGGCGCGGCCGATCTGGCCGATCCGCGCTCGGTCCTGAGCACCATCGAAGGGATTTTCAACCAACGTTTTGGCAATGCCTGGCCACGCGCGGCACTGGCCCTGGCCATCGACGATGTGGTGCGGGCCTACGGCGGCCAGTTTCCTGGCCTGCTCGCCTGCGACATGCCCTACCACGACCTGCGTCACACGCTCGACACGGCGCTGGTGATGGCGCGACTGGTTGATGGCCACGAAGCCTCGCGGCAACGCAACACACCGGAACTGGGCGCCGAGCGCTGCGTGGTCGGGGTGCTGCTGGCGCTGTTTCACGACATTGGCTATCTCCGCCACGAAGGCGAGGAAGCCTTTGCTGGCGCACAACTGGTCCGCATTCACGAGGCGCGCGGCATGGCGTTTGCCGTAGCGTTTTTCGAACGTGCCGATCTGCCGCAGTATCAGCCGCTGGCCCGACTCATCCTTGCCACCGCCTTCCGCGAAAACCTGGAGGCGCTGTTTTCCGAGTACGACAACGGCGAGGTCGCCCTCGCCTGCATGGTGGCCAGTGCCGACGTGCTCAGCCAGCTCGCCGACCGTTTCTACCTTGAACGCTGCCGCGACTTTCTCTACCAGGAGTTCGTGCTTGGCGGGCTCGACCGGATCACCCAGAGCGACGGCATTGAATGCCTCCTCTACCAGAATGCCGAAGACCTGCTGCGCAAGACACCGTGGTTTTTCGAATCGGTGATCATGAAGCGGCTTGAGCACGATCTGCGTGGCACCTACCGCTACCTGGACGACCACTTTGGCGGCCAGAACCCTTACGTCAAATCGATGTTCGCCAACATCGGATTTCTCAAGGAGGTGGTCGCCAGCGACGATTTTTCCCGCCTGCGCCGCCACCCGCAGCCGCTATACTTCGCCGCTGCCTGACTTGCAGGCGACCTGACGGATTTGCCCGTGAACTGCCGCCCTGACTGCGCTGCCTGCTGCATCGCCCCTTCGATCACCAGCCCGCTGCCCGGCATGCCGCAGGGCAAACCGGCCGGCGTGCGCTGCGTGCAGCTCGACGCCGACAACCGCTGCCGCATCTTTGGCCGCCCGGAGCGCCCGGCCTTCTGTATCGGCCTGCAGCCCTCCGCCGAAATGTGCGGCGACTCGCGCCAACAGGCCATCACCTGGCTGACGCAACTGGAAAGGGCGACCGCGCCCTGAGTGCTAAAATCCCGGTCTTTCCCCAGCGCTAGCCTCCCGTGGACCCGACCCTCCTCCTTAAAGCCCTGATCCTCGGCATCGTCGAAGGCCTCACCGAATTCCTGCCGGTATCGAGCACCGGCCACCTGATCATCGTCGGCGACCTCCTCGACTACAACGATGCCACCAGCAAGGTCTTCAAGATCGTCATCCAGCTCGGCGCCATTCTTGCCGTTTGCTGGGACTACCGCGAACGGCTGACGCGCGTAGCGCTCGGCCTCGGCAGCGACACCCGCGCCCAACGCTTCGTCGGCCTGCTTTTTGTCGGTTTCCTGCCGGCGGCCGTACTCGGCCTGCTCTTCCATTCGACGATCAAGGCCGTGCTCTTCAACCCGATCACCGTTGCCACGGCACTGATCATTGGCGGCGTGCTGATCCTCTACCTCGAAAAGCGCGCCTACCACCCGCACATTCAGGCCGTGGACGACATGCGCTGGGGCGATGCCCTCAAGGTCGGCTTTGCCCAGGCGCTGGCGATGATCCCTGGTACCTCGCGCTCCGGCGCAACCATCATGGGCGGCCTTTTCTTCGGCCTCTCGCGCACCACGGCAACCGAGTTCTCCTTTTTCCTCGCCATCCCCACCATGCTCGCGGCAACGGCCTACGACGTTTACAAAAACTGGGCGCTGCTCCGCCTTGAAGACCTGCCGGTTTTCGCCGTCGGCTTCATCGCCTCGTTCATCACCGCCATGTGGGCCGTGCGCAGTTTCATCAAGTTCGTCTCGAACCACACCTTTATCGCCTTCGCCTGGTACCGCATCGTCTTCGGCCTCGTTGTCCTCCTCACCGCGTGGACCGGCGCTGTCAGCTGGTCGCATGGCTGATGAGCCGCTAGCCGACTACGGCCAGCCAGGGCCGTTTGCCGCCCACCTCATCGATGGCGAATGGCACGACAGCGGGCGTGATCGGCGACTGCGCTGGCGGCGCTATCAACCACACGCAACCGACTGCACACACTCCGTACCGGCACTGTGCGTCATCCACTCGCACGGCCTCGGCGGCTCCTGCGCGAGTGGGGCCGAGTGGCTGACGCACTGGGCTTCGTGGGGCATCACCGCCATTGCCGTACAACACCCCGGCACCGACGAAGCGGCGCTCGCCTCCGGCTCGCCCCTCGCGCTGCGGCACCTGCTGCGCACGGCCGTCGACGCCACCCAACTCGCCCACCGGCAGCACGACCTCCGCTTCGCCATCGACTACATCAGCAAGGAGAAGCCCGCAGCGCTCGGCGTTTCCGGCCACTCCTACGGCGCCGTCAGCGCCTTGCGCCTGATCGGCGAACGACGTGGCCGCGATGACCTGCCCGCCGACCCGCGCCTTGCCGCCGCCATCCTCTTCAGCCCCTCGGCTCGCGGCGGCACGCAGCCGCTGGCCGAACGCTTTGCCAACATCAACATCCCCTGCCTGCATCTGACCGGCAGCCGCGACAACGGCATTGGCCCCAGCGACATCAGCGCCGCCGACAGAACCCTGCCTTTTCAGCATATGCACGGCCCCGGCCAACACCTGCTGCTACTCGACAACGTCGACCATCGCAGCCTTTCCGGAGAAGGCCACGGCAGCGCAACGCACACCCGGCAACTACAGGCCGCCAGCACCGTTTTCTGGCTGGCGTATCTCGGCGGTGATAGCCAGGCGCTCAGCAGCTTGCGCAGCGGCTTGGTGGAAATACTGGCGCCAGGAGACATGCTGGAGCAACGCTAGCAAGTCGCCTGACGAAGATGATTTCGGTGCAAATCGTGCAAATTGCGCCAATGGTCGATGAGCGGAATCCTTGCAGATACTGGGAGTAGCCATGAACATTGCAAATTCCGCCACTTTTTTACCGGGCTAACGAGGCCCGCTGACATGACGGGGGCCACCCCGGCTCAGCACCCGCGCCCGCTGGGCAAGCGCGAGAAGCCGCCGCCACCGCCGGAATTGGGCGGCTGGATGCAGATGATCATCCCGATGCTTTGCGCTGATTTGCGGATGTCCGGCGGGAAAGCAGCAAAGGGAACGGCATGCTCAACCACTGTCCTGATGTAGTCGATTTCATGCTGCTGGTCGGCCGCATTGAGAATCTCGAAGCTGCGTAGCGAACCATTGGGGTTGAGACGAACCATGACGGCAGCCGGTTTGAAGCCCCGGCCCTTCGGGTCGCTTCTGGAAAGCGAAGCCGTCTTGTTGAGCTTCTTCACCAGGCTGTCGAGATACATCTCCAGGCTGAAAGGGTCGATCGACGGGCTGTTTGGAATACGCTCCACGATTTCGCTGCCGGTGTCATCCGGCCGGCCTTGCTGCCGGGCCATGTTGCGCGCCATGGCCTTCGAGCGTTCAGCCAGGCCAGGCCCCGACCTGGCCTCGGTTTCAAGCTCTTTCATGAACTTGTTCATCTCCTCCTTCTCCTGCACCGACCACTGCTTCGCGCTCGGTTTTGTCGGCCGCCCTTTCGGCTTCTTCATGGCGATAACTCTGCTCGACTCCTGCGGTTTTGCCGGCGCCACCTCGGGCGTTCTCACCGGCGGGCGGATAGCCGCCTGCATCGGCGGAGCCAGGCGGGTCTCAATACGGCCAGGGGCCGCGCTGGCGGCAAGCTCGACGGGCGGAGCCTCGATGGTCGGCACAAACAGGATGAGGGCGTGCAGAAGCAGCGATAGCGCAATGGCAATACGCAGCGATCGCTGTGCGCGATCGGTGGCCAGGTTGTGCGGAGAATGAGAGGAGAGGTGCTGCAGGGGCATCGGGCGCATTTTAACCGGCCGCCTGGCCGGGGGCGGTACGTGCGAGGGTGGCCGGGTTGGATAACGGCCTCAGAATAGCCGATGAACCGTGGGCTCCCCGATCATTACCCCACCATTGTTTGCCACGGCGCTTTGAAAAGTGCCAACTAAAGCGCTATTATTAGCACCTTAAACAGGTCTCGGAGAATCTCATGGCACACCAAATCCTGACCGAAACCGCCGCCAGCGTTTCGGAACTAAAAAAGAACCCTATGGGCACCGTCGCTGCCGGCGAGGGTCTTCCGGTCGCCATCCTCAACCGGAATGCCCCAGCCTTCTACTGCGTCCCAGCCAAAGCCTACGAGGCACTGATGGAGCGACTGGAGGATCTCGAACTGAACAATATTGCCAACGCTCGTGCCGACCAGAAAGTCGTCAAGGTCACCCTTGATGAGCTATGAACTCGGCTTCCTTGAAGAAGCACTGAAGGAATGGCGCAAGCTCGACGGTAGCATCCGCCTGCAGTTCAAGGAAAAGTTGGTCGAGCGACTGAAAAATCCACGCGTACCTGCTGCGCTGTTGAGCGGACAAAAGGATCGCTACAAGATCAAGCTGCGTAGCGCGGGCTTCCGTCTGATTTATGAAGTGCGCGACCGGCAACTGATCGTGGTGGTGGTCGCAGTCGGCAAGCGGGAGCGGAATGCTGTGTATAAGGCAGCGGAGAAACGATAGCCATCGTGCTCACGAACACAATATGTGGGGACAGGCCCCCCCTTTAGCCCTGTGGAATAATTCAGAAACAGCAGCTCAGGCGCCCCCATGCACTATTTCCGGCGGAAGAGTCGACCGATGAGACCGGGCTTACTGGCGGAGTTCGTGCCTTCGTTCTCGTAGCTCTTTTTCGCCTTGCGCCAACCGAGGGGGTCGTTGGTGAAGGGTTTTAGGCCGATGGCTTGAGCACCATAAGCCATGCCAACAACAAGAATTGCTGTTCCAGAGGCGGAAAGTATGAGCCATCCCAGGATGTTGTTATAGCCGAGGCCAATGACGGCAACTATTGCCGCGAGCGCAAGTAGCTGCACAACCAAACCACCAAGCTGGGTCGCTTTGCCATCCTTGATAAAAAACCTACCTAAGCCATTCATTTCTGGTTCCACTTCGCGCGAAATTCAAGCCAGCGCTGCTCAGCCCATGCACCCAGCTCTTGTCGAGTGCCAGAGGCTTTCCAAGCCACAACAACCTCGTTTGTAATCGGCGCTGCTAATGGAACCATGTCATCCACACGTTTCTGTAGCATGAACGTATAAAACGCCCCTTCAACAAGCTTCGCCGAATTCCCGGTCATCTGGCTTTCCACCGCATCCGCCGCCAACCCGATTCCCGTCGCAGCAATCGCAACGGTAGCCGCCACCGGCTGATGCGGCCCCGGTGTTGCGGCGGCGGCGGTGGCCGTGCTGCCCACTACGCCGGCCGTCCGGCTTACGAAAGAGGTCATCTCAACACCGGCGGCCGTAGCGTAGCCGTACCCTTTATCCCTTCTGCCGGCTGAAGGCCTATTTGTTCGGGAAGTCGGCCAAGGTGTAGCCATGCGCCGCCAGCGTTAGGTTGACGAACTCGGGGTCGAATTTCATCAGCAGGTGTGCGCAGTCGGCCACCTTCCAGTGGTGCTTCTCGGGCTCTTTGATGATGGCTTGCA
>JBAYVG010000125.1:0-6336 GCA_041674785.1 Rhodocyclaceae bacterium
CGATAGAACCCACTGAGGCTGCCCAGAAGCCATAAAACTTCCGCGCGCCCCACCTCCTCCTGTGGCGACATTGTTTCTCGATTGTAATTTTAGTGAGAAGCGCGCGAGTTTAAGAGACGTTAGATGTGTTGTAAATACGACCTTAGTATTAATAAGCAAACGGTTAAATTCTTGTGTTACAGAATACAAGATCGACAACACAACTTGTGTATCAGATCGCGACGAAAGTGAAATAAAACTCGGTTCAACCAAAAATTGTTTCCGCACTGCCGATAACGCCGAATGGCGTGACGGAGCAGCCCCGCCACGACCAACACTGCTCTGAGCCCCTGACGCTGGATGGGCGTAGCATTACCTATTACCCGTTCAACTCGGAGAATCTGGATGCAACTGCTGACCATCTTCGCCATGCTCGTCGCCGCTGGCGGCGTTGTCTTTGCCCTGCAAAACCACGAGACAGTGGCTGTTTCACTGCTGGTCTGGAATTTTGAGGCCTCGCTGGCCATCGTCCTGTTACTGGCGCTGGCCCTTGGCGGACTGGTTGTTGCGCTGGTTTCCACCCCGACCACCCTGCGCCACCAGTGGACGATCAGCCGCCAGCAGAAACAGATCGGAGAACTCACGCTAAGGGTAAGAACACTGGAAGGTGAAGCGGACGAACTCCGCCGGCGCCTTTCGACGACCGATGTCGGGCAGGGAGCGGAATCGCCCTACAAGGAAATGCCGGCGCTGATCGCCAACGCTACGGCACCCGGCCCGGCGGAAAAGCGATAAAGCGTTTTCCCGGGATTGATCTGCCCGGGCAAATTGGTGCCCTTATGGCCGTGGCGGCAATTCGGCAAAGAACGACCACATCTGCTCGTTTGCATCGAGCGCCTGCGACGCCGCTTCCTTGCCAGGGCGCACGGTCCGGGCGCCTGGCCAGGAGTGGCCGCCGCTTTCGGTAACGCAAAGCTGGACCGGGCTGCCACTACGACAGCCCGTGTAACGCTCGCAGTAGCCCCCGGGAACTTCGAGCACGCGCTGCGGCGAAGCTACGCACTGGTTGCGCACGGCCCAGCGCGATACGGTTTCCGGTGCGGCGACAAAGTCCATGACCTTGGCGGTATCGCGGAAGGCATCGGGACCTGCGCCACCGTTAAACAGCACGTGGGTATCGTTGCGTGCATGGATATGCAGGATAGCCACCGGGCGCGATGGCCGGCATTGTGCGACAGCCTCGGTACCAGCCACGGCAGCAACAGCGCGAAAAACATCGGCTGCCTCGCAGGCCAGGCGATAGGCCATCATGCCGCCGTTGGACATGCCGGTAGCGAAGATACGCTGCGGATCAACCGTCACGCGCGCCTGCACATCGGCGACGATGGCGCGCACAAAGCCGACATCGTCGATGCCCTTGTCGCGCGCATCGCCACAGCAGCCACCGGCATTCCACGTCGCCAGCCTGCCACCGGGAAAACGGCTGTAGCCGTTGGGGAACACGACGACGAAGCCACTCCGGTCAGCCTGCCCGAGCAGGCCGTAGCGACTGTCGTCAGCCATGTACTCTGCATGTCCGCCGCCGCCATGAAACGCCAACAGCAAGGCTGCCGGTTTTGCCGGGTCAAGACCCGGCGGAACGTGGATCAGATAGCGGCGCTGCAAGCCGCCGTGGTCGAGTCTCCGCTGGTGATCACCGGGCGCGAGTGGTGCCGCAGTTTTCGCAGCAGCATCCGGGGCTTGAGTAGCAGGTTGGTTCCGGCGCTCCTCGATGCGTTCCCGGATGCGCTCGCGCAAGGTCTGCGCTTCGGCCGCCGGAACAATAGCTGCCGAGCCCAGGAGCAGCAGGGTCGCCATTATCCGTTTCACGCTGAGATCCTCCGTAGCAACCAATTGGCGCCAATCGAAACTACAGCACCTTGCCCGGATTCATCAGGTTTTGCGGGTCGATCGCCCGTTTGATCGCACGCATCATTTCCATTTCGATCGGGCTCTTGTAGCGCAGGAGTTCCTCGCGCTTGAGCTGGCCGATACCGTGTTCGGCGCTGATGCTGCCGGCGTGGGCATGCACCAGATCGTGCACGACCTTGTTCACTTCCGGCTGCGCCGCGATCAGCGCCGCGTTGTCGCCAGCGACTGGCATCGAAAGGTTGTAGTGCAGGTTGCCGTCGCCGACGTGGCCGAAGGTAACGACGCGCAGGCCGGGCCAGGCGGCGGCCAGGGCGGCATCGGCCTGTTCGAGAAATTCTGGAATCTGCGAGATCGGCAGCGAGACATCGTGCTTGATGCTGATACCTTCGATTTTCTGCGCTTCGGAAATGTTTTCGCGCAGCGCCCAGAGCTGCCGCGCCTGCGCTTCGCTCTGCACCAGCACGGCGTCGGTGCACTTGCCGCTTTCGAGTACCTGCGCCAGGAAGGCTTCGAGCCAGGTATCCAGATCGGCGTCGCCGCCGCCGGAGGACAGCTCGACCAGCACGTACCACGGGCTTTCCTCGAGTGGTCGCAGTGCCCCCGGTATGTTCTGCAGAACGAGGCCGAGGGCGGTTTCTGAAACCAGTTCGCAGGCCGTCAGCAATGGCCCGAACTCTCCCTGCAGCGCGGTCATCAGGCCGATGGCGGCACGTGGCGAGGCCACCGAAACCCAGGCCGTGGCCGTTGCGCTCGGCAAGGGAAAGAGCTTCATGGTGGCGGCGGTGATGATGCCGAGCGTACCTTCAGCACCGATGAACAGCTGCTTCAGATCGTAGCCGGTATTGTCCTTGCGCAGCCCGCGCAGACCGTTCCAGATCTCACCCGAAGGCAGCACCACTTCCAGGCCAAGGGTCAGTTCGCGGGTGTTGCCATAGCGCAGCACCTGTACGCCGCCGGCGTTGGTAGAGAGATTGCCGCCGAGCTGCGCCGAGCCTTCGGCGGCCAGCGACAGAGGAAACAGGCGCCCGGCCTCGATGGCCGTTGCCTGTACCGAAGCCAGCACGCAGCCGGCTTCAACGGTGATGGTGTTGTTTTCGGGATCAAGGGCACGCAGACGATTGAGGCGCGACACGCTGATAACGACCGCTGTGCCCTCGGCATCCGGTGTTGCTGCGCCACACAGGCTGGTATTGCCGCCCTGCGGCACCATCGGCACGCCGGCGTCGGCACAGGTGCGCACGACGGCGGCGACTTCGGCGGTCGTTCCCGGACGGACGACACAGCGCGCAGCACCCCGGTAGCGGCCGCGCCAGTCGACGAGGTAGGGCGACATGTCATCGCCCTGCAGGACGTTGACCGCCCCGACCGCTTTTCCCAACTGCTCGACAAGCATCAATTCCTCTCCAATGCCCGCAGGATCGCCGGTTGCATGACGCGGACGGCTTCGTGACCTTCCTCGACGCCCTCCTCGCTGCGGTGGTAGTCGAACAGCCCGACATGCCCAAGGCGCGGCGCGATGAGCACGTCGGCCGGCTCACCTGCCAGCCGGCTGCGGGCGATGCGAACCTGCATGATGTTGAGGCTGCCGGCAATGACATCGAGCAGCGATGGGCCTTCGGCGGTTTCAACATGGGCTTCGCCGGGCGCGCCGAAGATCTGCCCGATACGCTGTCGCCAGCCGCTGCGTTGCGGCAACTGCACACCAGCAGGCTTGAAGCGCCGACCCATGATCTCTGAACCAAGATCGACAGCGATCACCACATCGGCCCCCATGGCCCGACATAGCGATACCGGCACCGGGTTAACCAGCCCCCCGTCGACCAGCAGGCGCTCGTCCCTTATCTGTGGCGAAAACAGCCCGGGCAAGGCGATCGAGGCACGCACGGCGTCGGCCACACTGCCGTCACGCAGCCATATTTCACGACCGGAAAGGAGGTCGGTAGCGACACAGGCGAAGGCCAGCGGCAGATCATGGATGTCGTGGTCGACAAAATGGTTCGAGAAGAAGTGCATCAGTTTCTCGCCCTTGATCAGGCCGCCACGCGCGCCCATGTCGAAAAAACCGACTACCTTCTGCCAGGTCAGGGTGCGGACCCAGGCCTCGAGCCGGTCCAGATCGTCATTGGCGTAGGCCGCACCGACGAAGGCGCCGATCGAGGTGCCGCAGATGATGTCGGGCTTGACGCCCATCTCGGTCAGCGCGCGCAGCACGCCGATATGCGCCCAGCCGCGGGCGGAGCCGCTACCGAGCGCAATCCCGAGCTTCACGCTTTACCTCTCACACGCGTTCGGCGTAGAGATCGTGCGCATCGGTGTCGACCACGCGCACGGTGAGGAAATCGCCGGGCTCGACGTCGAAGACGCCGTCGAGATAGACGAGGCCGTCGATCTCCGGGGCATCGGCCTTGCTGCGGGCCATGGCGCCTTCTTCATCAACTTCATCGACCAGCACTTCGATCTCGCGACCGATCTTGGCCGACATCAATTCAGCCGAGATATCTTCCTGCAGTTCCATCAACTGGCGCTGGCGCTCTTCGCGCACTTCCTGCGGCACGGCTGCGGCCAGGGAGTTGGCTACTGCGCCTTCGACCGGGGAATAGGCAAAGCAGCCGACGCGGTCGAGCTTGGCCTCTTCGAGGAAACCGAGCAACTCCTCGAACTCCTCCTCAGTCTCGCCAGGGAAGCCGGCGATGAAGGTGGAACGGATAGTGATCTCGGGGCAGATGGCGCGCCAGGCCTTGATGCGTTCGAGATTGTTCTCGGCGCTGGCCGGCCGCTTCATGGCCTTGAGCACACGCGGACTGGCATGCTGGAAAGGCACATCGAGATAAGGCAGCAACTTGCCCTCGGCCATCAGCGGGATCAGTTCATCGACGCTGGGGTAGGGATAGACGTAATGCAGGCGCACCCAGATGCCGAATTCGGCGAGCGCCTCACACAGTTCCTTCAAGCGCGTCTTGACCGGGCGGCCGCCCCAGAAGCCCATGCGGTACTTGAGGTCGACGCCGTAGGCCGAGGTGTCCTGCGAGATCACCAGGATTTCCTTGACCCCGGCTTCGGCCAGGTTCTTCGCCTCCTGCAGCACATCGCCGATCGGCCGGCTGACCAGCGGGCCGCGCATCGAAGGGATGATGCAGAAGGTGCAGCTGTGGTTGCAGCCCTCAGAAATCTTGATGTAGGCATAGTGCTGCGGCGTCAGGCGAATGCCCTGCGGCGGCACCAGGCTGGAAAACGGATCGTGTGGCTGCGGCAGATGGTTATGGACATGGTGCATGACCTCATCCGTCGCATGCGGGCCAGTGATCGCCAGCACCGACGGATGCGCGCTGCGCACGACCTCGTCCTTGGCGCCCAGGCAACCGGTAACGATGACCTTGCCATTTTCGGTCAGCGCCTCGCCGATGGCATCGAGCGACTCCTCGACGGCCGCGTCGATGAAGCCGCAGGTATTGACCACGACGAGGTCGGCACCTTCATAGGAACCCGAGATCAGATACCCCTCGGCCCGCAGGCGCGTGAGGATCTGTTCGGAGTCGGCGGTGGCCTTCGGACAGCCAAGAGAAACAAAGCCGACGGTTGCCGGCTTTTGGGAAGAACTATTCACGTGATGCTGCCCCGAAAAAATTACTTGTCGCCGCCCTCAGGCTTCTTGCCATCGGGCGGATAGTTGGGAAACGGAAACCCGGTAAAGATGTTGCGTGTCTGGCTTTGCAACTGCTCCTGCATCTGCTGCGCCATCTTCTTGCTCTGGTCCATGTAGGCCGCCATCATCTGGTTCATCGCCGGCCCCTGGAAATTCAGGAACTGCGTCCACATGTCGTTCTGCATCTGGCTGTTGTTTTCGTTGCCGTAGAGGGTGCGCGACTGTTCCTGCATCTTGCCCTGGAAGTCGACAAAGGCCTTGATGTTGTTTTCGAGGTATTTGCCCAGCATGCCTTGCATGGCATGCCCGTAAAAACGGATGACCTGACCCAGCAGGTCAGTGGTAAACAGCGGCATGCCGCCGCTTTCTTCCTCAAGGATGATCTGGAGCAGAATGCTGCGGGAAAGATCTTCCCCGGTCTTGGCATCCACCACCTTGAAATTCTCGAACGCCAGAACCAGATCCTTGACGTCGCTGAGCGTGATGTAGGCACTTGTTTTGGTGTCGTAAAGACGGCGGTTCGGGTATTTCTTGATCAGTCGCGACGGCTCCGACATGACGGCATTTCCTCCAGAGAGTGTATCCACGTTCATGGTGCTCTTTGGCACCTCGAATTGCTGCATCGCAAAATTATACAACAGTATGAAAAACGGCCCCTTTCGGGGCCGCCAGTTCCAACTTCGGATTACTGGTAGTACAGGCCGCCGTTGATGTTCAGCGTGGCGCCGGTGGTGAAGCCGGACAGCTCGTTGGCCAGGAAGGCGCAGGCGTAGCCGATTTCTTCCGGCTTGGCCAGGCGCTTC
>JBAYVG010000126.1:0-6331 GCA_041674785.1 Rhodocyclaceae bacterium
CCTCGAAAATCACACAGTCAAGATAGAAAAACCAGTTTCTAGGGGTATGCAATGCCAGGACCAGGAAAGAAGCCGCCCGGGCTGAAGGTCGTGGCCGGGACTGATCGGAAGGACCGCAAGAGCGCGACTACCGTAGAACTGCCGATCGTGGCAGGCGTGCCAAAGGCGCCGTCCTGGTTGCCAAATGCTCACGCCGTCAAAGAGTGGGATCGCTTGGCGCCGATCCTGACGGCGAACAAGTTGCTTACGGAGGGCGGCATTTCTGCCCTTGGGGTGCTGTGCGCATTGCACGGGAAGATAGTTCAGTTGTTTGCTGCTGGCGAGTCTCCTACCGGGCACATGGTGGCGCAGTACCGAAACCTCATCAACGACTTCGGCTTGACGCCTGTGGCGCAGGGCAAGGTGAAACCAGTTGGCAAAGAACCGGAAGGCAACAAATTCAGCCGCAACGGCCGACCCTCGGTGGCCGCGTGACTATGTAGGCATCGCCAGGGACTATGCTGTCCGGGCGGCCGACGAAAAGAACCGGGCCACCTTTGGGCGGTGGATTCGGCTGGCGGCGCAGAGGTTTCTAAGGGATCTGGAACGCGCAGCAGCCGAAGGCGGCCCCTTCGTGTTCGATGTGTGGCACGCAAGCGACCCGTGTGACTTCATTGAGAAACTGCCGCACATTGAGGGTACATGGGCAACGCCGACCATCACTCTGCACGAGTCGGATGTCTTCTTCGTCGTCAACCTGTTCGGCTTCCGCAACCACGATGGAACCCGCCGATTCACGACCGCGCTCAAGGCCATCGCGCGGAAGAATGCGAAAAGCACGGTGGCTGCGGCCATCGGCCTGTACTGCCAGAACTGCGAGGGTGAGAATGGCCCGCAAGTGATTTCCGGCGCCACCACGGGTAAGCAGGCGCGAATCGTATTCAACATCGCCAAACAGATGGCGGAACGCACCAGCGAACTGCGCGAGGCATTTTTGCTGGAACCCTTCGCCAATGCAATCGCCAGCTATGCCAATGGCGGGACATTCAAGCCGATCAACAGCAAGGCCAGCACCCAGGACGGTCTGAACCCATCATGTTCGATACTGGATGAGATCCATGCGCACAAGACGCACGATCTCCTGAACGTCATCAAGTCAGCGGCCGGCGCCAGGGCCAACCCGCTGTTTCTGTTCACCACCACCGAGGGATATGAATCGCCAGGGCCGTGGCCTGAGTTGCGGCACTTCGCCAAGCAGGTACTGCAAGGCGTGATTGAAGCTGACCACTTCTTGGTCGTCTACTACGCGGTGGACGACGAAGACAAGGAAGCCGGGATCAAGGCAGACGACGACTTCGATGAGGCTTCGTGGATCAAGGCCAATCCATTGATGGACGTGAATCCGCTGCTGCTCAAGGAGCTGCGCAAGGATGCCATCGAGGCCAAGCAGATGCCGGGCCGGCATGCCGAATTCAAGATCAAGCGGCTGAACCGGCCGTCTTCGGCTGCTGGCGGATGGGTCAACATCGTCAAGTGGAAGGCTTGCGGCGGCGCCGTAGATCTGAATTGGCTGGAAAAATACCCATGCTATGGCGGGCTTGACCTGGCCAGCACAAGCGACCTCACATCTTTCAGGCTCGCGTGGCTGATCGAGCAGAAGTGGTACACGCATGGCTGGCGCTTCGTCCCTCACGCAGCGGTGAAGTCAAGAACAGAACGCGGATTGGTGCCATACCACGCATGGGTATCCAGCGGGAAACTGATCGAAGCCGGCGACGAGGTCACGGACTATGACGAGGTCGAGAAGACCATCCTAGCAGCCAAGACGCGATTCAACATCAAGGGCATCGGGTACGACGACTGGAACGCCAAGCAACTGGTCCAAAAGCTGAAGGCTGCGAACCTACCTATGGAGCAGTTCATTCAGGGGCCGCGCAGTTATCACCCGGCGATGCAGGCGCTAGAACTGGCATATGTGGCCGGCAATTTCTGTCACGGCAATGACCCGGTGCTGAACTGGTGCGCGTCCAATTTGGTTGCGCGCACCGATGCAAACATGAATACCGCGCCGGACAAGAAGAAGGCGCCGGACAAGATTGATGACATCGTCGCCCTTTTGATGGCGATTGGCATGGCTCACAAGGAAATCGAGCCGCCCAAGAAATTCCAATTCTTCGCCCTGGGCCGCTAGGGCAACCCCACACAACAGAACCCGCCTAGCGCGGGTTTTCGCATTTCTGGAGCCGCAACTATGAAAAACCGAGACATCAAGGCGCTCGGCGATCAGCGCGCCTATGCCACCTTCGAGATTGAAAACGTCAAAGAGGCGGGCAGCAGCGGCAAGCGCACCTTTACCGGCATCGCCTCAACGATTCAGCCCGATCTGATGGATGACGTGGTTGTCCCGAACGGCGCCGAGTTCACCCTTCCGCTGCCACTCATCTGGGGTCACGACGCATCGCAGCCCATTGGCTGGGTGCGCGCTGCTCGCATCAAGAAAGACCGCATCGAAGTCGATTGCGAAGTACACGACGAGAAAGAGCCCGGAAAGCTCAAGGATCGTTTGGACGAATGCTGGCAGCAGATGCGAGCCCAGCTTGTGCGTGGTCTGAGCATTGGATTCCGCGCCATTGATGCCGAACAAATCGATGGCAGTTGGGGCATCAAGTTTCTTCGGTGGCGCTGGCTCGAACTGTCGCCGGTCGTCATCCCAGCAAACCAAGCGAGCGGCGTCCTGTCGCTCAACCAAATCAAGTCGGCTGACGAAGCCGCCCGCCGTGCCCTGCAGGGCGCACATGGCGCGCGACCCGGCATCCGATCTGACGCCGGGAAATCCGGCTCTCCCGACGCATCGGGAACCAAGCACCCCGCCGCTGGCGGGTTTTCTTTTTCCCGATTCAAAGGAACCAACGTGAAAACGCTTCAAGAGATGATCGAAGCGCGCAATACCAAGTCTGCGCGCATGAATGAACTGGTGGAACTGCGTAAGGCCGAAGGCCGCGCATTCACCGCTGACGAGGGCGACGAATTCGACGCCCTGGACGGCGAAGTCGCCAGCCTGGACGACGACATCCGCATCAAGCGGTTCGAGGAACGCCAAGCGTCGGCCGCCAGCCGCGTCAAGGGCAACACTTCGGACGAAGGCCGCGCCAGCCGTGGCGGCATGTCTTTCGTGAAAAAGGCCGACCCTGACGACAAGTTCAAGGGCCAGAGCTTCATCCGCACCGTGATCGCCAAGGCGGCATCGGCGGCCGAGCTGCGCAAGGGCAACTTCGTCACCCCGGCCGACATCGCCATGCAGCGGTGGGGCAAGACCCACCCGAACCTGGTGAACGTCATCAAGGCCGGCGTCGCTGGCGGTGGCACCGGCTCCGGCGAGTGGGGTGCGGAACTGGCGCAGTCCGACGCGCGCTTCAGCGGCGACTTCATCGAATTCCTGTACGGGATGACGATTTTCGACCGCCTGCCGCTGCGCGAAGTGCCTGCCCGTGTCCACATCAAGGGCCAGGACGGCGCTGCCACCGGCTACTGGACCGGCGAATCCAAGGGCATTGCCGTCAGCAAGCCCGACTTCTCGGACGTGGAACTCACGCCCCTGAAGGTCGGCGCCATCGCGGTGTGTTCCAAGGAGCTGGTGCTCGACTCTTCGCCTTCGGCTGAGATGTGGATTCGTGACTCGCTCGCGCAAGCTTCGGCCCAGCGCGTCGATACCACCTTCCTGGGCACGGCTGCCGCCTCCAACGGCGTGTCGCCTGCCGGCCTGCTGAACGGCCTGTCCGCTGGTGCGCCTTCCGGCACCGACGCTGCGGCTGTGCGCGCCGACCTGATGACGCTCTACACCGGCTTCCTGACGGCCAAGAACGCATCGGGCCTGGTGCAGATCATGACCCCGAGCATGGCCAAGGCGCTTGCGCTGCTGGTCAATGCGCTGGGCCAGCCGGAATTCGTCGGCCTGAACGCCGATGGCGGCACGCTGCTGGGTGATCGCGTGTTCACGGGCGACAACGTGACGGGTGGTCACTGGATTCTGCTGAAGCCGTCCGACATCTGGAAGATCGGCGACAGCGGCATCGACGTTTCCATGACCGATGTGGCGACCATCGAGCAGGACAGCGCCCCGGCCGGCGCGGGCGACACCCCGACCGCCGCCAGCGCAACGCTGATGTCCCTGTGGCAGACCGAACAGGTCGGCTTCAAGGTCGTGCGCCGCATCAACTACGCCAAGCGCCGTTCCACCGCCGTTGCCTACATGGACAACTGCGAATACGGCGGCGTGGTGAGCTGATCGCCCTAGGGTGAACAGGGGGTCCGGCCTGGGTGCTGGACCCCCATTTACTGGAGTCGATATGACCGTACACATGAAAGCCCTGAAGGGGTTGGTCTACGCGGGCCGACGCCTGCGCGTAGGCGAGCTATTCGAGGCGCGAGGCGAGAGCGATGCGCGCGTGCTGAAAGCGATTGGAAGCGCGGCCGTTGCGCCTACGCCGGTTGCAGTCGTGTTCAAGGAAGCGCCTGCGACGTACCGCACGCGGGCGATGGTGGCTGCGCCTGCGTATCAGCAGGCGCCCCCAGCGGCTGAGACCGTTGCCGATCCTGTCAGCGATGACCTCGACGCGATGGACGCGACGGAACTGCACGCACTGGCTGCAGCGCGTGGCCTGAAACTGCACCACCTGACCGGCGCCGCGAAGGTGCGCGCTGCGCTGCGGGCCGCACAATGAAAGTCGTGGACCGCCTGCGTAGGGCCGCACGGGGCTGGCTTGCCAAGCAAGCTGCGCTTTCCGGTGTGGACAGTAATCGCGGGTGGCTCACGCTCTTTTCGTCGCGGCATCGCAACTGGCAGTCGGACGAGAAGATCACGGATGACGGAATTTTTGCCTACACGCCGTTCTATGCATGCGTCACGCTGATTGCGGGCGACATCGCCAAGGTGTGGATGAGGCTGATGCTGCTGGAAGACGGCATCTGGTCCGAAACCTCAAGCCCGGCATTCAATCGCGTCCTGCGCAAGCCGAACCATTTCCAGACCCGCCAGCAGTTCATTGAAAGTTGGGTGCTGTCAAAACTTCTTTGGGGCAACACCTACGTCTTGAAGATCCGCGACGAACGCAACGTGGTGACGGCGTTGTATGTGCTGGACCCGTCGCGCGTCACTCCGCTTGTGGCGCCTGACGGCTCTGTGTTCTACCAACTGCAGCGCGACGAACTGTCCAAACTGCCGCAGGATCAAGTCGCTATCCCTGCGCGGGAAATAATTCACGACAGGATGGAATGCCTGTTCCATCCGCTGGTAGGAATCGCCCCTCTGTTTGCCGCCCGCCTGCCGTCATCGCAGGGCCTGCGGATTCAGCAGAACAGCGAAACATTCTTCAAGAACATGAGCATGCCGGGCGGGATGCTGACCGCGCCGGAAGCGATCAATGAGGAAACCGCCAAGCGTCTGCAGGAAGAGTTCGAGAAGAATCACGGCGGCGACAACTTGGGCAAGATTCTGGTTGGCGGCGATGGCCTGAAGTTCGACCCATTCGGCGCCAAGGCTGTTGATGCCCAACTGGTCGAACAACTGAAGGCCACGGCTGAACAGGTTTGCTCAGCCTTCCACGTCCCCGCATTCATGGTCGGCGTCGGTGACCCGCCGTCCTATGACAACGTGCAGGCGCTTTCGCAGGCGTACTACTCGCAGACCCTGCAAAAGCATTTCACCTCAATCGAGGACTTGCTTGATGACGGCTTGGACCTGCACAAACTGAATTACCGCATCGAGTTCGACCTAGACGACCTCCTGCGCATGGACAGCAAGACGATGGCGGAAACTGAGGGCATGAAGGTGCAGCGCGGGATTTCGTCGCCTGATGAGTCGCGCCGCAAGTTCGGTCTGAAGCCGGTGCCGGGTGGCAACACCCCCTATCTCCAGCAGCAGCAATTCTCGCTGGCGGCTCTGTCAAAGCGGGATGCTTTGGACGATCCGTTCGCCAAAGATTCGGCCGCCGCACCAGCACTGCCAGCCCCGGCACCCAAGCCGCCAGCCGAAGAAGACGAAGACCAGACAGACAAGGCGCTGCATCTGCTGTTTCGCAAGTCCCCCGAGGAACTAATCCATGCTTGACGTTGAAAAGTTCATTGGCGGGATTCACGACTACATCGGCCGTGCGGTCGCGCCCATTTCCAGCCGCTTGAAAGCGGTGGAAGACCAGATCAAGGCGATACCTGCAGGCGCTGACGGCGCCCCCGGCCGCGACGGTCGGGATGGAATCAACGGCAAAGATGCCACGGTGGACTCTGACGCCATTGCTGCACAGGTGCTGGCGAAGATCCCCGCGCCGAAGGACGGCCAGCCCGGCGCGAACGGCAA
>JBAYVG010000127.1:0-6204 GCA_041674785.1 Rhodocyclaceae bacterium
ATGTCGATCAGCTTCTCGGTGTTGATGACCGCCGACAGATGCGTCAGCGGCACGGCGCCGCCGGTGTAGCCGGTGCCACCGCCGCGCGGAATGATGGTCAGGCCGAGCTCGATGCAGCCCTTGACCAACGCGGCGATCTCTTCCTCGGTGTCCGGGTAGAGGACGACGAAAGGGTATTCGATACGCCAGTCAGTGGCGTCAGTGACGTGCGAAACGCGGGCCAGTCCGTCGAAGGCAATGTTGTCCTTGCGCGTGTGCCGCGACAGAACCTTGAGCGCCTTCTTGCGCAGCTTGGCGCTTTCTTCGAAGCGCCGCTCGAAGGCGTTGATGGCAGTCTGCGCGGCATCGACCAGCTTCAGTACCTTGTCGTTGCCCTGGCGGCGCTTGTCGACTTCGGTCAGGCGATGACGCAGGGCATCGATCAGCGCCCGGCGGCGCTCGTCGTTGGCCAGCAGGTCGTCTTCGAGGTAGGGGTTGCGCTGCACCACCCAGATGTCGCCGAGCACCTCGTACAACATACGTGCCGAGCGGCCGGTGACGCGTTCGCTGCGCAGTTCGTCGAGGATCGCCCAGTTTTCCTGGCCAAGCAGACGGATAACGATCTCGCGGTCGGAGAACGAAGTGTAGTTGTACGGAATTTCGCGCAGGCGGGCGGTCATGGGCTGTTTGAGTGGCGCTACAAAAGGGAAATTCTAACGTATCGCAATGCAACATGCAGGACTGGAATAGACTTCCGGATCAGCGAAAGGTTTCCTCTTCGCGCCCTGATAATGGCGCTGCAGGCCCTGTGCCCGCGTGAATTAATGCCTTGGCAGTGACAGCTTCCTGTAGTTTAATCGACGCCAGATGGCAAATTCGCCGTTTTTGTCCTGTTTTCAGAACCAGCGACGCGCAATGTCAGAACATCAACAGCCGGCCAAGCTGCCGGGCCTCAGGGAAGATTTGTTGCACCATGACCCGCTTCTCGGGTGCTTGGTGGAAATGACGCGCCTGCATGGTCGGCCGGGAACCCGGGCCGCCTTGATCGCCGGCATTCCCTTGGAAAATGGTCGGCTGACACCCTCGCTTTTCCCGCGATCCGCCTCCCGCGCCGGCTTTTCGAGCAAGATTGTCCGCCGGCCGGTTGAGGAAATTGATGTCGCCCTGCTGCCTGCCATTCTGCTGCTGAAGGATGACGAAGCCTGCATTCTGCTTGGCTGGGAAGGTAAGGACGAGGCTGGGAACGACGCCAAGGTCACCGCCCGCCTGCTATTCCCGGAAGCGGGGCAGGGCGAGGTCAGGCTGACGCGGGACGAATTGCTGGCGCGCTACCTGGGCATAGCCATCTTCTGCCGGCCCCGTTTTTCCTTCGACGCCCGCTCTCCGGAAGTGCGCAAGGTCAAGCTGCGACACTGGTTCTGGGGCACGCTCGGTGAGCAGGCCGCGGTCTATCGCGATGTGGTCGCGGCAGCACTGCTGGTCAATATTTTTGCGCTGGTCATGCCGCTGTTCACCATGAACGTTTATGACCGCGTGGTTCCGAACAATGCGGTCGATACCCTGTGGATGATGGCTATGGGTGTCCTGCTGGTGATCGGCATGGATTACGTCATCCGTCTGTTGCGCGGGCATTTCATCGATCTCGCCGGGGCGCGTGTCGACGTTCGTTTGTCGGCCATGATCATGGAGCGTGTGCTTGGCATGCGTATGGAGGGCAAGCCGGCATCGGTCGGTTCGTTCGCGTCCAACTTGCGGGCTTTTGAGTCGGTGCGCGATTTCATCGCATCGGCCACGGTGTCAGCGCTGATTGATTTTCCTTTCGCACTGATCTTCATCGTGGCGATCCTGTGGATTTCCTGGCCATTGGTCCTGATACCGCTCGTCGGAATTGCCATCGCTATCATTTACGCCTACGTGGTACAGCACAAGATGCACGAGTTGTCGGAAACGACCTACCGGGCTTCGGCGATGCGTAACGCGGCGCTGATCGAAAGTCTGACCGCACTGGAAACGATCAAGACCCAATGTGCCGAGGGTTCGGTGCAGAAAAAATGGGAAAACACTACCGCCTTTCTTGCCCGCGTTAATGCCCAGACCCGGCTCCTGTCGGCAACTGCTATGAACGGCGCTTCGGCGATCCAGCAGGCGGTCAATGTGGCGCTGATCATTGGTGGCGTCTATCTGATTCATCAAGGCATGCTCAGCATGGGCGGGCTGATCGCTGTCACCATGCTCGGTGGTCGGGCAATTTCACCCCTGGGTCAGGCAGTCGGCTTGCTGATGCAGTACCAGAATGCGCGCACGGCACTGGAGTCGCTCGACAAACTGATGGCCAACCCGATCGAACGGCCGGAAGACGATTCCTTCATCCATCGTCCTGAATTGAACGGCGAGGTCGAGTTCCGCGACGTCGTCTTCTCCTATCCGAATCAGGCTGAGCCGGCGCTGAAGAAAGTCTCCTTTCACGTCAAAGCGGGCGAGCACGTGGTGGTTATTGGCCGCACCGGCTCGGGCAAGACGACATTACAGAAGCTGATTCTCGGGCTCTATGCACCGGCAGAAGGTGCCGTTCGCATCGACGGGATCGACCTGCGCCAGCTTGACCCGGCAGACCTGCGGCGCAATCTCGGTTTTGTTGGCCAGGATGCGTTGTTGTTCTACGGCACCTTGCGCGAGAACATCACCATTGGCGCGCCTTACGCCGATGATTCGGCAGTTGTTGCAGCCGCCGAGCTGGCCGGTTTGTCGCAGTTCGTCAATCGTCACCCGCAGGGCTTCGACATGCTCATCGGCGAACGTGGCGAATCCCTCTCTGGCGGTCAGCGCCAGGAAGTCGCCCTTGCTCGTGCCGTCTTGATGGACCCGCCCTTGCTGTTGCTCGATGAACCGACCAGCGCGATGGATTTCTCCACCGAGCACCAGTTCAAGCTGCGCCTGAAACGTTATGCCGCGCACAAGACGATGATCATCGTCACGCACCGCACCAGTCTGATCGAGCTGGCCGACCGCATCATCGTTATGGATGATGGCTGCATCGTTGCCGATGGTCCGCGTGAACAGGTGGTCGAAGCGCTGCAGTCCGGCAAGGTGGGGAGGGCGCAATGAGCGGGGTGAATCCGCGTCTGATTGCCGCCGGGCAAAAACTGGTGACCTTGCTGGAGAAGGCGCGGATTCCGTTGCAGCCGCATTTCGACCGCTGGCTGGCCAACATGGAGACGGTGGAGAAGGAGCGCGAACACCGTGGCTTCGAGGCCGATGCCGATTACGCCATTCTTCATCAGGAACCGCTACGCGCGCGCGTATTGCTGAAATCCCTCGGTATCGCTTTTGCCATTTTTGTCATGTGGGCAGCGGTGAGCCAGGTTGATGAGGTGACGCGTGGCGAGGGCAAGGTGATCCCTTCGCGGCAGATTCAGGTGCTGCAGAGCCTTGATGGCGGCTTTGTTTCGGAGATACTGGTTCGCGAGGGGGAAATCGTCCAGCCGGAACAGATGCTGCTGAAGATCGACGAAACCCGTTTTGTCTCATCAGTGAAGGAGGCGCGCGTTCAGTATCTGGCGCAGGCTGCCAAGGCGGCCCGCTTGCGGGCACTCACCGATGGCAAACCGCTGAAAATGCCGGCCGAAGTGCTCAAGGAAGACCCGAAAACTGCTGAAGAGGAGCGCCGGCTCTATGAGTCCCGCCGCGAGGAGCTCGATGCACAAGTGGGTATCGCCCGGCAGCAGCTGGCGCAGCGACAGCAGGAACTCAACGAGTTGCGTGCCAAATACGAGAATGCAGCACGTGCATACGAGCTGACCTCGAAGGAACTGACCGTCACCAAGCCGCTGATCAATTCCGGAGCCGTGTCCGAAGTCGAGTTACTGCGGCTGGAGCGCGATGTTGCGCGCTATCGTGGCGACAAGGACATGACTTCCGCCCAGATCGCCCGCGTGCAGGCGGCAATCAACGAAGCCGGTCGCAAGATCCAGGAAGTTGAGCTGGCCTTCCGCAATGAGTCTGGCAAGGAGCTGGCTGAAACCATGAGCAAGCTGAACAGCCTTTCCGAAGGCGGCATTGGTCTTTCCGACAAGGTCAAGCGCTCGGTGTTGCGTTCTCCGGTCAAGGGGACGGTGAAGCGGCTGATGGTCAATACCGTCGGCGGTGTCATCCAGCCGGGCAAGGACGTGGTCGAAATTGTCCCGCTGGAAGATAACCTCTTGCTGGAAGCCCGTGTGCAGCCGCGCGACATCGCCTTCCTGCGCCCGGGGCAGAAGACCGTGGTCAAATTCACCGCCTACGATTTTTCGATCTACGGCGGCCTTGAGGGCGTACTCGAACATATCGGCGCCGATACGGTGACCGACGAGAAGGGCAACGCTTTCTACATCGTGCGTGTACGTACCAACAAATCGACCATTGGCGACAACTTCCCGATCATTCCCGGCATGATTGCCGAGGTGGATATCATCACCGGCGAGAAGAGTGTGCTCACTTACCTTCTAAAGCCCGTTCTCAGGGCCAAGGCGAGGGCGTTCAGCGAACGATAGGGGATGGGAGAGCAACTGTTCATCACTGGCGATGGCCAGCTGCGCGATCTCTGGCGGGAAGCTTTTCCTGCAGCCCGGGCGCTGCGGCCAGCCGACAAGCTGGACGAAAGCAGTTCAGGTCCGATCTGGCTGCTGGTGCCACCGGGGCAGGCAGCAGCCCGCCTGGTCGTGCCGATTCGCCGCCGCATTGGTCAGCGTCCGCTGATCATCCTGGCCGATGAGCCGGGCGAAGAAGATGCGCTCGCAGCACTCGGCGCTGGTGCTTCCGGCTACTGCAATGCCCATGCAGCGCCTGAAGTCTTGCAGCAGGTCGCCACTGTGGTTGAAAACGGCGGTCTGTGGGTGGGGCAGCGCTTGCTGCAGCGTCTGCTCACGGGAACGGCCCGTCTCGTGCCGCCGCCCGTGGTTGAAGGTTCTAACTGGTCGGTCAGCCTGACCGAGCGCGAGCGCGAGGTTGCCATCGCCGTCGCGCAAGGCGCCAGCAACAAGGAAATTGCCCGCCAGCTCGATATCACCGAGCGCACCATCAAGGCTCACGTTGGTGCCATTCTGGAAAAACTGGCTGTCCGTGACCGGCTTCAGCTCTCGCTCATCGTCAACGGCATCGAAATCAGCCGCTAGCGCGGTTTTCAGCCACGCTATCCCGGGTTGTACTTCAGTACAGTAGGCGGCTACCGGCCAGCCGGCTACCCTGCATCTATTCAGAATTCCCACCGGAGTACCCGTCATGGCCGAAGCCCTTGTTATAGCCCGTGTTGCCGCCGTTCAAGGCGAAGTGTTTGCCCGCAGCCCGGAGGGCAAGGTTCGCCGCCTCAAGGTGGGCGACCCGGTTCGCGAGGGTGATGTGATCACGCCGGGAGAAGGCGGACGGGTCGAACTGGCGCTCCAGGATGGCACGACGCGCCTGGTAAGAAGCGGCGAACAGCTGACCGTTGACGCCGAGGTTGCGGCTGAAGTCAAACCGGATGCCCGTGACGCAGCCCTGCTGGCCGGGAATGGGGATATCGACAAGGTCATCAAGGCCATCAACAGTGGTGGCAGCCTTGACGCACTACTGGAAGAGACCGCTGCAGGTGAAGCCGGCGGCGCCGATGGCGGTTCGTCGTTTGTGCGGCTGATGCGGATTTCAGAGTCGGTTGATCCGTTGAATTTTCAATTCAGTACTGCCGATCGTAACAGTGGCGGTGAGATACCGCCGAGCGGAAATTCGCCTACTGAGGCAGCCGCTGAGAGCGGTGCTGTGGGTGGCTCTGCCGGCACTATCCCTGCCTCTACGATTGTCGCGGTGACCTCGGATACTGTGGCTGAAGGCACTAGCCTTGTTCACACGGTAACGCTCTCCGCCGCTCCTGTGACGCCGACCATTTTCGCTTTTAGCGTTGCCGGCGTGACGGCGGGAGCCGGCGACTTTGCTTCACCTGTGTTTGGTGCGGGTGTGACCAATAACGGCGACGGCACGATAACGGTTGCTGCGGGGGTGAGCAGTTTTAGCGTAACCATCCCGACAACATCCGATGCCATCTATGAGCCGACCGAGACTCTTACTCTGACGGTTGGTGGAGTGGCTGCCACGGGCACGATCAATGACGTAGCCCCGACCCTGACGGTCTCGATTGGCGACGCCACGGCGGTCAACGAAGGGACCAGTCTGCAATACACGGTGACGCTCAGTGGCGGCACCTCGACGAGCGACATC
>JBAYVG010000128.1:0-6180 GCA_041674785.1 Rhodocyclaceae bacterium
GATGCGCTTGGGTCAGCCAGGGGATCATGACAGCAACGACGAACAATGCGATGGAGAAAATTCTAGCGCAGCTGCGGCCTTGAAACGAGACGCTCGGATAAAATCCAAGCCACATGAAGACCTTTGGCCTGCGTTGCTTGTTGGTGGTTACCGCTTTTCTGGCGGCCTGCGCAACGCCGCCCAAACCGGTCCCGGTCGCTCCTGTGCAGCCCAAGCCACCGGTCAAGATTGCGCTGGCGCTGGGTGGCGGCGCGGCACGCGGATTTGCCCATGTTGGCGTCATCAAGGCGCTCGAGGCGCAGGGCATCGTGCCCGACATGGTCGTCGGCACCAGCGCGGGTGCCGTGGTCGGCGCCCTGTATGCCGCCGGCCACAGCGGTTTCGATTTGCAGAAACTGGTCTTGCAGGTGGAGGAAAGCCAGTTTTCCGACTGGTCCCTGCCCGATCGTGGCGTCTTCAAGGGCGAGGCACTGCAGAACTTTGTGAACCAGGCGGTGGGACAGCGTCCCCTGGAAAAACTCGGCAAGCTTCTGGCAGTCGTTGCCACCGACCTGCAAAGCGGCGAAGCGGTTATCTTTCGCACCGGCAACACCGGCATGGCGGTGCGCGCCTCAAGCAGTGTGCCGGGCGTGTTTCAGCCGGTCGCCATCAACGGCCGCGAATACGTCGACGGCGGCCTGGTAAGCCCCGTACCGGTGCAGGCTGCACGCTCCCTGGGTGCGGATTTCGTCATCGCGGTCGACATCTCGGCCAAACCGCAGCATGGCAAGACCCAGAGCACCATCGACGTGCTGCTGCAGACTTTTTCCATCATGGCGCAGACCATCAGCAAGCAGGAATTGCCCGCGGCCGACATTGTGATCCGACCTTACACGCCCGAACTGCGCGCCACCGACTTCCAGGACCGGCATCTGGCCGTGCTGGAGGGCGAAAAGGCGGTGGCTGCGGTACTCGTCGAATTGAAGGCCAGACTGGCCAGGCTGCGCTAAGTTGGGAGCGGACTATTCCGAGGAGGCGATGCGGCGGGCGCCGTTGAAGCGCTTGCCCCAGTAGCCGGTGCGCATGTCTTCGATGCGCACTTCGCCGCCGCTGGCCGGGGCATGGACGAACAGGTTGTCGCCCAGATAAATGCCGACATGGGAAAAGGCCTGGCGCATGGTTCTGAAGAACACCAGATCTCCCGGCTGCAATTCGTTTTTCTTGACGACTTCGCCGCTCTTGCTGATTTCGCGCGAAGTGCGCGGCAGAATCAAGCCCAGCCCCTGGCGAAACACATGGCCGACGAAACCGCTGCAATCGAAACCGGTTTCCGGTGAAGTCCCGCCGCGGCGATAGCGTATCCCGACCAGATCGAGGGCCTGGGTCACGGCCTCATTGGCTTTGGCGCTGGCCTGCTGAAACAGGGAAGTGGCTCCCTTGAGCTGAATATCCAATGCTTGCGCAGCCGGAACCGGAGGTTCGTCGGCAATGGCTGGGGAAGCAAACTGGCACAAGAAGCTGGCAAACAGCACCACGCCAGCGCGGCCAATGTAGGGACGAAAAGACATAGGTGGCGCACTATAACCGCCGACCATGGCGCTGTAAACCCCTTATCGGCATGGGATAATGACTTCAGCAAGGGTACTGCTACGCGCTCGGCCTTGACGCGCAGGGCAGATTGGCGCTCAGTAATTACATCTCCAGCATGGGCTGCCTGAATTTCACGGCAGGCAATCGATCATTGAGAGCCAGCGTCGGATTCCGGGTAAACAAGCAGTAGGTTCCGGGGAGCAAGACTATGACCACGATATTTCCTGTACCTCCCGGTGCCGGGGTGAGTTACGACGCGACTGCGGGGGAATACTACGTTGCCTACGGTGCAGCACGCACCAACTATTCGATCACCAAGACCGCCAGTGGCTATAGCGTAACGGACAAGGTCGGCACAGGCGGTACCGATACCCTGTCGAATGTCGACCGGTTGAAGTTCTCGGATGTTTCGGTCAATCTGATGGTGCAGGCCAAGGCAGCCGCGATTTCGACCGCCAATCTCAATTCCATCGCCGAACTCTACGTGGCTTTCTTCAACCGCGTCCCCGATGCGGATGGCCTGAGCTACTGGATCGATCAGTTGAGTGGCGGCAAGAGCATTACGCAAATCTCCGAATCGTTCTACAACGCCGGAGTTCAGTTTTCCAGCCAGACCGGATTCTCTGCCAGCATGACCGACACGGACTTCATCAATGTCTTCTACAAGAATGCGCTCGGACGCCCGGATGGCGCCGATGCCGGCGGACTGGCCTACTGGACCGGCCAGCTGGCCGACCACACTGCGACGCGTTTTTCGTTGGCGCAGGATATCCTGAGCTCGGCGCACACCTTCAAGAACGATGCGACCTGGGGCTGGGTCGCCGACCTGCTCGACAATAAGGTCGCCGTTGGCAAAACCTTTGCCATCGGCAACGGACTGACCTACAACAATTCGGCGGATACGATCGCCCATGCCACGGACATCGCGATGGCTGTTACTTCATCCAGCACTGCCAATGCCATCCAGCTGATCGGCGTCAGCGATGCCTCGCTAGAGGGTTAGAAAAGCGTCGGCAGGGCGCGTGATAAACTTTCGCCAATGATCACTTTCACCCTCAACGGCGAATCCCGCCAAGTCGAAGCCCCCACTGATGTGGCACACCTGCTCGATGACCTGGGCTATGCCGGCAAGCGTGTAGCGGTTGAGAAAAACGGCGAGATCGTGCCGAAGAGCCTTCACGCGGCGACCCGGATCGAACCGGGCTGTCGCATCGAAATCGTTGTCGCCGTCGGCGGCGGCTGAAACATTCAGGACGGAGACAGCGTTATGGACCAGGACCCACTGATCATCGCCGGCCGCAGCTACACCTCGCGCCTGCTGGTCGGCACCGGAAAATACAAGGACTTCCCCGCCACCAAGGAGGCCATCGACGCCTCCGAGGCACAGATCGTCACGGTCGCGATCCGGCGCGTGAACATGGGCCAGGAGCCGGGCCAGCCCTCGCTGCTCGAAGTGATGCCGCCCTCCGACTATACTTATCTGCCCAACACCGCCGGCTGCTACACGGCCGAGGACGCGGTGCGCACGCTGCGCCTGGCGCGCGAACTTCTGGACGGCCATGACCTGGTCAAGCTGGAAGTGCTGGGCGACCCCAACACGCTCTTCCCGCATATGCCGGAAACTCTCAAGGCCGCCGAAACCCTGGTCAAGGACGGCTTCAAGGTGATGGTGTATTGCAGCGACGATCCGATCCAGGCCAAGCTGCTCGAAGACATCGGCTGTGTCGCGGTAATGCCGCTGGCCTCCTTGATCGGCTCCGGCATGGGCATCCTCAATCCCTGGAACCTGCGCCTGATCATCGACCAGGCCAAAGTGCCGGTGCTGGTCGATGCAGGCGTCGGCACCGCATCGGACGCAGCGATCGCCATGGAACTCGGTTGCGACGGTGTGCTGATGAACACCGCCATCGCGCTGGCCAAAAACCCGCTGCAGATGGCCGGCGCCATGAAGAAGGCGGTCGAAGCCGGACGCGAGGCCTACCTGGCCGGGCGCATGCCGAAGAAGCTCTATGCCGCCAGCCCGAGTTCCCCCTCTTCCGGCCTGATCAATTGACCGACACAGACAGCGAAGTCCGGCGCGAGCCGGTGCGCAGTTTCGTGCTGCGCCAGGGCCGCATCACAGCCGCGCAGCAGCGACATTACGACAGCGACCTGGCGCTGTGGGGCATCCCCTACCGCAACGCGCCGCTCGACCTCGCTGCAGCCTTCGGCAGAAGTGCTGAGGTAGCGCCGAAATTTCTCGAAATCGGCTTCGGCATGGGCGAGACCACCGCCCGGATCGCCGAAGCGCATCCGCAGCATGATTACCTCGGCATCGAGGTGCACACGCCCGGAGTCGGCGGCCTGCTCAAGGAGATCGCCGAGCGCCAGCTCGGCAACGTGCGCATCATCCAGCACGACGCCGTCGAGGTCCTGCGCGACATGATTCCATTGGCATCACTGGCAGGCATCCACATTTTCTTTCCCGACCCATGGCCGAAAAAACGCCACCACAAACGCCGCCTGATCCAGCCGCCCCTGGTGCGACTGCTGACCGAACGCCTGGCAGCCGATGGCTACCTGCACTGCGCCACGGATTGGCAGGAATATGCGGAGCAGATGCTTGAGGTGCTATCCGCAGAAGCGTTGCTGACCAACACCGCGGCCGGTTTTGCCGAACGCCCGGCCTACCGGCCGCAGACCAAGTTCGAGGCGCGCGGCCAGCGCCTCGGCCATGGCGTCTGGGATGTAGTGTTCCGCAAAAGCGACAACACCTGAACAAATCAGAGCTACTTGATTAGATGCTGGTCACGGTCTGATTCAAGCCGTGGGTCAGTTCGTCGATGCGATTGATTTGCGCGCTGACGGTCTCCGAGGACCCGGCCACGGTTTCAACCTGCTGGGCGATTTCATGCCCCGCGGTGCTCTGCTCGCGGGCGGCGTTGGCGATCTCCTCCATTGCACCGGCGACCATTCCGGAACGGTTGTCGATCAGCGCCAGCGCTTCGCCGACGAGGCGTGAACGTGCCGCGCTTTCCTTGGCCTTGCTTGAGGCCACGGCTACATCGCTGGAAACCTGTTCCATCTGCCCGCGGATCCTGGTCAGGATGTCGCTGATGTCATGTGCCGAGGTGTTGGTTTTTTCCGAGAGGTGTCTGACTTCGTCGGCGACCACGGAAAAACCGCGGCCGGCTTCGCCGGCGCGTGCCGATTCAATCGAGGCGTTCAGCGCCAGAAGGTCGGTTTGCTTGGCAATGCCCTGGATGATGGTGACGATCTCCTGAATCTGTACGCTTTGCTTGCCGAGCTCGTCCACGCGCTCAGCGGCATGCGCCACCAACTTGGCGGTTTCTTCCATGACGGCAATGGTCTCCTGAACCGCCTTCTCGCCGTCCTTGACGGCGATCACCGTCTCGCGCGTGACGGTCAGGGCATGGTCGGCATTCTGCGCAACCTGGTCGATGCTGACGGTTAGCTGCTCGGTTGCCGCCGACATGCTCTGTGATGCCGAAGCCTGATCCGCTGTGGCATTGCGGACGTTTTTGGTGAGATCGCCGAGTTCAAAAGCGGTAGCGCGAACGGTCTGGTTAACCTGCTGCTTCTGCTCTTCCATGCGCTCCTTGACGACGGCATTGTCCTTGAACACCTGCACCGAGCGCGCCATTTCGCCGACTTCGTCGCTCTTCGCGGTGAAGGGAATGTTCACGCTCGTGTCGCCACGCGACAAGCCGGCCATGGTCGAATTGATCGCCTCAAGCGGCAAGGCGACGCGAAAGCGGATAAACCAGAAGGTGAACAGGCCGAACACGGCAAGAATCACCCCGGCGGCAAACATGATGCCGCCGACCTTGGCGGAGAGCGCCCAGATGGCATCCTCCACCGCATCGGCACCGGCCTTGCGGTGCTCGGCGAGCGACTGCTTGATGCCGGAAAGCGCCGCCGCCGTGGCAACCGCATCGATCGCTTCGGCCGTACCGGCCAGGTTGCGCTCATGCGCCGTCACGGTCTTTTCCAACTGGGCCAGGTAAGTCTTTTCCTGCTCGGTCGGATTGGCGTTGAGAAAGGCCGGAAAGCCCTCGCGCACCTTGACCAAGGCCTCGCCTGCCGCCTGCTTGGCCTTGATGTCGCCCGCCTGTGCCGCCGGCCAATGGTGAGCCAGACCGCTATACCCCAGGTAATGCTCGAAATGCCCCAGCAAATCGATGCGGCGCGCCAAGCCGGAATCGAAGTCGCGCCAGACGCCGACGATGTCCGACACCGACTTGAAAGTGAACATGGTGGCGCCGGTGCCGGCGAACAGCAGGATGATGGTGAAAATCGTGATGGAATTGCCAACCCGGAACATGCGTACGTTGTCGACGAAATGAAACATGCCGACGCAGATCCTGCCGAGGAGGTTCAAAGTGTTGTCATAACTCACGTTGGCACTACGCATACGTCGCTTCCTCCCAGGATTCCAGTTCGCTCAGGCCGATTGCGATAGCCTGATCAATGGCTGCAGAGACGGCTGGTGACAGGTCGCCGCCCCACGCATCGATATTTTCAAATTGCACGCCGATCAGCGTAATCGACTCGGGCAGGGCGCCGGTCAGTGACGCGGCCGCGAGCACATCGGTGAAAGCTGTCTGATGC
>JBAYVG010000129.1:0-6167 GCA_041674785.1 Rhodocyclaceae bacterium
GTACTTGCTGTCGGGGTAGCGTAACGCCAGCTCCTTGAACGCATCGAAGGATTCCTTGGCCGATTTCGGATCGCGCTCGGTCGGGTCCTGCATCGAAACGCTACCGAGCAGCCCAAGATCTTCGTTGAAGCCGATCAGGCCCTTCAGGTAATAGACGTAATCGACGTTCGGGTGGTTCGGGTGCAGCTTGATGAAGCGGTCACAGGCAGCCAGGGCCGAGGCGGGTTCGTTGGCTTTCCAGTACGCGTAGGCGATTTCGACCTGAGCCTGCTGGGCATAGCGGCCATAGGGATAGCGCGCTTCCAGTTTTTCGAAGTACTTCACTGCATTGTCGTACTGCCCGTCGTTCAGGGCTTCCTTGGCGGTGGTGTAGAGCTTGTTCGGTGACCAACCGACTGTTTCATCTTTCGGTTCGCCAAAAATGCCGCATCCGCCAAGCAAGGTGGCCGTGAGGATTGCCGCGATAACCGCTAAACTACGCATGATGAAAATTCCGCAGAAGAAATCGAAAAGTCCCGCGCCTTCGGCAGCGGTTGGTACGTCCGTGGCCACAACGACCGGGCGCGGCGATGATAGCACGTCGCTAGCCCTTGCCGCACCCGCTGATAGCGGTGGGCTGCGTCTGGATCACGTCCTTGCCGGCTTGCTGCCGCAGCATTCGCGCAATCGTCTGCAGGGCTGGATTCGCGAAGGGCGGGTGAAAGTTGACGGCAAACCGGTCAGCGAACCAAAGCACAAGCTCTGGGGCGGCGAGGCGATCAATGTTGAGGCGGCCCTGGAAGAGCAGGTGTCAGCATTGCTGCCCGAGGCGATTCCGCTGCAGGTCATTTTTGAGGATGAGACGCTGATCGTCATCGACAAGCCGGCCGGGCTGGTCGTCCATCCGGCGGCGGGCAATTGGAGCGGAACACTGCTCAATGCCCTGCTGTACCACGCCCCGCAGCTGTCATCGGTGCCGCGTGCCGGCATCGTACACCGCCTCGACAAGGATACCTCCGGCCTGCTGGTCGTCGCCAAGACGCTGGAGGCGCAGACCGATCTGGTTCGCCAGTTGCAGGCCCGCACAGTCAAGCGCGAATACCAGGCGTTGGCCCGTGGTCAGGTCGAGCGCGGCGGTACGGTTGATGCACCGATCGGGCGGCACCCGATTCAGCGGACAAAAATGGCAGTCGTCATGGGGGGCAAGCCGGCGCGCACGCATTATCGGATCGTCGAGCGTTTTTCGACATGTACGCTGATCGAGTGTTCGCTGGAAACCGGGCGCACACACCAGATTCGGGTCCATCTCGACCATATCGGCCACCCGCTGGTGGGCGATCCGGTTTACGGCCGTAGTGCCAACCGGGTGCCCCGTGGCCCGGCTTTCGACCGCCAATTCCTGCACGCGCGCAAGCTCGGCCTGGTGCATCCGGCCAGCGGCAAGTCAATGCAGTGGAAATCACCGCTACCGGACGACATGGCCGATCTGCTTGATCAATTGCGCCTCGACGCGGCCATGGAAGCGGATGCCGCACTGGGCGAGGATGACTACGACGATGACCACGAAGTCGAGCTGATCTACGAATATGGCGACGGTGACGACGACTGATCCCTGGTATGTCCCCGACTGGCCACTGCCAGCGGGCGTGCATGCGCTGCAGACAACCCGCTGTGGCGGCGTCAGCCGGGCGCCGTGGAACAGCTTCAACCTTGGCGATCACGTTGGCGACCGAGCAGAAGACGTCGCCGCCAATCGTGCGCTGCTGGCCCTGGTGCTGCCTGCGCAGCCGTGCTGGTTGCAGCAGGTGCATGGGGTCGCGGTTTTCGATGCTGACACGGCCATAGAAGCAACGCCGGGGCCGCAAGCCGACGCCGTATTTTCCCGTCAGTCTGGCCGTGTCTGTGCGGTCATGACGGCCGACTGCTTGCCTGTTCTCTTCTGCGAACGCAACGGAGGCGTTGTCGCCGCAGCCCATGCTGGCTGGCGCGGACTGCGTGCCGGTGTTCTGGAGGCCACCCTGGCTGCTATGCGCGTGGCGCCAGCGCAGGTGATGGCATGGCTGGGCCCGGCGATCGGCCCGGCTGCATTCGAGGTTGGGGCCGAGGTCCGTCAGGCCTTTGTTGGCGATGACGCGGCCGCTGCTGCCGCTTTTGTCGCTGGTACAGATGGTCGCTATTTTGCCGATCTCTACCTGCTTGCCCGGCAGCGTCTGCAACGGGCAGGCGTCACCGCTATCCACGGCGGCAATGCCTGCACTCTGCTTGATGCCGAACGCTATTTTTCCTATCGTCGGGATGGTGTTACCGGGCGCATGGCCACGTTGATCTGGCGGGGTGCCCCGCTTTGACTACTGGCCGGTGTTGTCAGCGCGCTGCTTATCCGCCCGGCTGACGGTTTCCGTATCAGGCCCTGCGGCAGACGGTTGACTGGCATTTTTCGCCGCCAGGCGCCGGCGTCGCATCGGCGTCGCCAGCAGCCACATCAGCAGCGAGCAGGGGAGCAGGCCGTAGAAGGTGAAGGTGAGGACTCCGGCGACGATGTTGGACTCGGTGATCGCCATCAACAGGACGACCCACAGCCAACCAATGGCAATGATGTACATGGCCTGCATTATAGGCTGACAGGCCGCCGGTCATTGCGGCAGTCCCCGATTTCAGCACGGTGTGTGGTGTGTGCTGTTCGCCATTGACAGTCCCCATGGTGCAATGCAGAATCAATGCGACAACAACACGGTTTGCTCGCAGACGGTTTCCGCAGTCGCTGCTTCAGCCCCCCAAGCCAGGATTCAGACACGATGTCGAAGACGACAGACCCCTTCGCCCCCGCAATGCAGCAGTTTGTACAGGCCGGGCAGGTAATGGCGCAGCAGTTCTTCAGCTTTCTCGGTTCGCCCGAGGCCCAGCACCCCTTCGGTGGCGCCCCGATCAAGCTGGGTGCGCCCGATCCCGCACAACTCTCGGCGCTGCAGCAGAAATTCATGCAGGAACAGACGCAGCTCTGGAACGCCATGCTTGCGCGTGGCAAGGATGGCGCGCCGGACGCCGCCAGCTTTGAAGTTTCGGCCGAGCCGGGCGATCGTCGCTTTTCCGCGCCGGAATGGCGGCAGAGCCCGATTTTTGACTATATCCGGCAGAGCTATCTGCTCAACTCGCGTTATATCCGCGAAGTTGTCGAACTGGCCCCGGTCGAGGACGACAAGGCGCGCAATCGCCTGCGTTTTCTCGCTCGCCAGTACCTCGATGCAATGGCCCCTTCGAATTTCGCTGCAACCAACCCGGAATTCGTCAGGCAGGCGGTTGAAACCAAGGGCCAGAGCATCACTGCAGGCATCAACAACCTGATCAAGGATTTCGAGAAGGGACGTATCTCGATGACCGACGATACCGCCTTCGAGGTTGGCCAGAATCTGGCAACCACGGCCGGTGCCGTCGTCTTTGAGAACGAGCTGATCCAGCTTGTCCAGTATTCGCCGCTGACCGACAAGGTTGCCAAGCGCCCGTTGCTCATCGTGCCGCCTTGTATCAACAAGTTCTACATCCTCGATCTGCAGGCCGAGAACTCGTTCGTGCGTTATGCGGTGGAGCAGGGCAATACCGTGTTCCTCGTCTCGTGGCGCAACCCGAAGGCGGCACAAGGTCATCTCGGCTGGAACGACTACCTCGAAATGGGCCCGCTGGCGGCGCTTGCTGTCGTTCGCGAAATCTGCAAGGTCGATCAGGTCAACGCCCTCGGCTTCTGCGTTGGCGGCACCATTCTCTCCAGCGCGCTGGCGGTGCTGGCGGCGCGTGGCGAAGATTGGGTGTCCAGCCTGACCCTGCTGACGACGCTGCTCGACTTCTCCGATACCGGCGAGATCGGGCTCTTCATCGATGAGCAGAGCTGCGCCACGCGCGATGCCACCATCGGCAAGGGCGGGCTGCTCGCCGGTCGCGAGCTGGCGGGTACCTTCTCGGCGCTGCGTGCCAATGACCTGATCTGGAACTACGTGTCCGGCAACTACCTGAAGGGGCAGAAGCCGCAAGCCTTCGACCTGCTCTACTGGAATTCCGATTCAACCAATCTGCCGGGGCCTTTTGCCGCCTGGTACATGCGCAACCTGTATCTGAACAACAGCCTGCGCGTACCCGGCAAGCTGGAAATGTGCGGCACCCGCGTCGACCTCGGTCGCGTCGGTATGCCCAACTATCTGCTGGCGGCACGGGAAGACCATATCGTGCCCTGGCAGACGGCATATCTGAGTACACGCCTGCTGGGCGGCGAGTCGCGTTTCGTGCTCGGTGCCAGCGGCCATATCGCCGGGGTGGTCAATCCCGCAGCGAAGAACAAGCGCAGTTTCTGGATCAATGACGACACCCGGCTCGATGCCGACGCCTGGTTGTCGGCGGCAGAAGAAAACAAGGGCAGTTGGTGGGCCGACTGGTCGGCCTGGCTGAAACAGTATGCAGATGGTGAATGCCCGGCACGGAAAAAGCCCGGCAATGCGAAATACAAACAGATCGAGCCCGCACCGGGCCGCTATGTCAAAGAAAAGGCGTAGACAAGCAAACGCCAGGCAATGCAGGAGTGCAGCAATACGTGTCGAAGTGCAGGTGGACAGTTCTTTATCGGTTCCTCAACACGATCAGAGATGACATAGGGAGCAGAACATGCCAAGAGTTGCACTCGTAACAGGGGGTATGGGCGGGCTGGGTGAAGCCGTCTGCATCAAGCTAGCTGCCTTGGGATACAAGGTGGTTACCACTTATTCACCGGGTAACGGCAAGGCCAAGGACTGGCTGGCATCGATGAATGCCATGGGCTACGGCTTTCGCGGGGTTGCCTGCGACGTTGGCGATTTCGACGCCTGCAAGGCCTGCGTCGATGAAGTGACGCGTGAGGTCGGGCCGGTCGATGTGCTGGTGAACAACGCCGGCATCACCCGCGACATGACCTTCAAGAAAATGACCAAGGCCGACTGGGATGCCGTGATCCATACCAACCTCGACTCGGTCTTCAACATGACCAAGCAGGTCATGGAAGGCATGGTCGAGCGCAAGTGGGGACGTATCATCAATGTTTCGTCGGTGAATGGCCAGAAGGGTGCCTTTGGCCAGACCAACTACTCGGCTGCCAAGGCCGGCATGCACGGTTTCACCAAGGCGTTGGCGCTGGAAGTGGCGAAGAACGGTGTGACCGTCAATACAATCTCGCCGGGATACATCGGCACCAAGATGGTGATGGCCATTCCGCAGGAAATTCTCGACTCGAAGATCCTGCCGCAGATTCCGGTTTCGCGCCTGGGCAAGCCGGAGGAAATCGCCGGTCTGGTGGCCTACCTGTCTTCCGATGAAGCAGCGTTCGTGACCGGGGCCAATATTTCGATCAACGGTGGTCAGCACATGTACTAATATCGGGCTGACCGATTTTTGTTTTTTCAACAGCAGCAGAGGGATAAAAAAATGACACAAAGAATCGCACTCGTCACCGGCGCCATGGGTGGTCTCGGCACCGCCATTTGTCAGGAACTGGCGAAGGCTGGTCACAAGGTGGTTGCCGCCTACCACCCGCAGTTCGACAACAAGGACGAATGGCTGAAGGAAATGGAAGCCGCCGGCTTCAAGGATTTCATCCCGGTCGCCGGCGACGTCGCCGACTTCGCCTCCGTGCAGGCCATGGTGGCCGATGCCGAAGCCAAGGCTGGTCCGATCGACATCCTGGTGAACAACGCCGGCATCACCCGCGACAAGATGTTTGCCAAGATGGAAAAGGACCAGTGGGATGCCGTCATCTCCACCAACCTGACCAGCCTCTTTAACCTGACCAAGCAGGTTTCGGCAAAGATGGCCGAGCGTGGCTGGGGCCGCATCATCAACATCTCGTCGGTCAACGGCGTCAAGGGCCAGATGGGCCAGACCAACTACTCGGCCGCCAAGGCCGGCGTCATCGGCTTCACCAAGGCGCTGGCTGCCGAACTCGCCGCCAAGGGCGTGACGGTCAACGCCATCGCCCCGGGCTATGTTGCCACCAAGATGGTCATGGCCATCCGTGAAGACGTGCTCAAGGGCATCGTTGATTCCGTCCCGATGAAGCGCCTGGCCAAGCCGGAAGAAATCGGCTACGCCTGCGCCTTCCTGGCCAACGAGCTGTCCGGCTTCACCACCGGCGCCACGCTGAACATCAACGGCGGCCTGTACTACCAGTAATCCGA
>JBAYVG010000130.1:0-6138 GCA_041674785.1 Rhodocyclaceae bacterium
CCTCGCCAGAACCGACCTCAAGCTCCTCGGCGGCAGCTTCACCGCCGAAGACCGGCTGATCGCCACGGCCGGCCGCAACCTTACCGTTGAGAGCAGCACCGTCGATCTCGATTACCAGGCACCAGGCGTCAGCGGCAGCGTGCGCCGCACCGACATCAGCCGGGTCGCCGGGCTCTACGTCACCGGCACGGACGGCACCCTGGTGGCCAGTGCCGGCAACGACCTTGCCTTGCTCGCCGCCGCCATCATGAACGCCAACCCAACGGCAGCCGGCCCGGCCGGCGGCAGCGCTGCGACCACCGTTCTCTCTGCCGGCAACAACCTGACGCTGGGCACGGTGACGGAAACCCGCGATGCCGCCACCACCAGCAAGAAAACCCGCTGGCGCGAATCGGCCAGCACCGAGGTCGGCAGCAGTATCCAGACCGACGGCGATCTGACGCTCATCGCCGGCCAGGACCTCTCGGCAAGAGCCGCCGCCGTACAGACGGGCGGCGCCATCGACGCCAATGCCGGGCGCGACCTCAGTATCGAATCCGGCGAGGCCAGCACCGCGTCGGATTATTTCCGCAAGAGCTCAAGCAGCGGCTTCCTCTCGAAGAAGCGCAGCACGACCCACAACACCAGCGAAAGCACCACGGCGATAGCCAGCACCTTCTCCGGCGACAGCGTGACGCTGGTGGCTGATCGCGACATCGCCGTGAAGGGCAGCAATGTCGTAGCCACGAATGACACGACACTTGCAGCCGGCCGCAACCTCACCATCGAAGCCGCCACCGACACACACAGCGAAACCCGCGAAAAGCGCACGAGGCAAAGCGGTGTTTTCAGCAGCGGCGGCGTCGGCTTCACCATCGGCAGCAAACAGAACAGCACCGACCAGCAGACCGATGCCACCACCGCCGCCAAGAGCACCGTGGGCAGTACCGACGGCAACGTCCTTCTGCTCGCCGGCGAGAAGTACAAGCAGGTCGGCAGCGACGTGATCGCCGTGAAGGGTGATATCGACATTGCCGCCAAACAGGTCGACATCGTGGAAGCACGGGAAACCAGCAAGACGGTGACCGAAACGAAGAGCAAGCAGTCCGGCCTCACGGTTGCCATCACCAGCCCGATCATCACCGCCATCCAGACGGCACAGCAGATGAGCGATGCCGCAAAGGACACCAGCGACCCGCGCATGAAGGCGCTTGCCGCCGCGAGTACCGGGTTGGCCGGCTACAACGCCTACTCTTCCGTTCAGGCCGGGCAGGGCACCACCATCGACGGCAAGGCGAACCAGATGCCCGTCACCGACGATGCCGGCAAGGTCATCGGCAGCCGTGACGCCACCACCGCCGAACAGGTCGGCGGCGTCAACCTATCCATCAGCATCGGCGGCTCGAAGAGCAGCAGCAAAACCACCCAGACCAGCGACACCGCCGCTGTTTCAAACCTCACCGCCGGCCGCGACATCCGCATTGAGGCCAGCGGCGCCGGTGCCAACAGCGATGTGACCCTTCAAGGAGCGAAAGCCACTGCCGCGAGAAACTTCACCCTCACCGCCGAGGATGAAATCAGACTGCTCGCCGCCGCCAACACCGCCGACCAGAAGAGCAGCAACAAGAACAGCAGCGGCAGCGTCGGCATCAGCTTCGGCACGGATGGCCTCCTCTTCAACGTCGGCGCCAGCGCCGGGCGCGGCAAGGCAGACGGCAACGACCTGACCTACACCAGCACCCGCGTCGAAGCCGGCGAAATCCTCACCCTCCAATCCGGTGGCGACACTACGCTGAAAGGCGCAGTCGCCAAAGGCGAGAAAGTCATCGCCGACATCGGCCAAGACCTCAAGATCGAAAGTTTGCAAGACACCAGTACCTACGACAGCCAGCAGAAAAGCCTGGGTGGTAGCGTCTCGGTTGGCTACGGCAGGATGGGCGGCTCGGTCTCCGCCAGTAGCAGCAAGGTGAACAGCGACTACGCCAGCGTTAGCGAGCAGAGCGCGATTCGGGCCGGCGATGACGGCTTCCAGGTCGACGTGAAGAACGACACCGACCTCAAGGGCGGGGCGATCACCAGCACCGACAAGGCCGTGCAAGAAGGCAAAAACACCTTCCAGACCGACGGCGAACTGACGCTCAGCGACATCCAGAATAAGGCTGAATACACAGCCAAGTCAGTGAGCGTCAACATCGGCACCGGCTTCAAGGCCGATGGCAGCCTCGCCCCCGGCGGCACCAGCGCCGGCTTCGGCAAGGATGGGGGCAGCGCCAGCAGCACCACGCTGGCGGCGGTCAGCGGCATCGCCGGCAACCAGAATGCAAGAACCGGCGACAAGGAAACCGGCATCGCCAAGATCTTCGATCAGGAGAAGGTGGAGAAGGAGGTTGATGCGCAGGTGAAGATTACGCAGATGTTCGGGCAGCTCGCCTCAAAGGCGGTCGGCGACTATGCCCAGACAAAGACGAATGAAGCCACGGCGCTGCGTGAACAGGCGAAGAACGAACCGGACGATGCCCGAGCCAACGCGCTCAAGGCACAGGCCGATGAAATCGACAGCCAATGGGGCGCCAACGGTACGCTGCGGCTGGCCGCCCACACTGTGATCGGTGGGCTGACGGGCGGGGCGAGCGGTGCCGCCGGTGCAGCAGCGGGCACGTTGACGGCGCCGCTGGTGGCCGAAGCGCTGGCAAAGGCCGGTATCGACGGACCGCTCGCCACGGTAATTACCGCCGCAACGAGCACGGCGGCAGGGGCAGCCGTGGGCGGCACAGCCGGGGCGAGCACCGCATTGAATGAGGTGGCGAATAACTACCTGAGTCATCAGGAGATCAAGCGCAAAGGCGAACTGCAGAAGGCGCTCGCCGAGTGCAAAGCCACGGGCAAAGCCTGCGCCTCGCTGCAGACGGAACTCAACGAACTCGATAGAACCGACCGGGCACGCGATGCACTGCTCGACGCCTGCCAGGGTGTTTCCAGCACGATGTGCAACAACGCAAGGCAGGAGGTTCGGGACTTCGCCGCCGAGATCGTCAAGAAAGGCAGCGCCGACGTGATCCTCGGTAGCGACGGCCGGCACACCATTCGCGAGGCCACCGGCACGATGAGTGGCGGCAAGCTCCTCTTCGAAACCGGCAAGGGGACGCTCAACTCCATCGTCGACGGATATGTCGATACCCTGAAAATGTTGGCTGATGCCGTCAGCAATCCTGCCGGTGCGGCCGAAGCCTTGCGCGATCAGGCGCAGCACGCGAAGGAAGCCGTTCAATGGGCCGCCGAGAACCCCGAGAAATTCAAGACCATCGCCCAGGCGGCTGAGCAGCGCTTGCGCGATGGTCTTGTGGAAGCGCTCAAGGCCGGCGACGAGAAGCAGGTCGGCATCCTGCTTGGCGCGGTGCTCGCCAACTTCACGCCTGACCCGGCGAAAAAGGCTCAGGCTGCACTCCATCTCATCGACGAAATTGCCCTTGCCAAGAAGGCAGAAACACTCGCGAAGCGCAGCGACATCGACAATGTCCGCAACATTCCCACAGGCACCAAGGGCAACTGGAGTGCGGATGCAAACGGCAAGCTGGAACCGAAGACCGGCTACTTGCTGGATAATGGCCACGCCTACATCACCGACGGACAGGGCCGGGTGAAGACCGTCGAGGCCGATTTGAACGGCATCCGTATGGATCGCAACGACTACCAGCAACGCTGTGTCGGCAAGTGCGGCGATGCCGGCGACGAAGGCGGGCACCTGATTGCCGCCATCCTCGGCGGCGCCGGCGACCGGCTCAACATCGTGCCGCAGTCGCAAACCCTGAACCGGGGTGCGTGGCGTGACATGGAGAAGTACCTGAAACAGGAACTGGACGCCGGTAAGAGCGTGACGATGAAGGTCGAGGTCGGCTACCCGTCGGGGGGTGGGGCAAGGCCGAGTGAGTTTTTTGTGACGGCAGTAGTCGATGGAAAAATAAAAGAATTCCCGTTCAGGCAATAGGAGTGCAGCAATGAATGATGTGAATAAATTTCTCGAGACGATTTCTAGTGCGCTCACTAATGGGGTTGTTAGCGATTGGACTAGTATCTCGTTGGAAACAAAGGTTCTTGCGCGGAACTGCAGCTGCATGAGCACGACCCAGCATCGTGATGCTGATAGTCGCTCTGTGGGCTGTGGTATGCGGGCCGCTTTCGAGATCAGTGATGCGATTATTGGCCTCCGCGACCACCTCCTCCGTACCACCGGCCAACGCATCTACGGCCTGACCTTCACCCTCACCCCCGACGGCAAGTTCACCATCGACTACGACTACGAGCGCCCGGCCGATTACGACGATAGCGACGATACCATTTCACTGGAGGAAGCGCTGGGCAGTCTCGGGCAGGCGGGCATTGCCGCGAACCTCGCTGCTGCAGGTGACACCCCGGAACGCAGCTTCCTTGCCGCCGCCATGGCGCGCCTGCAGGCGCATACGGCTGAACACACGCAGCGCTGCGGGCTCGGCAGTGAAACCCGCTGGAACCTCGACATGAATGCAGGCACGCTGCAGCTCTCCTTTGCCGACGGGCGCGAACTGCATTTTCCGGTGCAGATTATCGGCACCTATAACACCGAAAACGGCACCTTCCTCTGGGGTTGGGATCATCCCTCGGTGCCCGAACCGCTACGCCGGGCCGCCCGGCGCATGCACGAATACGGCAAGCGCGAAGGCTTCGAGCGTCTGACCACGCGCACGCTCGCCTGCACCGAGAACGATGCCTGGGAATTCACTGCCGCCGCCGCCCTACTTGACGGCGTTACCGGCGCCTATCGTGGTGACGCTGGCGGAAAGATGGTGTACATGAGCTTCGATGCGGACGCCGTGAGCGCGGCTTGATGAACAAATCCGGGACAGACAACAATGTCAGAGAAGGCAAAACATGAGCGAAGCACAAGACAAAACCGGACAAAGAGGTTCCGAAGACAACAATGGCTCTGGAGATTTCGGTTTCTGGGTCACGGTCTCGGCTGTAGCCATCTCGGCCGGCACGGTCATTCTGATGCTTCTGGGGTATGGCGTATCGCTTGCTGTCGAAGGGAAATTCGGCATTCCACACGCGACGGTTTTCGAATCGGGATTCGAGTTGCTTGATCTGGCAAGCATTGTATTTTTTCAGCTCATTCCTGCGCTGGGGAAGCTGCTCGGCACATGGCAGACCTACCACGATGCCTACGAACACCTCGTGCCTTTGCTTGTAGTCATGGGAGTCGCGTGGGCAGGGTTTGCGCTTTGGGGTTTGCGCCATCGGATCTACCTGAAGTCCCATGGTAACGAACGAGCCAAGCCGACGGAGATAGAGCGTCGCAGATCGTACGTGCTGAAACACAGCGCCATGCTGCTGTTTATTGGATTTTCGCCATTGTTTTCACTTTTTGGCGTATTCCTCATCCAGGTCGTCATGGTGGCGCTCTTCATGGTCCCGTATGTGGGCTATGTTGCCGGGAATGCCTATATCGATGAGCAGATTCTGAAGCCCGATATTTGCATGCCGTTGATTGACCTCAAACAACGACGGTCAGGCAGCCAAAGTTCAAACACCGCAAATACGGCCTCACAAACGGTCGCCCAATGCGTCTCTGTCAGGAAAGGGGATGTCATCGCAGAGGGGCGAGTTGTCTTCGCGACATCAAAGGCGATTGTTCTGTATCGACCGGATGGTTTCGTGCAGCGGCTGCCACTGCTAGATTCGGTTATCGAAGTCGTGCCTTCGCTTTCGTTGATCGAGACTGGAAAAGTGGAAAAATCTGTGAGGTGAAAAACCGGGAACGAGCCACCTGTTGTCTCACGCGGAGTCAGACCCAAGCGCGCGGAAGTGTTCCCCCATGAATGCCAATCGTCACCGCATCGTTTTTCGCACTGCTGTTGCCGATTTATCGGCTTACAGCAGTGGTGATGACCTTCACGGTTACAATCGCGCACGCGGCCTCTTCATGGCCGTCGCCGAAATCGCCTGTGCGCAGGGCAAAAGCCCGGCGAACGGAAGCGGTGCGACAACGATAGCTCCTCCGGGATTCTCCCTCGCCCGCCTCCGCCCCACTGCCTTTGCTGCACTCCTCGCCTGCGGCGCCCAACTGGCCCTGCTGCCCGCCGCCCACGCCCAGGTCGTCGCCTACAAAGCCGCCCCCGCCAGCCA
>JBAYVG010000131.1:0-5964 GCA_041674785.1 Rhodocyclaceae bacterium
CGACCTCAGCTGGAACACGGCGCCCGGCTACGTCCTGCTGCTCGCCGGCGCCGGCGAACTGCACGCCCGCGACGCAGCCGCCTTCGCCACCCTCAACCAGGTCTTCGCCGGCGTTATCGAGAACTGGCAGGAAGCCAAGGTGCCGTTCTGGGTCTTCTACGTATTTGCCGACGGGCGCCCCAAGGGGCTCGCCCCGCTACCCAACCTCGCCACGAGCTAGCCACGGCATGGCCTACAAGAAGCCGGTTTCGGTGCTGGTGGTCATTCACAGCCCGCAACCACACTGCGAAATCCTGCTCCTCGAACGTGCCGCCCACCCCGGCTACTGGCAATCCGTCACCGGCAGCCAGGAAGACGACGAAGCGCTGATCGACACCGCCGTGCGCGAAGTCGGCGAGGAAACCGGCATCGTCATCACCCCCGGCCAACTCGTCGACTGGCAGCAGACCAACACCTACGAGATTTTCCCCGAGTGGCGCCACCGCTACGCGCCGGGCGTGACGCAGAACACCGAGCACGTCTTCTCGCTCGAAGTGCCGCGCGACACCCCGATCCGCGTCGCCCCCGGCGAGCACCTCGGCCACTGCTGGCTACCGCTCGCAGAAGCCGCCGCCAAAGTGTTCTCATGGAGCAACCGCGATGCCATCCTGCAACTGAGCAACCGCTAGATCACCCGCCTTGTCCAGCCCACACAGAGGGGCGGACACCGCAAGCAAAGGAGAAGCCATGCCCCACCCCAACGAAGACCTCATCCGTCGCCTCTATGCCGCCCTCGCCGCCCGCGACGGCGCCGCGATGGGCACCTGCTATGCCGACGACGCCCGCTTCAGCGATCCGGTTTTCCAGAACCTCGACGCAGCCGGCGTGCGCGGCATGTGGGGCATGCTGTGTTCCCGCGCCGCTGACCTCGAAGTCACGGTCAGCGGCATCGAAGCCGACGACCGGTGCGGCCGCGCGCACTGGGTCGCCACCTACACCTTCAGCAAGACCGGCAACAAGGTGCGCAACGAAATCGACGCAGAATACGAGTTCCGTGACGGCAAGATCGTCCGCCACACCGACCGCTTCGATCTCTGGCGCTGGGCCGGCATGGCGCTGGGCCTCAAGGGCCGGCTGCTGGGCTGGCTGCCGGCCGTGCAGAACGCCATTCGCGGCGAAGCCATGCGCGGGCTCAAGACTTTCATGGCGCAAAAAGGCTGAATCGGGCCCCGGCCGCAACACCGGCCGGGCAAAACAACCCGTGGTGGTGAGCAGCCTTGCGCAGCAAGGCGAATCGAACCATGAACGGCGGACCGCTGCGGCTTCCTGAATTATTTTTGCATCTCCCTGTAAGGACACCACGCCCTCTGCGTCTAATCAGTACCGGAACACCGGTACGCCCCGACCGACAAGGGGCGACACAGACAGAGACGCATCCCAATCCTGACAGGAGATACAAAATGAGCCAGATGAAATCCGGAATCGCCATTGCCACCGCCGCTGCCGCCATGTTCGCGCTCGGCACCACGGCTACCGTCGCCCAGGCCGCCGACGCCCCCATGGTCAAGTGTGCCGGCATCAACAGCTGCAAGGGCACCGCCGAATGCAAGACCGCCAAGAACGACTGCAAGGGCCACAACGCCTGCAAGGGTCAGGGCTGGGTCAGCAAAGCCTCGGCCAAGGAATGCACCGACGCCGGCGGCAAGGTCACCATGTAGGAAGCGGCTTCCGCGGGGAGCCCACGCGTTCCCCGCGGACCAGCTGGCCTGACGCAATGACAAAAATCGAAGGCTTCGGCCTCGGCCTCAGAACCGATCACTACGCCGATTTCTGCAACGGCCATCCGCCCGTGGACTGGCTGGAAATCATCTCCGAAAACTACATGGTGCCCGGCGGCCTGCCGCTGCAGCACCTCGACGCCATTCGCCGTGACTACCCGATGGTGATGCACGGCGTCTCGCTCTCCATCGGCAGCGTCGATCCGATCGACATGAACTACCTGGCTGACCTCAAGGCGTTGATCCAGCGCGTGCAGCCCGGCTGGGTCTCCGACCACATCTGCTGGACCGGCGTCGACCACACCAACCTGCACGACCTGCTGCCGATGCCGCACACCCGTGAAGCCCTCAAGCACATGGTCGAGCGCATCCACCGCGTGCAGGATTTTCTCGGCCAACGCATCGCTCTGGAAAATGCCTCCACCTACGTCGTCTTCGCCAACGACGACATGAACGAAATGGAGTTCGTCAGCGAACTCCTGCAGCGCGCCGACTGCTGGCTGCTGCTCGACGTGAACAACGTCTACGTCAGCGCCACCAACCACGGCTTTGACGGCCGCCGCTTCATCGACGCCCTGCCCGCCGAGCGCATCCGCCAGATCCACCTCGCCGGGCACGAAAACCACGGCGACCACCTGATCGACACCCACGACCAGCCGATCTGCCCCGATGTCTTCGCCCTCTACGAATACACCATCGAACGCTTTGGCCGGAGTTGTGGACAAATCCCGACCATGATCGAACGCGACGACAATATCCCGCCGCTGTCCGAGTTGCTCGCCGAACTCGACGACGTGCGCGCCGCTGCTGCCCGCGCACTGGCTCGCCGCAAGGAAGCCGCCTGATGAACCGCCTAGCCGCCCAGCAGCGCGCCCTCGCCCAGGCCATCACGGCAAAGACGCCGGCCGTGCCCGGCACGCTGTTGCGCCTGACACCGCAAGGCGAAGCGCCGCACCTCGACATCTACCGCCACGCCTACCGCGCCCGCCTCACCGACGCCCTGCGCGAAAACTACCCGGTGCTGCACCGCCTGCTCGGCGACGACACCTTCGACGAAATGGCCGAAGCCTTCATCGCCGCCCGTCCCTCGCAGCAGCCCTCGATCCGCTGGTTCGGCAGCGAACTCGCCGACTTCCTCGACAGCACACCCGAACACGCAGCCCACCCCGCTACCGGCGATCTCGCCCGCATGGAATGGGCACTGTGTACCGCCTTCGACGCCGCCGACGCAAGGCCATTGAACAGCGAAGCCCTGCGCGACATCGCACCGAAAGACTGGCCCACACTCCGCTTCACCGCGCACCCCAGCCTGCGCCTCGTGCCGCTGGCCTGGAACATCGAAGTCCTCTGGTCCTCCCTCAGCACCGATGAGAATGCCCAGACCGAAGCGCCGGAAGAACTGCAGCACCACCTCGTCATCTGGCGTCATGAAGGGCGAACACAATGGCGGGCCATGGCCGACGACGAAGCCGGCATCCTGGCTGATTGTCTGCGTGGAGAAGTGTTTGCCACCTGGTGTGAAAACGCCGCCGCGAACCATGGTGACAATGCTGCGGCAAAAATCGCGGGGTATCTGCGGCTGTGGATCGACAGCGACATGCTTGCTGGTGTAAGCACCGAAGCCGGGGAGTGAACCCCTCGCAGCATCTCTCGACGCCACCGTTCGGTGGAACACCTATTGCCCTATGTCTGCTTTACGCCGCCTATGCCGAACGAGTACTATCGGCCAGAAGTGGCCGGTCATAGCGATCATGAAAAACATTTTCCTAGCAGCAGTACTGTTGGTTATGTCTCTTACAGGCCAAGCAAGTGATTGTTCGCCGCAAAAGCCAGAACCATTTGACTCGTTCTTGAAGAATTTTTCGTCGGCGCAAGATTTCGCCTTAAAGCGCACCGTATTTCCTTTGCGAATGCTGAAATGGGAGTTCGGGCTTGATGAGCAAGGAAAAGATGTTTCGGCTCCAGAAAAATGGGCCATCTCCAGAGGCGAGTATGACGGCTGGCCTACGCTGAGCGAGGCCCTAAAAGAAAACAAGCAGCTAACTTCCCGAGTTGGCAGCATTACAGCAGCCAAGGTCGTTCTCGAAGTATTTCAGCCCAACACGGATTGGCTTGTTCTGTTTCATTTCAGAACCCAAAAGGGGTGTTGGTTCTTTTGGCAGTACGAGGACCGATCGCTCTAGTCGGTGTCCGCTCTGGGTCGATAGTGTGAATTCGGCGTTCAATATATGCAGCCGCTCACCCGTCAGGCCCATTCATCAATCGCCTCACCCGCGCCTGTAGCTGCCCGGTTTTCCGTTCCAACTGCGGCCGCGCTCTCCACCCGGCTCGCCTTCGCCAGTTCAACCTGCTCAATCCGCGCCTTGATCTGCGCGATCCGGTCGCTGACTTCCTGGATCTTCTGCTTGCCTTCAAGCGTCAGTGCGGAGTCGCAGTTGACGCAGGCCGACAGCTCTTTCTCGTAGCGGGAAAGCTGCCCTTGCAGGCCGGCCGTGCCACCCGCAGTCGAGTTGTAGGCAGCGCTCAGGGGCGCTCCAACGGCCTGTACCATCAGCGGCCTGCCTCATACGGCGTTGCACATTCACGGATTTCCATCGCACACCTCCACGAAGTGAAACAGCTTGCTGCCCTGCCGAACTAGGCGGGTGATCTGCGCACCATGCCTCGGGCCAAAAAACCGCCGAGCAGCGCCGCAAGCACCACGGCGGCGGCGACGGCCGCAGCACGCAGCCAGAGTTCCTTTTCGGCAGCCGCTGAGGCCGCGCGCGCCTCGGCCAGCAGGGCACGCTCCTGTTCAAGCAAGCTCACCGCACCTTGCACCAGCGCGGCCGAGGCGTCCTTGGTCTTGCCCCAGAATTGCGCCAGCGCACCCTGGGCGCCGGCGAGTTCGATCTCTTCGACCGAGGCCGTGAACAACTCGTCATAGTGCGCACGAAGAGCCTGTACTTTATCCAGGCGCAGCTTGTCCTGCGGGGCGCTCATCATCGATGAGAGCTCGCTCAGGGCGAGATCGGCAGCCGCGTTCTCTTCATCGATCTTCTTGTACAGCGGCACGCGCATTTCGCGGTCCGGCGACACCAGCAATTGCACAAGCGGCACCGCTGCGGCTTGGGCATGGCGTTGCAAGGCTTCGGCCACGGCGACGCGGCGGGCCTGCGTCTCGAGCAGTGTGCCACTGGCACTGCCGGCACTGAGCATGGGCACCACCGCCCACACGGCGGCAGCCGCCAGCACTGCCAGCAGAGCGAGCGCCACAAGAAAGCGGCTGGCCGCGGCTTGGGTTGGTTTGGTGTTCATGTTGCACTCCTGTGGGTGGTAGTGGGCGCAGTCACGCCGCTTGCGCCGCAATGGCAATTCCGGTTAATCAGCGCATCGACCGACACCGCGCCCGGCCCGCGTGCCGCGAGGTAGAGCAGCACCGTGGCCCAGACGCCGTGCAACGGGTAGGCATCCGGGTAGACGAAAATCTGGATGGTGGCCGTCATGCCGAGCAGCACCAGCGCCGAGAAGCGTGTTGCCAGCCCGATCAGGATCAGCACCGGGAAGAAATGCTCGGCGAAGGCGGCCATCGGGGCCAGCAGTTCGGGCGGGATGATCGGCAGCTTGTATTCCTCGCGGAAGAGCTCGACGACCGAATCCGACAGTCTCGGGTTATCGAGACTGAATTCGCCGCTGATGATGTTGAGCCTGAAGCCTTCCACCTTGGTCTGGCCGGAAAGCCAGAACACGGCGGCGATGGAGAAGCGGCCAAGCAGGGCGATCAGCGAATCGGGGATGGATTGCAGCAGGCTGATCGCCTGGCGGAGGTGTTGGGTCAGTGCGTTCATTTGTGTTCTCCTTCTTCGGCACGAAGGCCGGTAATGACTTCTGCCGACAGCAGCAGACGGAGTGCGGCAACAAGGTCGAAGGCTTCGTCTGTGGCGGCGAGCGCAGCTGCCACGCCAAGCTGCTCGCCGGCGAGCAGCGCGGCCACAAAGCGGGCGTCAGCCGCCGCCAGCGGAATCACTTCAAGCGCCAGCCCGCGGCGATGCACGAGGGCCGACTCGGCAACCTTCGGATCGACCTCCGCCAGCTCGCCGATGCCCTGATGCGCCCCCCACAGCGAGGCGATGGCCCAGCCCGATTGCAGCAGCATGGCCGAGGGTGCAAATTGCAGCCGCAGCGATGGCAGCCGTGCCGGATCGGCGAGTTGCGCCATCAGTGTTTC
>JBAYVG010000132.1:0-5911 GCA_041674785.1 Rhodocyclaceae bacterium
GCCATCGGCACCAGCGAATGGTCGGTCATGCCCGGTGCCGTATTCACTTCCAGGAAGTACGCCTCGCCAGCTTCATCCATCAGAAAATCAACCCGCCCCCAACCTCGCCCTCCGAGCACCCGAAAGGCGGCCAGCGCCTGCGCTCGAATAGCCGCCTCACGCACCTCCGGCAAGCCACACGGGCACAGGTAGCGGGTATCGTCACGGTTGTACTTCGCCTCGTAGTCGTAGAACTCCGTGGCCGGCTCGATCTTGATGATCGGCAGCGCCTGCATTTCGTCACCCTGGCCGATGATGCCGACGGTGTACTCGCCACCGAGGATGCCGCGCTCGGCGATGACTAGTGGGTCATGCTTTGCCGCTTCGGCATAAGCGGCGGCCAGATCGCCGCAACGCTTGACCATCGAGATACCGATCGACGAGCCCTCGCACGCGGGCTTGACGAACAGAGGCAAGCCCAGCGTCGCTTCGATTTCGGCGAAGTCGCTGGTCGGCGTGAGCAGCGCGTATTCGGGCACCCGCAGCCCGGCGGCCTGCCATAGCAATTTGGTACGCCACTTGTCCATGCCAAGGGCGGAGGCCATGACACCGCTGCCGGTATAGGGAATGCCCATCAGCTCCAGCACGCCCTGAATCGTTCCGTCTTCACCATGACGGCCATGCAGCGCGATGAAGGCTCGATCAAACCCGCGCAGCTCATCGAGCTTGCGTTCGGCCGGGTCGAAGGCATGAGCATCAACACCTTGGCGCAGCAATGCCGCCAGCACGCGTGAGCCGCTGTTCAGCGAAACGGCACGTTCGGCCGAGGTACCGCCGAAGAGCACAGCGACTTTTCCAAAATCCTTTGCGTTCATTCCACTCATCTCAAGTACTTGCCAGTTTTCCGGGGACCGCGCCGATTGAGCCGGCGCCCATGGTCAGCACGACATCGCCATCCCGAACGAGATCCAGGATTGCCTGCGGCATGGCCGCGATGTCCTCGACAAAAACAGGTTCGACCTTGCCGGCGACGCGCACGGCGCGCGCCAGCGAGCGCCCGTCGGCGGCAACGATCGGCGCTTCGCCGGCGGCATAGACTTCGGCCAGCAGCAGGGCATCAACACCGTTCAGGACCTTCACGAAATCCTCAAAGCAGTCGCGTGTGCGGCTATAGCGATGCGGCTGGAAGGCCAGCACCAGCCGACGGCCGGGGAATGCGCCGCGCGCTGCAGCCAGCGTTGCCGCCATTTCGACCGGGTGGTGCCCGTAGTCATCAACCAGCGTGAATTTTCCACCGGTCGGGCAAGCGACTTCACCGTAGCGCTGGAAGCGGCGTCCAACGCCCTTGAACTCGGCCAGCGCCTTGATGATCGCCGCATCCGGAACCTGCACTTCGGTGGCAACAGCAATCGCCGCCAGCGCATTGAGCACGTTATGCATACCGGGAAGATTGAGCGTGACCGGGAAGCTGCTGACGCTGCCGTTGACGCGGACACAATCAAAGTGCATCTGGCCATCGACAGCCACTACATTTCGCGCCTGCACGTTGGCCGAGGCATCCAGCCCGTAGGTCACGATCTGCTTCGACACTCTCGGCATGATCTGGCGTACGTTGGGATCGTCGGCGCAGAGCACGGCAACGCCATAGAACGGCAGGCGCTGGAGGAAGTCGACGAAGGCGCCCTTCAAGCGCTCGAAATCATGGCCGTAAGTTTCCATGTGGTCGGCATCGATGTTGGTCACCACCGACACCACCGGACTGAGGAAGAGGAAGGAGGCATCGGACTCGTCGGCCTCGGCAACAATGAAATCGCCACTGCCAAGGCGGGCGTTTGCCCCCGCTGCATTCAGGCGACCGCCGATGACAAAGGTTGGATCGAGTCCGCCTTCGGCAAGAATCGAGGCCACCAGGCTGGTCGTTGTAGTCTTGCCGTGCGTGCCGGCAATGGCAATGCCCTGCTTCAGACGCATCAGCTCGGCCAGCATCTGTGCCCGTGGCACGACCGGTACCTTCTTGTCACGCGCCGCAACCACTTCCGGATTGTCGGCCTTGACCGCCGTCGACACGACGACAGCATCGGCGGCAGCAATGTTGGTATCGACATGGCCAATAGCGACCTGCACGCCTTGGGCGGCCAGCCGCCGCGTGACTGCACTCTCGGCAATATCGGATCCGGAAACCGAAAACCCCAGGTTGGCGAGGACCTCGGCAATTCCGCTCATGCCCGAGCCGCCAACGCCAACAAAGTGGATATGTTTGACTTTGTGTTTCATAGAGAATCTTTCACCAGCTCCATGCAGGCACGCGCCACGATTTCTGCCGCATCCGGTTTGGCCAGCGCATGCGCCCGCTCGGCCATCTGCAGCAACTGCTCACGGCTATAGTTGCGGATCAACGCAATCTTTTCAGGCGTCATTTCGGGCTGCGGCAGCAGGATGGCGCCACCCGCCTGAGCCAGGAACTTCGCGTTACCGGTCTGGTGATCGTCGACTGCGTGGGGGAACGGCACCAGCACACTTGCCACACCGGCAGCCGCCAGCTCGGCAACGGTCAGCGCACCGGCACGGCAGATGACCAGGTCGGCCCAGTCATAGGCTCCAGCCATATCATCGATGAAGGCCACGCAATGGGCGGCGACGCCGGCTGCCGAGTAGTTGGCCTGCAGTGCGGCCAGGTGTTTAGCGCCGGACTGGTGCACCACCTGCGGCCGCTCTTCATCCGGAATCAGTGCCAGCCCCTGGGGCACGATTTCGTTCAGCGCCGCGGCCCCAAGACTGCCACCGAGGACCAGCAGACGAATCGGACCATCGTGTGCAGCGAGACGCTCTGCCGGCGCCGGCAAGGCTGCGATCTCGCGCCGCACCGGATTACCGGCCCAGATCGCACCCGGCAGCACGGCGGGAAACCCGGAAAGAACAGTGCTGGCGATTTTTGCCAGAACGCGATTGGCGAGACCGGCAACCGAGTTCTGTTCGTGCAGGGCCAGCGGTTTGCCGAGAACACGCGCCATCACCCCACCGGGGAAGCTGATATAGCCGCCCATGCCGAGGACAACGCTTGGCTGGACGCGGCGGATTTGACGCGCGGCCTGCCAGAATCCGGAAACCAGGGAGAACGGCAGCAGCAGTTTCCGCAGCAGCCCCTTGCCGCGCAGCGCGCCGAATTTCACTGGCGCCAGTGCGTAGCCGTGGCTTTCGGCCAGCTTCGCTTCCATCCCGCTCGGGTTACCCATCCAGACAACATTCCAGCCGTTGTTGCGCAGGAGATCCGCGACCGCGAGGCCGGGGAAGACGTGACCGCCAGTGCCGCCGGCCATGACCATCAGGGTACGTGTAGCCGCGTTGGTCATAGCTTCGCCCCCCGCATGAGCTGACGGTTTTCCCAATCGACGCGGAGCAGGATGGCCAGCGCCACGCAGTTGGCCAGAATGCCGGAACCGCCGAAACTCATCAGCGGCAGGGTCAGCCCCTTGGTCGGCAGCAGGCCCATGTTCACACCCATGTTGATGAAGCCCTGAACGCCGATCCAGATGCCGATGCCCATCGCCACCAGCGCCGGATAAAGGCGCTCAAGCGCCACCGCCTGACGGCCGATGACGAAGGCGCGCTGGATGATCAGAGCAAACAGGGCGACGACAATCAGGACGCCGACCAGGCCGAGCTCTTCGGCAATCACCGCCAGCAGGAAATCGGTATGCGCTTCCGGCAGGTAGAAGAGTTTCTCTACGGATGCCCCGAGGCCGACACCGAACAGCTCGCCGCGACCGAAGGCGATCAGGGCATGCGACAACTGGTAGCCGCGACCGAAGGCATCGGCCCACGGGTCCATGAATCCGAAGATACGGTCACGCCGGTAGGGCGAGACGATGATCAGCACGGCGAAGGCGGTGAGCAGCAGCACGATCAGCACAGCAAACAGTCGGGCGCGCATGCCGCCGAGGAAAAGAATGCCGATGGCGATCGAGATGATGACGACGAAGGCGCCGAAATCCGGCTCCTTGAGCAGCAGAATGCCGACGAAGACCATGGCGCCGGCCATCGGCAGGAAGGCCTTCTTCAGGTTGTGCATCACCGCCATCTTGCGTACGGTGTAGTCGGCGGCGTAGAGGACGGCAAAGAGCTTCATCAGCTCGGACGGCTGCAGATTGGCGATACCCAGCGGCAACCAGCGGCGCGCGCCATTGACGTCGCGGCCGACCCCCGGGATGAGCACGACGATCAGCAGCACGACGCCGGTGACGAACAGCCAAGGCGCCAACTGCTGCCAGGCAGTAAGCGGCACCTGAAAGGCGACGGCGGCAGCAATGATGCCGATGCACAGGAAAATCGAGTGACGGATGAGGTAGTACGCCGGCTGATGGCCGGTGAACTTGCCGGCCTCGGCGATGGCAATCGATGCCGAATAGACCATGACCATGCCAAAGAAAAGCAGCAGCAGCGTGCTCCAGAGCAACGCATAGTCCACTTCGGAAGGCATGCGGCGCGGGCTGTCGAGTGCCTGGATCAGCATGGTGCCGTCTCCAGCGACTGAACCGCCGCGACAAAGGCTTCGGCGCGATGGGCATAGTTGCGATACATGTCCAGGCTGGCGCAGGCCGGCGACAGCAGTACGGCATCGCCGGCTTGTGCCTGCGCGGCGCAGTAGGCCACGGCTGCGTCCATGTCAGCGCAGCGCTGCTGCGAAACGCCACAGCCGGCGATGGCAGCGGCAATCGCTTCGGCATCGCGACCAATCAGCGCCACAGCACGACCGTGCGCAGTCAGGGCCGCCTTGAGTGGCGAAAAATCCTGCCCCTTGCCGTCGCCACCGAGGATGATCGCCAGCTTGCGCGCGCCAGTTCCCATGCCTTCAATGGCAGCCAGTGTCGCACCGACGTTGGTGCCCTTCGAATCATCGAAGTAGTCGACACCGCGAACGGTCGCCACGAATTCAACCCGGTGGGCGAGGCCACGGAACGCGCGCAGCGCCGGCAGCACTGAATTCGGCGAAATACCGACGGCTTCAAGCAGTGCCATGGCGGCCAGCGCGTTGGCCGCGTTGTGCAGCCCGGCAAGTTTGAGTTCGCTCAAGGCCAGCAAACGTTCCGTGCCGCGCACCAGCCAGCCATCGACCACGCCATAGTCAGCCGCGCGCGGCGGCTGGTCGAGCCCGAAGCTGATGATGGCCTTGCCGCAACGCCCCATGGCCAGGCTGCGGTCGTCATCGCGATTCAGCACCATCGCCCGGCAACCCTTGAAGATGCGAGCTTTGGCGGCAGCGTAGCCGTCCAGCCCGGTATAGCGGTCGAGATGATCTTCGGAAATGTTCAGCACTGTCGCCGCGTCGGCGTTCAGGCTGTGCGTCGTTTCCAGCTGGAAGCTGGAAAGTTCGAGCACCCACAATTCAGGCAGTGCATCAGCGTCAATCGCTGCCATCAGCGCATCCAGCGCCGCCGGGCTGATGTTGCCGGCCACTGCCGTTTTGCGGCCGGCGGCCAACGCCAGCGCGCCGGCCAGTGCCGTGGTTGTAGTCTTGCCGTTGCTGCCAGTGATGGCCACGATCTTTGCCGCCGGCGTCAGGCGGCGTACCGCCCAGGCAAACAGCTCGATTTCGGAAACGACCGGAATACCACGGGCAATGGCGGACTGCACATTGGCTTCCTGCACCGGCAAGCCCGGCGAAATGGCGATCAAATCGACACCGGCAAAGGTCGCCACGGCAAACGGGCCGGCCACCAGCTCGGCGCCCGGCACAGCAGCTGCCAGTTCGGCGGCGTTCGGCGGCACGGCACGGCTGTCGGCGACGCGCACGCGCGCGCCTTCGCGCGCGAGCCACTTCGCCATCGCCAGCCCCGATTCGCCGAGGCCAAGTACCAGTGCCTGTTTGCCGTTGAGGTTCATTTTGAAACCTTCTGAACCACGGCGAACACGGCGCACACGGCGAAAAAGCAAA
>JBAYVG010000133.1:0-5362 GCA_041674785.1 Rhodocyclaceae bacterium
GAGCAACAAGACCCGGCCGGTCGCCGAACATGTCGATTGGGTGCACTCGGTCGAGCGGCTGAAGATCGCCGAGCGACTCTCGCAGCAACGTCCCCCGCACTTGCCGCCGCTCAATGTCTGCCTGCAGGTCAATGTCAGTGGCGAAGCCAGCAAGAGCGGCTGCGCCCCCGAGGAGGCGCCGGCGCTGGCGCGGCAGATCGCCGCGCTGCCGCAACTCCGCTTGCGCGGCCTGATGTGCATCCCCGAGCCAGCGGACGATTTTGCGGCGCAGCGCCAACCCTTCCGCCAGCTGCGGGAAATCTACGAGCAGCTGCGGAACGACGGCTTGGCACTGGATACCTTGTCGATGGGAATGTCCCACGACATCGAAGCGGCGATTGCCGAAGGCGCGACAATGGTTCGTGTCGGCACCGCCATTTTTGGAGACAGGAAAAAAGCATGAAGATTACTTTCATCGGCGGCGGCAACATGGCTAACGCGCTGATCGGCGGTCTCCTCGGCAAGGGCTTTGCCGCTGCCGATATCACCGTCATCGAGCTGAGTGCCGAAGGGCGCGAACGCCTCTCTGCCAGCTACGGCGTGCGTACCTGCGCCGCACCGGACGCTGCCGCCATGGCTTGCGACGTTGTCGTCCTGGCAGTCAAGCCGCAGCAGATGCAGACGGCCACAGTGCCGATGCTGCCGCATCTTGGCAAGCAGCTGGTCGTCAGCATTGCCGCCGGACTGCGCATGGAAGATCTGTCGCGCTGGCTCGGCGGGCATCGCCAGCTGGTACGTACCATGCCCAACACACCGGCGCTGATTGGCGCCGGAATCACCGGCTTGTGCGCGCTGCCCGAAGTCGATGCGAGCGGACGCCAGCACGCCGAGCAGGTGCTGCAGGCCGTTGGCAGTACCGTCTGGATCAATGACGAGACGCGCATGGATGCCGTTACGGCGGTCTCCGGCAGCGGCCCGGCCTACGTTTTCCTCTTCATCGAAGCCTTGCAGAAAGCCGGCGAATCGCTCGGCTTCACACCCGAACAAGCGCGGCAACTGGCGATCGAGACCACGCTGGGCGCTGCAAAACTGGCCGCCCAGTCGCCCGAGCCGGCGAGCGTGCTGCGTGAGCGCGTCACCTCCAAGGGCGGCACGACCGAGGCGGCGCTGAAAAAAATGGACGAGTGCGGCGTGCTTGACGGCATCGTTGCCGGGGTCTGTGCTGCCGATGCGCGTGGTCGCGAACTCGGCGAGCAACTTGGTCGCGATTGAAAGGAAATTTGATGAATGCCCTGTTTTATCTGATTGAAGCCGCAGTCAACTTCTTCACCCTGCTGCTGCTCGCGCGCTTCTTCCTCCAGCTCAACCGCGTACCCTTCAACAACCAGGCCGGCCAGTTTGTCGCCAAGCTGACCGACTGGGTGGTGAAGCCGATGCGCCGCTTCGTCCCCGGATTTTTCGGCCTTGATCTGGCCACCCTGCTGCCGGCATGGTGGCTGCAGTGCCTGCTGCTGCTTTTCATCATCTCTCTGACGAGTCTCACCCCCGCCGGTGTCGAGGCGGCACAGATGGCCTTCTTCATCCTCTGGCGTGGTGCGCTGGCAACGTTGCGTCTGGCCATCTGGTTCTTCATCGGCGCCCTCTTCCTGCAGGCCATCCTGTCGTGGGTCAATCCTCATTCGCCGCTCAGCCGACCACTGGCCGTGCTGACGCAACCGCTCCTGCGTCCGCTGCAGCGCTTTGTGCCGACCGTAGCCAACATCGACCTGTCGCCGCTGCTCGCCATCGTCATCCTGCAGGCCTTGCTGCTGCTTTTGTGATGCCGGTCTGGCTGTCCAGCGATGGCGATGGCTGCATCCTGACCCTGCATGTGCAGCCAGGCGCCAAGCGCACCGAAGTCGTCGGTGAGCATGGCGATGCCCTCAAACTGCGCCTGGCAGCACCGCCAATCGACGGGCGGGCGAACGAGTCGCTGGTGGCCTTCGTCGCCGAAATGCTCGACATTTCGCGTCAGTCAGTCGTCCTGATCAGCGGGCAAAGCTCCCGGCGCAAACGCTTGCGTGTTGCGCTCGGCGCGCTGGACGTACAGCGCCGGCTGTTGCCGGCGTAGCCCACTCACTCGACGAGAACGGCAGCCGCCATGCGCATCACCCTCGTCCATCCTGCCGGCTTCAATTTTGTACCGGGCCAGCCCGACTTCTCGGTGCTGGCTAACCGCATGGCGCCGATCGGGGTCATCCAGTTGGCCTCGTGGCTGGAAAAGCACGGTCATCCCACCGCGGTGCACGACTGCCTCGGCCCCTATGCGCCGCCGACCCTCGCAGAGAATGCCGAGATCGTGCTGGCCACCGAGCCGGAACTGGTCGGCTTCTCCGCTACCACCTCCGGCTTCATGGACGCTGTCGAAATAGCAGCCCTCCTGAAAGCGCGGCGACCTGAAATCAGGATCGTTTTCGGCAATGTGCATGTCTCGTCGATCGGCGCACCCATCCTCCAACACTTCCCCGAGATCGACTATCTGGTCATCGGCGAAGGCGAAGGCGCCATGCTCGATCTTGCCGACGGCAAGCCCCCGCAGGAAGTCGACAATCTGATCTATCGAGATCAGGCCAACGGCGGCCGCATTGTCGCCAACCCGCGCCGCAGCCGTATCCTCGATCTCGATGAGCTGCCGTTCCCGGCGTGGGAAAAACTGGCCGGTTTTCCGCACGCCTACCACCTGCCGTTGTTCGCCTATGCCAAGCGCCATGGTGCAACGATGATCACCTCGCGCGGCTGCCCCTACACCTGTTCGTTTTGTGATCGCACGGTGTTCGAGCGACTCTACAAGGTGAACTCGGCGCAGTACGTGTACGACCACATGAAGCACCTGCGCGACAACTTCGGCGTCCATCACATCAACTTCTACGACGACCTGTTCACCGCGCAGAAGAAACGGGTCTATGAACTGTGCGAGCTACTCATCGAAAAGCCGCTGGGCATGCAGTTCAACTGCGCCATCCGCACTGGCCATACCTCCGACGAGATGCTGGCCAAGCTCAAGCAGGCCGGCGCGCTGATGGTGTCGATGGGCATCGAGTCAGCCGACCCGGAGATGATGGCGCGGCACAAGGCCGGCGTCACGCTCGACGCGGTAAAGAAGACAGTCGAGCAGATCCACGCCGCCGGCCTGCGCGCCAAGGGCCTGTTCATCTTCGGCATGCCCGGCGAGACGCCGGAAACGATTCGCGTGACCAGCGACTTCATCCTCTCGCTCGACCTCGACGAAATGAACATGACCAAGTTCAGCCCGCTGCACGGCGCGCCGATCTGGGATGAGTGCGTCTCCGGCCGGACTGGCGATTTCATCGAGGACTGGCGGCTGATGAACTGCCTGAACTTTGTCTACAAGCCCGAAGGTTTCGAATCGCGCGAGCAGATGGACGCGCTCTACAACTGGCACGTGCGCCGTTTCTACGACAGCAAGGGGTATCGCCGCCGCTTCGCCAAACGCCTGTGGCAACACCGCTGGAGCCTCTGGCACATCCTCAAGCACCTGCCGCAGACCATCGCCGCCGCCCGCTATTTCAGCGCCAACAAGGAACAGCTGGAGCGGGCCAGGCGCGATTTCGCCCGCCATCCACGCCAGCCGGTCGGCCTCTGCCCGGCGCTGAGCCCGGAACTGCAGGCCGATGCCATTGCCGCCATGTCGCCGATCAAGGTTTCACGGCGGCCCCGGTTGGCAGCAACGGCCAGCCCCTGCGAGGGAGCGGCAATGGAGGGCGGCGGCCCGCAGGCGGTATAATTGCCCCGGTTTTCCTGCGGCGATTTCCCCAGCAAAAACAAATGGAAACGCTGCCATACCGGGATCGTCCGGCACGCCCGGGAGGGGTTTGACTATGCACTCAGCGCAGTTGGCACATGGCGCGCACGAAGCGCACGCCGCACATGCAGCGACCAGTGAAACGCAGACAATGGATTGCGACGTGATCGTCATTGGCGGCGGCCCGGCCGGCTGTTCCGTTGCGCCGTTGCTTGCCGAAAAAGGCTACAAGGTCGTCCTCCTCGAAAAGGCGCACCACCCGCGCTTCCACATCGGCGAATCGCTGCTGCCGGCCAACCTGCCGCTGTTCGAACGCCTCGGCATCGCCGAGGAAGTGAAAGCCATCGGCATGGAGAAATGGTCGGCGGAGTTCGTCTCGCCGTGGCATGAACACAACCAGACCTTCCATTTCGCCGACGCCTGGGACAAATCGATGCCGCACGCCTATCAGGTGCTGCGCTCGCAGTTCGACGAAATTCTCATCCGCAATAGCGAGAAGAAAGGGGTCGAGGTGCACGAAGGCTGCAAGGCCAGAAGCATCGACTTCCTGCCGGACAACAGCGCCGTTGTGCAGGCCCAGCATGACGATGGCCGCGAATCCACCTGGCGTGCCCGCTTCGTCGTCGATGCGTCAGGTCGCGATACCTTCCTCGCCAACCGCTTCCAGATCAAGCACCGCAACCCCAGGCACAACAGCTCGGCGGTCTATGGTCACTTCAAGAGTGCCCAGCGTCACGAAGGCAAGGCCGCAGGCAACATCACCATCTTCTGGTTCGACTATGGCTGGTTCTGGTTCATCCCGATGATGGACAACGTCACCAGCATCGGCATGGTGACCTGGCCGCACTTCATGAAGACCAAGGGCGAACGCAGCCTGCAGCAATTTCTCATGGACGGCATTGCCCTCTGCCCGGCGCTGGCCGAACGGCTCAAGACAGCGACGCTGGTCAGCGAAGTCGAAGCCACCGGCAACTTCTCCTATGTCTCCGAGCGCAACCATGGTTCGAACTACGTGCTGCTCGGCGACGCCTACGCCTTCATCGACCCGGTGTTCTCCTCCGGCGTGCTGCTGGCAATGAACAGCGGCTTCATGGCCGCCGAGGCCATCGACACCTGTCTGGCCAGGCCGGCCATGGCGGCCGAAGCGCTGCGCGAATTCGACCGCAAGATGCAGCACGGGCCGAAGGAATTTTCCTGGTTCATCTACCGCGTCACCAACCCGATCATGCGCGACATGTTCATGGGCCCGAAGAACATTTTCCGCGTCAAGGAAGCGCTGCTCTCGGTACTGGCCGGCGACATTTTCGGCAAGACGCCGATCTGGCGCAGCGTCTTCATGTTCAAGGCCATCTACTACATCGCCTGCGCCTTCAGTCCGCGTGTCGCCTGGATGGCGCGCAAGAAACGGCAAATGAATATCCGCCCGGAAGATCAGAGTGGCATCGTCGACGGCGGCCTGGGGGCACGCGCATGACAGCAGGGGTATCGCTCTCGCGGGTCTCGCTGCCGCCTGTCCGCCTGCTTGGCCGGCGAGGTGATCAGCAAGTGCTCGGAGCCACCTGCATCGGCGGTGGCTGTGCC
>JBAYVG010000134.1:0-5255 GCA_041674785.1 Rhodocyclaceae bacterium
CACCACGCTTTTCTGGGGTGCCGGCGCGACGCTGCAGTTCATCGTGATCGACTGGGCCGACCGCGCACTCGGCATGGGGCTGTCGCAGGCATCCAAACTTCAGGGTGTGGTTGCCGTCGGCATCGCCATAGGTGCCATCATGGCCGCGCGCCGCATCACGCTGCGCGGGTCGGTGCGGGTGATTCCGCTGGGCATCGCCATGGGTCTGCTGGTACCGCTGATGGTTCTGGTCAGCAACCTGTGGCTGGCCGTGCCGCTGCTGGTACTGATCGGGGCCTGCGCCGGGTTCTTCGTGGTGCCGATGAACGCACTGCTGCAGCACCGCGGCCACATGCTGATGGGTGCCGGCCACTCGATTGCCGTGCAGAACTTCAACGAGAACCTGTCGATCCTGGTGATGACCGGCCTCTACTACGTGATGATGCGCTGCGATGTGTCGATCCACTGGGTGATTACCCTGTTCGGACTCTTTGTCAGCGGTGCCATGTATCTCGTCAAACGCCTGCATGAAGCCAACCAGCGGGCCCACGATGACGTCATCCATCTGGATGACAACGCCCATCACTGAGCGCAACCAGCAGCGACGATGACAGTGCCGAAGCAGACGCCGCCCCCGACCAGAAAGCCAGTTGCCAGCGGGGCGCCCTGCCCGGCCTGCCGTGCGCCGATGGAAGTCCACCACTTCAAGCGCCAGCTGCATGGCGAGATCACCCTCGATATCTGTTTTCCTTGTCAGGGGATCTGGTTTGACGATTTCGAGAGTGCGCAGCTCGCACCGGCCGGCATCCTTGAACTGTTCCGCCTGCTGCACGAGCATCACGACGAATTGCGCCAGCCCTGGCGCGATGCGTTGCAGTGCCCGCGCTGCAACGAGCGGCTGCTGCACGGCCTCGACCGTACCCGTAACGGCCACTTTGCCTACCACCGCTGCCCGCAGAAACATGGCCGCTTCAATTCCTTCTCGGCCTTCATGCAGGAAAAGGGCTTTGTCCGCCAACTGAACGGCGCCGAGATCGCGGCCATGGCGCGCGAGGTGCAGATCATCCGCTGCTCCGGCTGCGGCGCATCCGTCGATATCCGCCGCGACAATGTCTGCGGGCATTGCCGCTCACCGATCGTCATTCTTGACCCGGACGCCATCCAGAACGCGCTGTCGGATTTCACGCAAAAGGCTCAGCGGCAGGAAAAAACCGACCCGCACACCTTTGCCGATGCGCTCCTGGCCAACGAACGCTTAAAATCCCAGGCGGCCAGGGAGCGCCCGAAATCGGTGCTGGAATCCGATATCACCGACCTCGTCATCGGCGGGGTGGAAACAATCTGGAATCTGATCCGGCGCTGATTCGACCTTGATTCGCCCCCCTTGCTGCGGTTCATGACGCTTGGGAGATGCTGATCAAAGCGGAATCCCTCATTCCGACATCCCCAAGAGTTCGACCTTGGGAAGCGCAAAACCAGAAAATTCAACGAACTGGACACCCGCTTTCGCCGGTGTGACTGACTCGATCAGCGCTTCCCTTGTCTTTCACCGGTAGCGGGCAGAAAATCATGAATACCTGATATTCATAACCGCATCGAGGCCGCCACAATGAGCGAAGACAACCAGTTTTTCCGCCCCGTCAGGGATTTCTGTGCCCGCAGCGTCGTAACCTGTGGCCCCGACGACGAGCTGATCGGCATTGTCGGATTGATGCGTGAAAAGAACATTTCCAGCGTTGTCGTCGTCGAAAACGGCCAACCGACCGGCATCTTCACCGACCGTGACCTGCGTAACAAGGTCGTCGCCGCCGGCATCTGCCCCGACCAGCTGAAGGTGCGCGACATCATGAACGCGCCGCTATCGACGGTCAGTGAAGACGACCAGCTCTACCAGGCGCTCTATCGCATGTCGAAACAGAAGATCCACCGTCTCGGCGTCGTAGACGCGCGCGGCAATCTGGCCGGCATCATTACCGATACCGACATCCTCCGCCTGCAGGCGCACTCACCGCATCAACTGGTGCTCGACATCGAGAAGGCGAAAACCCTGGAGGATCTCAAGCCGCTGCACGCGCGCATCCAGGCCCTGGTGCTGCACCTTTCCGGCACCGGCATCGGCATCCGCGATCTGGTCCGCCTGATCGCCCACCTCAACGACCAGATCGTGCTGCGCCTGATCGGCCTGCTGCGCGCCGAGTGGTTCGACGACGTTGCGGAAGACAGCTACGCTTTCCTCGTCCTGGGCAGCGAAGGTCGCGGCGAGCAGACCCTGGCCACCGACCAGGACAACGCCATCGTCTACGCCGACGATCTCAGCCCGGCCCAGGTCAAACGCATCGAGGAGTTTTCGCAGGCGCTGATCGACGGCCTCATCGCCATCGGCGTACCCCCCTGCCCCGGCGGCATCATGGCCAAGAACCCGGCCTGGCGGCGCAGCCTGGGCGAGTGGCAGGCACAGATCGGCCGATGGATGGCGACGCCGATACCGGAAAACATTCTCGCCTGCAGCACATTCATCGACCTGCGCACGGTGCACGGCCATCCGCGCTTTGAACAGGCGCTCAAGCAGCAGATCTACGGCCAGTCGGATGCCAACAATCTCTTCCTGCTGCGCATGGTGGAAGGCGGCCTGCGCTTCACGCCGCCGCTGGGCTGGTTCGGCAAGATCAAGGGGGAAAGCAGCGGCGAGCACTCCGGCGAACTCGATATCAAGAAGGCCGGCATCTTCGCCGTCACCGACGGCATCAAGGCGCTGGCCATCCAGAGCAAGCAGCTCGAAGGCAGCACCTCACAACGCCTGGACGCCCTGCGGGCAGCCGGCACAATGCGCGAGAGTGAAGCAGCAGACCTCGAGGAAAGCTTCGAGTATCTTGTGCAGATGCGCCTGCGAGGCCAGGTTGAAGACATCCGCGCCGGCCGCGAACCCGACAACTACATCCGCCTCGACCAGCTGAACGTGATGGAACAGGGGCGGCTGAAGATCGCACTCGGCGGCGTCGAAAAATTCCAGGCCTTCATCCGCCACCACTTCGGCCTGCATCTGGTACGCGGATGATCCGGGGGCGCCGACGCGGCGCCTTATTTGCCCCGCTTGCTGCCTTTTTTCTGCCAGGGCGGTGGTGCGGCGAGAAAAATTTTCAGCGCGTGCGGTAGCTGCTTGTGCAGCAGTTCCTGTCGCCCGCCAAACCAGCCACGGATCAAGGTGTCACTTGCCAGGCGAGGATGTTCGGCAATGAGCGCTTCGGCCACCGCAATGTCGTTCATCGCCCCCAGCAATTCCTGCAACTCGGTCGCCGCATTAAGGTAACGACGCAGGGGCTTGGCGGGATAAAGCGGCGCCAGAAACTCCAGCGCATAGCGCAGGCGCTTGAAGGCAATGCGCAGTGCGTGGTGGGCCTGCGGGTCACCGCGCGTGGCCTCTGCACGACGGACCACCTCACGGGCAAAGCGGCGCAAGCGGCGGTCAGCGAATGCAGGCAGCATGCCCGGCAGCGGTGCCGCCGGCAGGGAGTGAACAGCCGCAGTAAAGCCCAGCACCAGGCGAGGAAAGCCCGGACACTCAAAGGCACTCCGCACTTCATGCTGGGCCTTCTCGCGCAGCCGGCTAGCCTGACGGCTCAAACGCTGCAAGACCGGATGAGTGGGAAAACCTTCGCACAGCGGCGGCAGCGTTTCGGTGACAAACACATCGCGGTTACGGGCATCGCCAAGGCGCTGTGCCAGTTCCTGCCACGCTGTCCGGTAGTTGGCCAGAAAATCGGTGGGCAATACCGGCGCCCACAGATGCAGCGCCGAACGCAGGCGGCGGATGGCGATGCGTGCCTGATGCACGAACTCCGGATCGTCGCCAGCACGCGCGCCGGCCTCGTTGCGCTGCAACTGTTCAATGCAATCCAGCGCAATGACCGAAAAGGCCTGCTCCGGCGACAGTTTTTTTGTCACCAGCGTTTTTCCGGCACGCGCCGGGGCAGGCGTTTGCTGCAGGAAAAGTCGATAACCGCGCTCAGCTTTGCTCTCCACGGCCGGACGCAATGGCAGATCCTGCTGCAAGGCCAGCGCCAGATCGAAGAGCGCCATGGGCACGCCGTCAATCAGTTCCAGTTCCAGCTCGCAAATGGCATCTTCGTGATCGCCACAAAGCACCCTGCCGCGATCAAGCGCGACTTCGATGCGTGTTCCGGGGGCCGGTTCAAGCATCCAGGTGGTGCGCAGGAAATCGGTGGTGAACGCTGCCTGCAGGCGTGGCTTCAGCTTTTCCAGTGTCTTGCGCAGGGGCTTGCTGTCGACATGCGAAAAATCGAAGACGCCCGGCTGGCTCGGCGCTTCCCACTCACTGCGCTGCGCCAGGCCGCCCGCTGCTGGCTCGGCGCTCTTCACCGTCAGCAGCCAGCCCCAGGCCGTGCGCCGGTGGCGTACCGCAAGCCGGGCACGTGTCAGCGCCAGATCGTCGGTGTCGTAATAGGTGTTTTCAAGGTGCTGGCGCTGCGGCTTCACCGCAGCCAACAGCGTATGCCGGCGCAGCCGCGTAAGGGCGGTGCCAGGCAGGCTTAACTTGAGCTCGGTTTCTACGGCCATCGTTATCGGCAGATCGGGTCAGGAGATTGACGCTGGATGATACGTGAATACAGAAAACGGCGTCACCACTGCGCAATATCGACTGGATTGACCGCCTGAGCCGGTGTCAGCTGATCACGGAAGATCGTCGCCTTGGACAAGTCGTTTCTGACCGCAAGCGGCCATCAAAAGGCTCTCAACTGTTCTTGAAAGCCGCCAGCAGAACGTCTGCTGGACTACGAAACTTGCTGGATGATCTACTCCAGCAAATCGGCCAATTTGGCCGTTGACCAGTCGTCAAGTATCGGGCCGCAACCAAGCCGAAATCCGACATCCAGACTCGACCAGTGTCTTCTTCACCCGGCTAGTCCGTACTTCCCCCCCTTTACCAATCGTGATTACCAAAACGGCTGAAATGCAGGCGAAAACCAGCGCCCCTTCGCAATCGGGAAAACACATCAATTGCTTTTGACGGCCATCTGGCCTGTCAAATCATCAGTCAGCTTTCATCCGGCATCACCGTGCGTATCGAACGCGTTCCGATCTTCGCCCCGGTGACTTCATCCACGGCCACAGCTTTGATCTCCGTTCCGTAATCAGCATCGAAAAAGCAAACCAGATTGCCGCTCCATAGTGGGAGGCAGACGGCTGGCCGTGGCAAAGGTTGCTTTTACCATGCTGCCAACCTTGTGAAAGCCAACCCACAAGTATCAGTAAGGCAA
>JBAYVG010000135.1:0-5240 GCA_041674785.1 Rhodocyclaceae bacterium
CGAGCCTCACCGTGACGGCCAGCGCCACGGGCCCCGAGGCCAACACCCCGGTGACGCTGGTCGAGTTCTTCGCCAACGGCAATCCGATCGGCAGCGCCACGGCTAGCCCCTGGAGCATCGTCTGGGCCAGCCCGCCATTGGGCACGCACACGCTCACCGCCCGTGCCACCGACAGCCTGGGCGCGCAGACGACGAGTGCCGCGCGCACCGTGACCCTGAGCGAGACCAACCTGCCGCCCACGGTGAGCCTCACCGCGCCGGCCAACAACGCCGCCTTCATCGCCCCGGCCACCGTCACCGTGACGGCGAATGCCGCCGCGCCGGAAGCCAACGGTACGGTCGCCAGCGTCGAGTTCCTCGCCAACGGCAGCCCGATCGGATCGAGCACGACCCGGCCCTACACCCTGGCCTGGAGTGTCGCCACCCCGGGCAGCTACCAGCTCACGGCCCGTGCCACGGACGAGCAGGGCGCGAGCACGACTTCCGCAATCCGCACCGTCACCGTGCTGGCCAACCAGGCGCCCGCCGTGAGCCTCACCAGCCCCACGGCTGGCCAGAGCTTTAATGCCCCGGCGACGATCCAGCTCGCGGCCGAAGCGACCGACCCGGACAACGCACTGGCCAAGGTGGAGTTCTTCCAGAACGGCAGCTTGATCGCCACGGTGTTAAACCCGCCCTATGCCAGTACCTGGGAGAACGTGACGGCGGGCAGCTACCAGATCACGGCAAGAGCCACCGACGCGCTGGGGGCGGAGACCTCCACCGCGCCGATCACCATCGGCGTGGCCAATGCCCAGGCCGGGGTCTTCTACCTGCACACGGATCACCTGAACACGCCGCGGCTGGTGACCGATGAGCAGAACCGCATCGTCTGGCGCAATGACCCGACGACGGAGTCCTTTGGCAACAGCCCGGTGGAGGAAGACCCGGATGGGGACGGCACTCCATTCACGCTCAACCTGAGGTTCCCGGGGCAGTATTACGACAAAGAGGTCAACACCCATTACAACTACTTCAGGGATTGCTACGATCCGCTGACTGGAAGGTACTGCCAGCCCGATCCAGTGGGGCTTGAAGGCGGCAGCATGTCGCTCTACACCTACGTCGAAAATGCGCCGACGATGAAGATTGATCCGCTGGGTCTAAGTAGCGATGACCCGTTAGGCGGCGGATCAGCAAGGCCTCCGATAGGGATTCCGAATCCTTCGGCGCAAGCGCAGCAGCAGTTGGCGCGGCAATTGACGCAAATGCTCAAGCAGCTTGCGCAGAAAATCTGTCCTGACGATCAACCATGTGATCCGCCAGAGGGTACGCAGTGCTATGAGGGGCCGGATTACGGTAAGCCTCATGCTGGGCTGGGTCCTCACTTCCACGTCTACCAAATGCAGAAAAAATCTGATGGAACGTGCTTCTGGCGATATCGTGGCGGCAAGGTGGGCGTTGGTGTTTTTGGAACTCCTCCTGCGGGGATGAGTCCATGTTCGTCGTATCCGAATTTCACGGGTAGAGGCTCGTGATGGCTAAGTGGTCTGCTGGTTCGCTGATAGCGGGATATCCGAGATGCATAGTCGGCTTCGACTATCGGGTATGGATGCAAGATCAGGGAACGTTTCCTGCGACTATCGACAATCAAGTGTGGCCACGCCAAGCCATCGGGGATTCTCTGCTGGAGGAAAACGGGTTCAATCTGTTCGATGGGCCTCTCGAAAAGATTTACGCTGTGCAGCCACCACAGTATTCCGTACTGGTTGCATTTGACCTACCGGTAGTCTTGGTCAGCACGTTGGCCTCAACATTTGGAATAGTTCCGCTTCCGATCGAGCTGTTAGCAGCTAGTGGGAGTTGGAAGTTTCTCGGCTATGACGTTGTTGATGCCAGAACTCAGTCCAGCGGTTTTTACAGCTTTGATTGGACCAAAACAGAGTTCGCCGGCATGTGCAACCAGATGTCTTTAGGCCTGAACACCGGGGGGCTCGTTGATGACGAGTTGCTAGCAATCAAGGCCGCAGTTTCCTTCGACCTTCTGGTGAGCGAGCACGCTCCATTTGCTCCGTGTGGTGTATGGATTGCGGGTAAAGAAATGCAATGACCCCATCCACTCGCCTTGCGCGGGTAGCTGCTGAAAATCAAACGGGCCAGGCTGATTTTAATTCTCACGCTTGCCGTAAAAGTGTAAGCGCTCTATTGACGGCGTCTGGCACTGAGGTAGGCGGTTGCGGAAGATGGTGTCCACGTACATCAACGTGGACACCTATGACAGAGAGCACGACGGAGTTGGCCAGGCCATTGGTTGTGGGCCGGAAGCGGGACGGGCGCAACTGCTACGATCCGCAAGCGAAACGAGAACTGGTGGAAGCCTGCCTGCAGCCTGGGGTTTCCGTGGCTCGGCTGGCGCTGCGGCACGGTGTGAACGCCAATCTGCTGCGCACCTGGATTGGCCGATATCGCAAGCAGCGCGAAACGCGCGCTGAGCCGAGTGCGGCCCTTGCCGCCTTTGTGCCGTTGGTAACGGCACGGCCGGCGCCGCAGGCGCGCACAGGGCTGTGTGCCGCCCTGCCCAATGGCATCGTGCTCGATCTGAATGGCCTCGACGCGGCCGCGCTGGCGCGCATCCTCGCCTGCCTGGCAGGACTGCCATGTTCCGCTTCGACCCGGCGCTGAAGGTGTATGTGCACCGCGAGCCGGTGGACGGGCGCAAGGCCATCAACGGCCTGGCGTTGCTGGTCGAGCAGGCACTCGGGCTGAACCCCTTCGCGCCGGCCCTGTTCGTCTTCAGCAACCGGCGGCGCGACCGGATCAAGATCCTGCTGTGGGAGCGCACCGGCTTCTGGCTGATGATCAAGCGGTTGGAAGCCGACCGGTTCAAGTGGCCGCGGGACGCCGAGGTCGTCACGCTGAGCGTGGAGCAGCTGCACTGGTTGTTGGCGGGCATCGACCTGGCGGCGATGCAGCCGCATCCGGAGTGCAAATATTTGCAGGCGGGGTGAACCGCTCGCCATGCCCTTGGTCTAATCCGGGACATGGCGACGATCACCCTGACCACCGAGGAATACCAAGCGCTCGTTGCCGAACGCGAATCACTGAACCGCCGGTTAAAGACCGTCACCGTAGAGCGCGACCTGCTGCAGGAGAAGCTCAACGCCTTCCTGCGCAAGCTGTTCGACGCCAAATCGGAAGCACGCGGAACCGAGCAGAAGGATCTGTTCTTCAACGAAGCCGAAGCCCTGGCGCCGGCCGGGACGCCGGCCGCCGAAGAGTCGCTGCCGGAGAGCGGGATTCTGCCGCACACGCGTAAGAAGCGCGGGCGCAAACCGCTCGATCCGGCACTGCCGCGCGAGATCGTCCGCCATGAACTGCCTGAGGCGGAGCGGGTCTGCGCCCACGACGGCGCGGTGCTCGTCGAGATCGGCGTCGAGATAGCCGAGCAGCTCGACATCATTCCGCAGCAGGTGCGGGTGATCCAGCACCAGCGCGTGAAATACGCCTGCCCGTGCTGCGATGAGAGCATCCGGGTGAGGCCGGCGCCGGCACGGATCATCCCCAAGGGGCTGCTCACCGAGTCCGCCCTGGCCTGGGTGGTGACTTCGAAGTACATGGACGCCCTGCCGCTCTACCGGCAGGCGGCACTCCTGTCCCGTTTCGGCGGCGAGCTGTCGCGCAGCACCCTGGCGGCGAGCATCGTCCGGCTGGGCGAAGCGGTGCAGCCGATCATCAACCTGCTGCGCGATCACCTGCTCGATGCCGGGCTGATCCACGCCGACGAGACGATCATCCAGGTGCTGAAGGAGCCGGGGCGGGCAGCGCAGACGAAGAGCTACCTCTGGGCGCAGACCAGCGGCAGCGGCCCGCCGATTCGGCTGTTCGGCTATGCGCCAGGACGAGGCGCGAGCCATGCCGAGGCCCTGTTTGCCGGCATCAGGCCCGGGGGCGCATTGATGAGCGACGGCTACGAGGTCTATGGCGGGATCGCCGAGGCCAACGGGCTGACGCACTTGGGCTGCTGGGCGCATTGCCGCCGCTACTTCGTCGAGGCCGAAGCGGTGCTTCCGAAGGCCGCCCGTGGCCCGGACCAGTTGGCGACACGGTTCATCGCGGCCATCGCGAGCTGTATGCCGTGGAGTCCCAGGCAAAGGACAAACCGGCCGCGCAACGGCAGCGGCTGCGGGAGGAGAGGTCGCGGCCGATCCTGGCAAGGATCGAGCAGATGCTGCTCAAGCACCTGCACGCCGTGGTTCCCGGCAGCCTGCTGGGCAAGGCGCTGCACTATCTATCCGCGCAATGGCCGAAGCTCGTCCGCTATGTCGAGAATGGCGCTTGGCCCATCGACAACAATCTGTGCGAGAACGCCATCCGCCCGTTCGTCGTCGGCCGCCGCAACTGGTTGTTCGCCGATACCGTGGCCGGCGCCCATGCCAGCGCCAACCTCTACTCGCTCGTCGAAACCTGCAAGGCCAACGGCATCGATTCCTATGCCTACCTCGTTAGCCTCTTCCGCAAGCTCCCCACCGCCCAATCGGCCGACGACTTCGAGGCGCTGCTGCCCTGGCGCCTGACGACCGGCCGCTGATACCACAGCCGATCACTTCTTCGCCGCCGCAAACGTCAAGAGCGGTGTCAATAGAGCGCTTACGTAAAAGTCAGTCTCCGCAGCACGGCGTTCCACATCTATAAAAATCGACTTCGTTAAAACGGAGCGAAATGCGCCCTGCAGAAGGGCGCTTCGACAATGCGGTGGTTTAGAAATGCTTGTGCATGAATTGCCGGAAATTTATTTACTTCGGGCGTTTTATGCCGGAATTTTGATCGGCTTTGATTGCCGGAAATCCGGATCATTATTTGCCGTCTTCAACAACGGCTCGCCTGCGCCTGAAAGATATTGAGCTGCGGGTTCTGACGGGGGATTGGGCTGCGCGTCGTGTCGGTCATTTCATCGAGCGAGAGTGACAACAATTGGGTCTGGGTGAGTGACATGGATAGTTTTGATTGTTTTCAATCGATGTTTGGTGTCCGGGGCATTTTTCGGGACATTTTAGGGAAAATCAGTCGTTATGTGTCGCATCGAAAAATGCAACTTGTTGATTCGACTGGACCCCATGCGACAGGATTGGACGCCGAGGGGGTTCGAATCCCACCCTCTCCGCCACCCGAATTCAATAAAAAAAGCCGGCCATTCAGGCCGGCTTTTTTGTTTCCCTCTTCCTGCTATTTCAACGGCTCGGCGGTTTCCTTGACGATCAGCC
>JBAYVG010000136.1:0-5170 GCA_041674785.1 Rhodocyclaceae bacterium
CGCTCAGGCGGGCCGCGTGCTGCATGCGGCGATACTCGCGATAGGCGTTGCGTACCGGGTCAGCCAGCTCATGTGCAATCAGACCGAGGTCGGCGGCCAGGCCGAGCAGGGCGATATTGCCAAGGTTCTTGGTCAGCTCCCGGTGGGCGTGGGCATGGCCGAGTATCAAATACTGGACGATGAATTCGACATCGATGATGCCGCCCGGATCCTGCTTGAGGTCGAAGGTGGTCTCGCTCTTTGAGGCATGGGCGTCGAGCATGCGCTGGCGCATGGCCAGGACTTCTTCCTTCAGCTTTGCCGGATCGCGCGGCAGCATCAGGATTTCTTCGCGGATGGCTTCGAAGCGCTGGCCGACGGCCGGGTCGCCGGCGACGAAGCGGGCGCGCGTCAGTGCCTGATGTTCCCAGATCCAGGCATGGTTCAACTCGTAGTCGCGGAAGGCTTCGACGGTGCTGGCGAGCAGGCCGGAGTCGCCGTTCGGGCGCAGGCGCAGGTCGGTTTCAAAGAGAATGCCGGCGGAGGTCTGGCTGGAGAGCCAGGTGTTGGTGCGCTGGGCCAGCCGCGTGTAGTTTTCCTGCGCGCTCTGGTCGGCGTCGTCGTACAGAAAGACGATGTCGAGGTCGGAGCCGTAGCCGAGTTCCTTGCCGCCCATCTTGCCGTAGCCGATGACGGCAAATTTTGGCGTGTCGCAATGGCGCTGGCGAATCTTTGGCCAGACCAGTTTCAGCGTAGTCTGGACGACGATGTCGGCGAGTTCGGTGAGGTGGTCGGAGATGTGCTCCAGCGTCTGCAGCCCTGCCAGATCCTGAGCGAGAACGCGGAAGACCTGAGCGTGGTGGGCTTCGCGCAGGATATCCATTTCCCGTTCCGCGTCGCCTTCGTATTCAGCCAGCTGCGCCGCGAGCGATTCGCGGAAGGCCGACCAGTCGGTGGCGATATCGTAGAGGCGGGGGTCGAGAATTTCGTCGAGCAGGATAGGGTGCTTGTTCAGATACTCGGCCGCCCACGTTGCCGCCCCCACCAGCTCGGCGACTTTTGACAGTGCCTGCGGATGTTGCTGCAGCAGGGCCAGATAGGCGCCGCGACGGCTGATGGTTTCAAGGAAACCGAGGGCGCGCGTGAAGGTGATGTCGGGGGTGGCGGTGGCTGCGGCTGCCTGAATCAGGCGCGGTCCGACGGCATCCAGACGCTCGCGGTTGGCAGCTGGCAGTTGAACGTAGCGCGACGAGCCACGAAAACGATCGAGTTGCTCAATGATCTCCTGCGGCCGGGAAAAGCCCAGTTCGCCGAGCTGGTCGTGGCAGCTTTCGCTGCCGCACTGACCCAGCCAGAGGCCGGCGAGTGGGTGGATGCCAGCTTCCGGGTCGGAGAAGACCAGCCCGAAGTGTCGGGACACATTTTCGCGAAGGGTGTCGAGGGCGGCCAGCAGAGCAGTCCAGTCGGGATACCCCATGCTTTCGGCAATTGGGGCGCGGGCCTCGGCGTCTTCAGGCAGCATGTGGGTCTGGGCATCGTCGACGTATTGCAGCCGGTGCTCCAGGCGGCGCAGGAAGTCGTAGGCGGCGGTCAGTTCGTCGCGGGTTTCCTGCGGCAGCAACTGACGCGCGGCCAGCAGGTCGAGTACCTTCAGCGTCGGCCGGATCTGCAATGCTGAATCGCGGCCGCCGCGAATGAGCTGGAAAACCTGGGCGATGAATTCGATCTCGCGAATGCCACCGGGGCCGAGCTTGATATGATCGGCCATGTCTTTCCTGGCCACCTCGCGGCGGATCTGTGCATGCAGATCGCGCATGGCATTGATGGCACCGAAATCGAGGTACTTGCGGAAAATGAAGGGGCGGGTAATCTTTTCCAGCGCAGTCTTCCATGCCGGTTGCAGGTTGTCGCCCTCGTTCATCACGCGCGCCTTGATCCAGGCGTAGCGTTCCCACTCCCGGCCCTGGGTGATGAAGTAGTTCTCCAGCGAGTCGAGGGAACAGACCAGCGGGCCGGAATCACCATTGGGGCGCAGGCGCATGTCGACGCGGAACACCTGGCCGTCCTCGGTGGCTTCGCCGAGGGCGCTGATCAGACGTTTACCAAGGCGGTTGAAGAAATCGTAGTTGTCGATGCGCGATTTCTCTGTTTGCACGCCTGCGGTTTCGCCTTCCTCGGGATAGATGAAGATGTAATCGACATCGGACGAGACATTCAGCTCGCGCCCGCCCAGCTTGCCCATGCCGACAATCATCAGCCGCTGCGGCAGGCCGCTGGCGTCGAGCGGCTCGCCATACTGTGCCGCAAGCTGGCGGTGGATGAAGTCAAGGGCGAAGTTGGTGGTGGTGTCGGCCAGTGCTGTCATGGTTTCGACCACTTCGGCGAGGTTCGCCTGCCCGGTCAGGTCGCGCACGATCAGTGCCGCCATGGTGCGTTGCCGAAGATTGCGCAGCACGCCCTTGAGTTCGCCGTCGTCCTGCGCTGCGGCTGTTTCCAGAAAGGCCTGCATCGTCGCTGCGGTGACCGGGGCGTCGGCGTTGGCTTCCAGCCAGGCGGCAATGGCAGGGCGGCTGCCGAGCAAATGGCGCAGAAAGTGGCTGTGCTTGAGCGCCGGCTGCCACGCGGTGGGGAAGTTCGTTTCGGGGCTGCGGTCAATGCTCATGGGTTTCTCATGTCGGTACGAGGGCGGTTGTGCCTGAATTGTGTCGGCCAGGGTCGCTGTCTGTCAGTGGCGGGGTGGCGGCCCAAAGCCGGTACAATGGGGGTTTACTCGATACCCCGCCATTCTAGTGATCCTGCTCGCCATTTGGCAAAGCACCTGCTGACGATGAACGAACCCCGCCACGCCGAGTCAGGCGCCGATTTGGGCGCCGAGTTGCGCGCCGAGTTGCGCAGCGAAATGCGCACGCTTCGCCCCGCGCTCTACCATCGGCTACACGGCCTGCTGCCCTTCATCGTTCATCCTTTGGCGCGGCGCGTCTGGAGAACCGCTGGCTGGCTCCTGCTGCTGGCCTATTTCGCCTTTGCCGGCCTGATTCTGACCCTGCGCTACTCCGTCCTGCCGAATATCGAGCTTTATCGTGGTGATATCGAGCAGATGGCGAGCCGGGCGCTCGGCTTGCCGGTACGGATTGGCGGTATTACGGCGGCGTGGGACGGGCTGCAGCCCGATCTGACGCTTTCGGAGGTCACCGTAGCCGATACCGAAGGCCGGCCGGCGCTGGCTTTCTCCCGTATCGAAGCCATCCTCAACTGGTCTTCTCTGGCCCGGCGCCAGCTCCGGCTGTCGTTGCTGGCAATCGACGAGCCGGTGTTGCATATTCGCCGCGACGCGAAAGGCGGTTTGCTGATCGCCGGCATTCCAATCAGTGAAGGCGAAAGCGATGCCAATGCGGCGGACTGGGTTCTGGCGCAGAAGCGTATCCGCATCAACGGTGCCACGCTGGTCTGGGAAGACGAGCTGCGTCAGGCGCCGCCACTGATCCTCGAAGACCTTAATCTGGCGCTCGACAACGATGGCCGGCATCACCGCTTCGGCTTGACTGCGCTGCCACCGCCGGAGTTGGCCTCACGCATTGATATCCGGGGTGATCTGAGTGGCGACGATCTGGCCGGGCTGGACGCCTGGGAAGGCAAGCTTTTCGCTGAACTGGACTATGTCGATCTCGCTGGCTGGCATCGCTGGCTTGATTACCCGGTTGCCTTGCCGAAGGGCAAGGGGGCGATGCGGGCCTGGCTGTCGGTCGAGGAGGGGCATCTGCTGGATCTGACCACCGACCTAGCCTTGAGTGAGGTGCAGCTCCGCCTGGCGAAGAATCTGCCGGAACTGCGCCTGACTTCGCTCAATGGCCGGCTCGGCGGGCGTCTGCAGGCGGACGGCTTTGCCGCCTCCGCCAAGGGCTTGAGTCTGGGGCTGGAGGATGGAACGCGGGTGCCGCCGACGGATTTCAGCTTCGACTGGCAGGCGGCAGGGGAGCGCGGGGCGATTCGCGGCAGCGGCACCGCGAGCAGTGTCAACCTGCAGCGCCTGTCCCATCTTGCGGCCTATCTTCCCCTCGATGCCAACAGTCGAAAACTGCTCCAAGACTACGCACCGACCGGCGAAATCGCAGATCTGCGCCTGTCGTTTGCAGGCAATGCCGAACAGCTGAGCACTTACGCCCTGCGAGCCCGCTTTGCCGATCTCGGTTTGCGCGCGCAGGGCTATTTCCCCGGTTTCTTCGGCATTTCCGGAAACCTTGACGCCAACGAAAAGGGCGGGAGCGTGTCCCTCAATTCGCTGCGCTCCGGGGTCGATCTGCCGAGCGTGTTCCCGGAACCGCGTCTGACCTTCGATACGCTGTCGGCGCAGGCCAACTGGAAAATCGATGGCAGCAAGGTCGATATCGATCTCGACAAAATACAGTTTGCCGGACATGACGCAGCAGGGTCCGCACGCGGAAGCTATCGCCTGAGTGGTGACGGGCCGGGAACGATCGATCTGACGGCAGCCCTGACGCGTGCGCGGGGCGACGTCGTCTGGCGTTACATGCCGCATGCGGTTGGGGCGGAAACGCGCGCGTGGTTGCGGCGCGGCATTACCAGTGGCAACGCCAGCGAGGCCAAGCTGACACTGAAGGGTGATCTCGCCCGCTTCCCCTTCCTGGATGGCTCAGGAACATTCCTGGTGACGGCCAAGGCGCACGACGTTTCTCTCGATTACGCCCCCGGCTGGCCGGTGATCGAGCACATTGATGGCACACTGCGTTTTGCTGGTGCCGGCATGCGCGTTGATGCGCAGCGCGCGGCGCTCTTCGGTACGCGGATCAGTAGCACCGTTGCCGAAATCGATGATTTCGATGCTGCCAACCCGCTGCTGACGGTGCGCGGCAAGGTCGAGGGGCCGACCGCCGATTTCTTCCGCTATATCAACACCAGTCCGGTCAGCGAGTCGCTTGAACACGCGACTTCGGAAATGAGTGCGGTGGGCAATGGTGCGCTCGATCTGACCTTGAAGATCCCTCTGGCGAAGACCGAGGACGCCACCGTTCAGGGGGATTACCGTTTCATCGACAACCAGGTGACCGTCGATCCGGCACTGCCGCCGATGACTTCGGTCAAGGGGCTGCTGCAATTTACCGACGCCGGAATCACCGTTCGCGATATCACCGGGCAGTTTCTTGGCGGGCCGGTCAAGGTCCGTGCGGATACG
>JBAYVG010000137.1:0-5112 GCA_041674785.1 Rhodocyclaceae bacterium
CAGTAGCTGCGGTCCGCAGCCGCAGGGTCAGGCGGGCGTTGCGAACACCGTCAATACGCCGGTGTAACCGTAGAGGTGATTTCGGGCAACTTCGCCGCCAGCAAAGAAACCGGCCAGCGGCACGCTCCCTAGGGCATGGCGTACGATCTGCAACTCGGCATGCCGCGCTCCGAAGTGCGGGCCGCCGCGTCCCGAACAGCTGACGTAGATCGCGCCAGCCATTTGCCGCGCGGCGCCGCTTTCCAGATCGTCGCGAATTTCGGTGGCAATACGCACCAGATCACGGCCCGCGGACTTTGCGTTGCGGCTGCAAAACGCCAAACGCATGCCGGGTTCGACCTGATCGGCGATGCCCAGAACCCGGTGTTCCCTATCGACGCTCAGCAGATGCCGCACGACCGTTTCTGCGCCGAATTGCCCAGGGTGGGTCGGCATGTCTTCGAGTCCGCTGCTCAAGCCCACCAGCGTTCCCGACAGGGCTTCGATCAACTCCTCATCCGGCGCGTTGTCGTCCAGCGCGAGATCGCTCATCACGCAATCGAGCGCGGGCCTGCCATCCAGGCTGAGGACCAAGTTGCCCTCGGCATTGGTGACGTGGCGCACGGGTCCGATCGGCTGGCAGCCTTGCGTTACCCGCGAAATGAGATCGACATCGGGACCGAAGGCGACGCCGGACAGACCGCCCGTCAATACGCCATCGGCCAGGTGAACCTGGCGGTTGCGCGCCGACGATAGTCCGCCGAACAGGTAGCCGGTCGCTGTACGCGCGCTCAGTTCCTGCAGCAAGCCCTGCAAATCCGGCGTGCCACCATCGGCATGGACCAGGGCCGTATGCGGCACGAACCCGGCCGATGCGCCACGCAAAGGCTGCCGGCCGGAGAACAGGCGAAAAGAGGCGCGTGGCAGCGGTGCAAGCAGCAGAACCACGGCCGGTTCGTCGAAGTATTCGATGCCATTGGCGGCGACACCGATGCCGACCGTGCCGATCCATGCGACGCCCGGAAAGGCCAGGCGCAGTCCATCCAGGATAGCCTCGGCCGCAAGCGTGTAGTAATCGGTCAGGTAGCACCAACCCAGCGTAAGCGCCGTCGGCTTTCCAGTCCTCGCGGCGCGCGCCGCAATTTCGGCCTGCACTTGCGCCCGGCTATCGGCCAGGGCGACACGCCAATCGGGATGGCTGGCATGGCCCTGTATGAAAGTGCTTGGCGACACGGTGGTCATATGTTGGGACCGAGCTATAGACTACAGGTTGAGACCCGCGATGTCTCACCGGGGTTCCTCACATCAAAATGACGAACCGGGTATTTTGAGAAAATCGATCTCTTCTGCTGTCGATGGACGACCAAGGATCGCGTTCCTGTGCGGGTAACGGCCGAAACGGTCGATGATCGCCTTGTGCCTGAGCTCGAACTCGAGATTCCCTTCCATCCCCTGCCCGCTGAACAGCGAAACCGCAACAGCGTGGATCATCGGCGACTCACTGTGCATGTACGGCATGTAGAGGAAGACTCTCTGCGTCACGTTCAGTTGAAGGTCGGCCTTCGACGCAATCGCCGTTTGTGCCAACCCCAAGGCAAGCGGATCGCTGGCGAATGCTCGCGGCTGGTCCCGATAGACATTACGCGAAAACTGGTCGAGAACGATGACTTCGGCGAGGCGACCGCCGGGCGTCACACGCCAGCCGTAAAGCTCGCAGCGTTCGGCAGCGTATAGCAAGTCACCGAAACGCGACGCGATGACCTGGTCGAAATCGTCCGATTTGCTCCACCACTGCGCCGGCGTCGCCTCTTTGAACCAGAAATCAAGAATGGCATCCGGCCTGCTCGTTGTCGAGGCTATGGGTTCGCTTCCTTATGCAAGTGCCTTGCTCATCAACCTGCCGCTAAGCGTCGGTCAGCAGTCATGCCCGGACAGGTCGGAAGCCAGACTGCCCCTCATTCACCGATGCCCGCGTAATACAAATTTTGCGGATGATTGGCCTCGGCGAAGAAGAACCAGCGCTCGGCCAGCAATCCGCAATACTGAACGATAAAGGCCAGAATCAGCGCTACCGCTAAACCAGCCGACAGTCCCGCCGCCAGCAGCAGCAGGGGCAGGACAAAGCTCGCGGCCAGGAAGAACCACTTCACCATGCGCAGCACCGGACGACGGGCGTGATGAAAGAACTCCCGGGTGTTGAACGACCCGCCAATGAAGCCCAGCGCCGTTTGACGGATCGTCGGGTGCTTGACGCCGATCGCGGTTTGCAGCGAGGACGTCGGCCTCAGCCTTGCGTTGCGCCTCAGCGACGCAACGCGGCCAACCAGGCCAAGCGCGGTGATGACCACCGCCCAGCCGGCAAAAAACCCCACCAGATCCGGCGCGGCGAACACGGCGAAGGCAGCTGCCAGCGTGAAGCCCGAAGCGCCGCCGAGCATGATGTAGTTGATCACCGTCAGCGGCGTATGCCATTCGCGCAAGAAGCGCAGACACGCGTAGATCATGCCGGTGCACACGAACAGGAAGATCGCCAGCACCCAGCCCACGGCGCCGAGCACGACCGTGGCATCGATGCGCAGGCCACTGGGCAGGGTCAGCAGAACCGGCTTCCAGGCTAGCAGGTGCGCCAGTCCATAGAGCAACACCGTGGCGCTAAAAACGGGCAGCACGATCACCTCGCGCGACAGCCACGAGGTGCGCCATTGCGCCGCGGAACGCCAGGCGCGCTCGGGTCGGCCGAGGTGGAAGAACGAGGCGAATAGTCCGCCGCCCAGGAATATCGACGCGATCAGGCTGCCGTGGGCATAGAAGCGCGGTCCGTCCTGGACAGGCAGCAGGCCGAACAGCGAATACGACTGTGCCGTGAACAGGGCGAGAAACAGACCCTGGCCGACGCCGATCAGGGTGGTGAGAAAGATCATGGAGAGAGCGGGATGCATGGTTCCGGCCTACCACGAGGCCACGTCGTCCAGCGACGGCTCCGCCTTGCCGGGCCTGGGCAACTGTCTGTCGATCTTGAGGGGGCTGGCGGCGCGTTCGAGTTCGTCGGCGTGGATGTTGATCCACGTCTTGCGCCGTGGCAGATAGTGGTTGGCAGGCTGAGTGCTCCACTCCGGCATCAACTGATAGCCGCCGTTGTCGCGAATCGCGCGCGATACTTCCGACTCGGGATCATGGATGTCGCCGTACAGACGCGCGCTGGTCGGGCACGCCTTGACGCAGGCCGGCTTGCGATCGGCCTCGGGCAACGACGCGTCGTAGATGCGGTCGACGCAGAGGGTGCATTTCGTCATCACCTTCTGTTTCTCGTCGAACTCGCGCACGCCGTAGGGACAGGCCCACGCACAGTACTTGCAGCCGATGCACTTTTCGTAATCGACGAGGACGATGCCGTCTTCCTTGCGCTTGTAAGATGCGCCGGTGGGGCATACCGGCACACAGGGAGGATCCTCGCAGTGGAGGCAGGATTTCGGAAAATGCACCGTCTCCGTGTGCGGAAAGACACCGACCTCGAAGGTCTGCACGCGGTTGAAAAAGGTGCCGGTCGGATCCGCGCCATAGGGATTGAGGTCGACCAGCGGACCCGCCGCGCCGGAGGTGTTCCACTCCTTGCAACTGGTGACGCAGGCGTGGCAACCGACGCAGACGTTGAGGTCGATGACCAGCGCGAGCTGGGTCATGGCGAGCGCTCCAGCATGTCGAGCTGCGTCGTGGCAAGCTCCAGCATGTCGAGCTGCGTCGTGGCAAGCTCCAGCATGTCGAGCTGAGTCATGGCGAGCGGTGTCATTTCTTTCTACCGGCGAAAAACGCCAGCCAGCTCGGCCGCGGACCCATGCCCGGGTAGGCGGGCAGCGCCACGAAGCGCGGCGAAGTGCATTCCTCTTCGCCCGGCTCGGCCTTGCGGATGCGCACGCGCACGTCGTACCAGGCCGCCTGGCCCGTGATGGGGTCGGAATTCGAGACGCGGCTCTGTGCCGCTGCCCCCGGCAGTTCCTCGGAGATCAGGTGGTTGAGCAGAAAGCCGCGCTGCGACTCGTTGGCGTCCGGGGTCAGGTTCCAGGCGCCCGCAGCCTTGCCGATGGCGTTCCAGGTCCATACGGTGCCCGGCTCCACCGCCTCCGAATGGCGCGCCATGCAACGCACCCTGCCCCACTGCGATTCGACCCAGATCCAGTCGCCGTCGGCGATGCCGTTGGCCCGCGCCGTGAGGGTGTTGACGTAGAGGTGGTTGTGGGCATGGATCTGTCGCAGCCAGGCGTTCTGCGAATCCCAGGAGTGATACATCGCCATCGGCCGTTGCGTGACGGCGGCGAGCGAATACTTGTGCCGGTCGGTGGCCTGCGCTTCGAGCGTCTCGTAATAGAAGGGCAGGGGATCGAAGAAGGTTGCGATGCGGCTACGCAGATGTTGCGGCGGCTTGCGCGTGATGCCCTTGCCCTGGGCGGCCGAGCGGAATTTCTGCAGGACTTCCGAGTAGAGGTGGATCAGTATCGGTTCGGCGTAGCGGGTGATGCGGCTCCTTTGCGACCATTCGAGATAGCCCTGGTTCCAGTTGCGCATGTACTGGTAGCTCTTGGGCAGCGCGTGGTGATACATGCAGTTGTTCTTGGCGTACATCTCCCACTGGTTGGGATTGGGCTCGCCGCGCATGAATTTCTCGCCGCCCTTACCGCGCCAGCCGCCGAGGAAGCCGATGCCGGAACCGGGCTCGGTCTCGTAGTTGACGATGAAGTCGGGGTAGTCGCGGTAGCGGCGGCTGCCGTCCTTGGCGACGAACACCGGCAGCTCGAGCCGGGTGCCCAGTTCGATCAACACTTCCTGGAAGGGCTTGCACTGGCCTGTGGGAGGCAGGACGGGAATACGTACCGCGTCGACCGGCCCGTCGAACTCGGAGATCGGCCGGTCGAGCATGGACATCACGTCGTGGCGTTCGAGATAGGTGGTGTCGGGCAGGATCAGGTCGGCGAAAGCCGTCATCTCCGACTGGAACGCGTCGGCGACGACGATGAAGGGGATCTTGTACTCGCCGTTCTCATCCTTGTCGTTCAGCATCTTCCGCACTTCGACCGTGTTCATGGTCGAGTTCCACGCCATGTTGGCCATGAAGATCATCAGCGTGTCGATGCGGTAGGG
>JBAYVG010000138.1:0-5065 GCA_041674785.1 Rhodocyclaceae bacterium
GCCATGTGGTCGCTGGCCATCATGACGCTGGCCGCGCTGCCGCTGGTCGGCACGCTGATGCGCCCGATCGAGGGCGGCCCGCAGAAAGCTGCGGCCGCTGACGAACCCGGCATGTGGCAAAGCGTCACCGGCGCCATGGCCGACCGCAGCTACCTGTGCCTGCATGCCGGCTTCTTCACCTGTGGTTTCCACATCGCCTTTCTGGTCACCCACCTGCCCGGAGAAGTCGATCTGTGCGGCCTGCCACCGGCAGTTGCCAGCTGGTCGCTGGCCATCATCGGCCTCTCCAACATTTTCGGCAGTCTCTACGCCGGCTCCTGTGTCGCCCGCTACCGCAGCAAGTACGTGCTGTTCTGGATGTACGCCTCGCGCGCGATCATGGTCGCGCTTTACCTGGTGGCCCCAAAAACCGATCTCACCTTCTACATCTTCGCCGCCGGTCTCGGCTTCACCTGGCTGGCCACCGTGCCACCGACGGCGGCCATCGTCGGCAAGTTGTTCGGCGTACGCTACCTCGGCACCCTCTTCGGCCTGACCCTGCTCTCGCACCAGATCGGCGGCTTCCTCGGCGCGTATCTGGGAGGTCTGGCCCTGACCCAGTTCGGTGACTTCAGCTGGATGTGGTACGCGGATATCATGCTGGCGGCGCTGGCGGCGGTGGTCAATCTGCCGATTCGGGAAGCGAAGGTGGTGCCGCACGCGGCTTAAGTCAAATGGAACCAAAAGAAAGGTAGCGCTGGCGCAAAAAGTCGCGCTATTTCTTCCTATGCTTCCAGCCAATCATCAAGCCATTCGGAAAATATTCCGCATCCGGGTTTTCGATCGCGATGAAGGATGGGAATGCTTGACCGTGCGTATCCCGTTCATTGGTCACAATTACCGCCCTGTCGTTCTCCAAGAACGTGGAAAAAATCATCCAGCATCCGATGCATGACGGTCACCTCATTCAAACAGGCATTGCCCCGAACATCACCCCGGCAGCGAAACAAACAGCGCCAGCGGAATAAAGATCAGCGAAGCCACATTACCGACCATGACAATTGACGCTACGCGCTCCGGTTCCTGCCTGTATTTCTCAGCGAAGATGTAGTTGAGCACTGCCGGCGGCAGGGCACCGAAAATCAGCAACATGCCGGCCTGCATGCCCGATAGCCCGAGTACCGGCACCATCGCCCAGGCGATGGCCATGCCGGCGAGCGGGCAAAGCACTGCGCCGACGATGCCGAGGCGCAGGTCTTTTGTTACGGAATCGGTCAGGCGCACACCGAGCGAGAAAAGCAGCAGCGGAATCGACACATCACCGAGCATCTTGATGCCGATGTAGAGCGGCGACCACAATTCGATTTTCAGCAGGCTGACTACCAGCCCGGCCAGCGCTGCAGCGATCACTGGTACGCGCCACAGGTTCCACAGCTTGGCGTGGTGGTCGAGCATCCAGGTGCCAAGCGAGTAATGCAGGATGTTCTCGACGAAGAAGAGCACCACGGCTGCCGGCAGCGCGGCTTCGCCGAAGGCCAGCACCATCAGCGGCAGGCCCATGTTGCCGGAGTTGTTGAACATCATCGGTGGCAGCAGCGTGTTGGCCGGCACCTTCATCAGTTTCGCCACCGGCCAGGCGAGCAGGCCGGAGCCAAGCACCACTGCCAATGCGCCAAGCGCCAGTTTCCAGTTCGCCGCCAGGTCAAAATCCTTGCTCGCCAGCGCGGCGAAAACCAGCGCCGGGACAAAGATGTCCATGTTGAGCTGGTTGGCGAAAGCCATGTCCGGCTTCTTGTAACGGGCGTAGAAATAACCAACGCCGATGATGGCGAAGATGGGGAAGATGATGGCGAGGATGCGCAGGATCATGGGGATTAGCAGTCGGTTGTCATTCCGGCGAAAGCGCTACAACAATGACGCTTGCGCCAGGGCAACTACAGTACTGGATCCCGGCTTTCGCCGGGATGACGGAGGCCGGGAGTAGTCACAACACGTAGCGCGACAGATCTTCATTCTGGGCCAGTTCGCCAAGGCGGCCGTTGACGTAGTCGGCATCCACCAGCAGCACCTCGGTACCGGGCTTGCCAGCGTCGAAGGAGACCTCTTCGAGCAGCCGCTCCATCACCGTGTAGAGGCGGCGGGCACCGATGTTTTCGGTACGCTCGTTCACCGACCAGGCGATCTCGGCGAGGCGGCGGATGCCGTCGTCGGCGAAGCTGATGGTCACGCCTTCGGTCGCCATCAGCGCTTCGTACTGGCGCGTCAGGCAGGCATCGGTCTGCGTCAGGATGTGCTCGAAATCGGTCACCGACAGCGACTCCAGTTCGACGCGAATGGGGAAGCGGCCCTGCAGTTCGGGAATCAGGTCGGATGGCTTGGCCAAGTGGAAGGCGCCGCTGGCAATGAACAGGATGTGATCGGTCTTGATCATGCCGTACTTGGTCGACACGGTGGTGCCCTCAACCAGCGGTAGCAGGTCACGCTGCACGCCCTGGCGGGAAACGTCGGCACCGTGCGCATCGGAGCGGCTGGCGATCTTGTCGATCTCGTCCAGAAAGACGATGCCGTTCTGCTCGACGTTGTGCACGGCGTCGAGTTTCACTTCTTCATCGTTCACCAGCTTGGCGGCTTCCTCGTCGATCAGCAGCTTGGTTGCTTCGCTGATTTTCAGCTTGCGCGATTTTTTGCGGCCGCTGCCCATGTTCTGGAACATGCCCTGGATCTGGTTGGTCAGTTCCTCCATGCCCGGCGGCGCGAAGATCTCGGCACTCATCGAGGGCGCTGCCACTTCGATCTCGATCTCCTTGTCGTCGAGTTCGCCTTCGCGCAGTTTCTTGCGGAATTTCTGGCGCGTTCCATTATCTTCAGCCGGCGCATTTTCGTTGCCGAAGAAATTGCTGCCTCGGGCCGGCGGCAGCAGGGCATCGAGCACGCGCTCTTCGGCGGCCTCTTCAGCCCGCGTACGCATGCGCTTCATGGCAGTTTCGCGTCCACCCTTGACGGCAATTTCAACCAGATCGCGGATGATGGTGTCGACGTCGCGACCGACATAACCGACCTCGGTAAACTTGGTCGCCTCGATCTTGATGAAAGGCGCATTGGCCAGCCGCGCCAGCCGGCGGGCAATCTCCGTCTTGCCGACACCGGTCGGCCCGATCATCAGGATATTCTTCGGCGTGATCTCCTGGCGCAGCGGCTCAGCCACCTGTGCGCGCCGCCAGCGGTTGCGCAGGGCGATGGCCACGGCCTTCTTGGCCTTGCCCTGGCCGACGATATTCTTGTCAAGTTCGTGAACAATTTCCTGGGGGGTCATCTGGGTCATGCTGGTAACTCGTAAGTGGTCCGGATCGAGTGGGAATGTATCACTTCACAGCCCGGCTATGGCAGACTGCGGCTGATGAAAACACGAGTCCTCTGCCTACCCCCGGGAGAACTGCAACCGGGGATGATCATCGCCACTGCGGTCACCGGGCCGCAGGGCGCCGTTCTCTTTGCCGCCGGGGCTGCCCTTGACGAGTATTCGCTGGAACAGCTGCGCCGCCGCGCCATCGAATTCGTTACGGTTTCCATTCCGGACCCCCGTGACGAGGCGACGATCGCCCGGGAAGTTGCCGAAGCAACAGCACGCATCGACTACATCTTTCGCGGCAGCAGCAGCTCGGCCCGTGCGGCACTGCGGGAGACCATCCTGAGCTATCGCAGGAAGCAGGCAGAATGAACGAAAAGATCAGCCCACCGAATCTTGAGGCCTTGCTGGAAGGCGCCTGCAAGCTGCCGACGCTGCCGCAGGTTGTAACCCACATTCTCAGATCGCTGAATGACGACAACGCCGATGCAGACAGTCTCGTCCAGCAACTCAACACCGACCCGGCCATTGTTGCGCGCCTTCTGGCCGCCGCCAACTCCAGCGCTTTCGGGCTTTCTGCGCAGGTCGCAACGACGCGGCAGGCAATCCTTGTGCTGGGTCTGAAAACCGTACGCACCATCACGCTGGCGACGGCGCTGATTGAACACTTCAGCCACAGCACCTCGGCCTTCGACAGCCGTCAGCTCTGGCGCCACAGCCTGGGGGTCGCCACCTGTGCGCGCGCCATCGCTGAACGGATTCGCTGCAACCCGGAAGCTGCTTTTTCTGCCGGACTGCTGCACGACATCGGTCAGATACTGATGGTGGCAGTCGCCCCGGATTCCTGTGCCGAGGTGCGCGTACGCATGCGCCAACACGATGAACCAATCATCGTCGCCGAGCGGGCCGTCTTCGGCTACGACCACGCCGCCGCTGGCGGCGCACTTGCCAAACTGTGGAATTTGCCGGACGACATCACCTCCGGCATTCATGGCCACCACACGCCGGACTCGGGTGACGACGGCGAAATGGGCGACCTGATCCATATTGCCGAAGCCGTCAGCCACGCGCTGGACCTCGGCGAAGCCGAGCGTAACCACGTACCTGAGGTTTCTGAAGTTGCCCAGTTCAGGCTGGGCATCGAATGGTCAGCGCTGGCAGCACGTCTGCCGGAGATCGAGGCGCGTTACGCCGGGGCGCGGCTGGCGCTCGGGCTTTGAGGCCGGAGAAAACGCCAAACGCAGCCTGAATCAGGCCGCAAGCCTCAATCCAGCGTTTCCAGCGTGAAATTGCGGTTGGTGTAGATGCACAGGTCGCCGGCAACTTCCAGCGATTTGCGTACGATATCGACCGGGGCCAATTCAGTGTTTTCAAGCAAGGCACGCGCTGCACTCTGGGCATAGGCACCGCCCGAGCCAATGGCGACGATTCCATACTCCGGCTCCAGCACGTCTCCGTTGCCGGTAATGATCAGCGAACTTTCCCGATCAGCCACGGCCAGCATGGCTTCCAGCCGACGCAATGCACGATCGGTGCGCCAGTCCTTGGCCAGCTCCACCGCTGAACGCAGCAGATGCCCCTGATGTTTTTCTAGCTTGGACTCGAACCGTTCAAAGAGGGTAAAGGCGTCCGCTGTGCCGCCGGCAAACCCGGCCAGGATGCGTTCCTTGTAGAGCCTGCGCACCTTGCGTGCAGTGGCCTTGATGACGATGTTGCCGAGTGTGACTTGCCCATCCCCCC
>JBAYVG010000139.1:0-4941 GCA_041674785.1 Rhodocyclaceae bacterium
CGTCGAGCGGGCGGCGCAGATTGCGGCCTATGCGCAGGCACTGGCCCGCTATCTGCTGGAAGAAAAACCGTTTTCGCCGAGCGAGGATGACTATCTGGTTTATACCTTCAACCGCTTCCAGGCCTGCCGCTTCGGCTATAACGGTGCGTTGGTGGTCCCGGGGAGTGCCGAGCAGCGTGTCATTGGTGACGATATCCTGAGAACCATGGCGGCGGTCGAAATGCACGCCTATGATCTGGGCTCTACCGAAGCCCTCAACCAGTTGCGCAGCGATGTCCTGCAGGGACGAAACGGGGCCACCGAAATTCGTGCCAGCTATGCCCGGGAAGGGGCGCTGGAAGAGGTCGTACGCCAGAGCAGCGAAGTCTGGGCCGGGCGCACGACCTAGCCTTCGGGAAATTCGAGGAAGGCCCCACTGCCCGCCGAGTGGGCGATGATCTTGGCAAGCTTCGCGGCGGGCTTTCCGGCCGACATCGAGGGTGCTGGCGTGTGGGCCGATGTCCTCCACCGCTATCTTGGCGCCACGGGCCATCGAGGAAACTTCGTCGGGTATGTCGAGCGGGGAGGCAATTCGTTCATCGCGCTACGCGCCAGCCGCAACCCTTTCAATAGATCGGTGCAGGCAGTGGTAGCGGCGGCAATTCTTCAGGTAAGCGGGCGCTGTCACCAACAACAAAGCGGGTAACAGCATCCACCACCTGCGCGTTACGCAGCACGCGGAAATGCCCCAGCCCGTGGGTGCGGATCAGTTGCGACCCTTCCATACAGGCAGCGATGCGCACCGAGTCGGCAAAGCGCACGTGCCGGTCGCCGGCGTCGTGGATGAGGAGAGCGGGTACCTCAAGCGCCTTCAGTTCCTCGATGCGGTCGATGTCGTCAAAGCCGCGCCCGTAGCGTGTTTCGATGCGACGGCGCAGCGCATCGCGAACGCTGGTGGTGATGCCCAGATGCTTGGCGAAGTGACGAATGTGTTCGTTCATCGAAGCCGGGGCGCCGATCAGCACGATGCGCGGCACGCGCTGGCCGCCGCGCAGCGCCAGCCCGATCGCGGCTGCGCCGAGTGAATGGCCGATGGCTGCCGCGAAGGGGCCACAGGTTGCGTCAATGGCCGCCATGCCGCGCACCAGATCGGGCAGCGCCACCTGCCGGCCATCGCTGGCGCCGTGGCCGGGGTGGTCGAACCAGACCACCCGGTAGCCACGCGCCAGCAGTGGTGCAACGAAGCTGCCCAGCTGCGCGCCAACACCGCCCCAGCCATGCACCAGCAGCACCGCCGGCGCATGGGCCGGCCCGGCCTGCCAGACAGCGAGCTGGCCGGCGTCGGAGAGCACCGTCTCCCGCCGGGCTGCGGCCGGCGCCGGGTGCCGGCTCGGGTGGCGCGGCGGAGTCGTGAACAACCGTTCGGCCTGACGCCCGGCCAGCTCCGGCCGGAGTCGCGAAATCACGTTGAAGTAGCTGCGGGTCGTGGCAAAAGCCGCTTGCATTGCAATACGAACGATCGTGCTATTAAAGCGCGAAAACGGCAGGGCAAGGGTATTCATGGCGATCTCCTTCTGGGTCAGGCTGCCGGGCTGGCAGCGGCGAGAAGCCGGTCGAAGGCGGCTTGTGCCCGGGTGGTGGCATCCGGGCGTTGCAGCAATCGGGCGGCGTGGTAATAGGCAAAAACGATGCCGAGCGCCTCGAAGGCGATCTGCGAGATATCAAGGTCGCCGCGCAACTGGCCGGCTTCAACAGCCTGTGTGAGCGCCCGCTCCAGGTTGTGCTGCAGGCGGTTGAAATGGGCCACCAGATGCTCGCGGATCGGCCCCGGCTTGTCGTCGAACTCGATCGCTGCCGCGTGCAGCGGGCAGCCGTGGGCGAGGCCGCTGTCCCTGGTCCATTGCATCCAGTGGGCAAAGATCGAACGCACGCGCGGCAGGCCGCGCTCGGCCTTGAGGGCCGGTGCGAACACCGTATCGACAAACAACTCGGCAGCCGCGTCGAGCGCCGCAATCTGCAACTCCTCGCGCGAGCCGAAATGCGCAAACAGGCCGCTCTTGGAAAGCCCGGTACGCGTTGCCAGTGTGCCGATCGTCAACGATTCGAAGCCGGCCTCACTCGCCTGCGCGAGCGCGGCCTCCAGAATCAATGATCGCGTGTCTTCACCTTTTCCCATGAAGTCAGAATACGAACGGTCGTGCTATTTGTCAACTGAGGCGAGAAGGATGGAGCTTGGGTGAGGTAGGTGTCGATTGGAGCGATGTCGACTTGCGGCCCAAGGACGTTCGGCGGTTGAGGCGCTTAACGGCTGGTAAGCTAGTGGAGCGGACGCGCTGCGCAATTTCCAGTCAGCTGCACCTCGGCCTGCTCATTGGCAGTATCCCATCACGGGGCTGGCGCTATACGGGATGCTGGCCTCGGAGGATTGAATCAACCGCATAGCTACTTACTGCAACGGACTGGGAAGGCGACCATACCCTAAGCGGATATTCTTACCTTAGAGGGTCAAATGGCCGCTAGCCGCCTTACCCCTTGGATTTGCTGCCTGCGGTCAGCCTCAGAAGTGATAGGTAGCACCTAGAAAGAGGCCGTGATTATCCAGATCGGCCTTGTGGACCAAGGTGCCACCGGAGTTATTGGTGCTCGTAACTTCAGACACTGTCGAGACGCTGCCAAACTTTGTGTAGAGATATTCGCCCCTGAGTGACCAATTTCTGGCCAGCGCGTATTCGCCACCAAAGCCGAGACTCGTGCCTGTCACCCAATCTGATGTCGAGGCGTGGGAATAGCCGCTAAAGGCATTGTCGGAAAACGTAGACTTCAACTTTAGGCGCGTAGTGGCAATGCCGGCAGTGACATAGGTCAGCCAATTCCGGTCCGCCCATCCGAGCCGGAGACGCAACCCTGCCATCCAGTCGGCTGAGACCGTCTTTTTCCGGGTCATTTGCGCAGTAGCTAGAGTCTCGTAGGTCTCCGTCGTTACATTTTCTTTGTTCAAGGAAAGGCTATTGGCGCTTGCCTCGATCCCGACGAGCACATTCCCGAACTGCTTGCCGTAGCCAGCGAACAGACCGCCTGACGGACGAGATTGATCCAGGTGGTGCGTTCCGCTGCGGGCAATTTGCCTGGCGTCGGTTGCGTCCAAGTACTTGGACGTTCCGACCAACATACTCACATCCGAGCGGCTATCTGTTGCGCCAATGAGGCCGCCGGCATAGAAACCCGACCAGTCGACACCCGACGCCGTCTGAGCCAAGGCGTCACTGCAAATTCCGCCGGTTAGGGAAGCGAGCGCACAAAAAACAATAGCCTTCACGTGTAACCTCAAATTATAAGAATGGAAAATTCAGCAAACCACAACGACGAGCATCTCCGGGTATTTCGCTTAATATCAAACCGGAATTTGCCTCGGAAACAACTCACACCTTGGTAGAGCAACGCAGGCAAGCCCAAGGGAGCACGCTAGTATCAGGGTTGATTTTGAGGTTGGCAAGTCCAGGTGGCTGAGAGTTAAGAGGATCTTCGGGCCTTCGTGTTAGTGGAGAAACACATCAATGGTCGCCTTGCATTCTTTGGCAGTCCGGCGGGGTTTGGAGTTGAGCGGTCTTTCGACGGTCAGCTATCTGGCCAGGCCGAATTTTCGCTCTTCACCGGTAGCCGGCATCCTAAATGACAGGCCCAGTGCAGTACGTCGGCGTTTCTCGCGACTAAAAAAAGTAAGGCCACCCGTAGGCGGCCTCGCTTGTTGCAGCACCTAATGAAGAAAATCAGCCGTTGGCGCGGCTTTCCAGAACTTCAATCGCCGGCAGCTTTTTGCCTTCGAGGAACTCGAGGAAGGCACCGCCGCCGGTGGAAATGTAGTCCACGTCCTGGGCGATGTGGAACTTGGCGATGGCGGCCAGCGTGTCGCCGCCGCCGGCCAGCGAGTAGCCGTCGGAGTGGGCGATGGCCGAGGCCAGCATCTTGGTGCCGCCGGCGAACTGGTCGTGCTCGAAGACGCCAATCGGACCGTTCCAGACGATGGTGCCGGCGTGGGCGATGATCTCGGCCAGCTTGGCGGCAGACTTCGGACCGACGTCGAGGATGCGGTCGTGCGGGCCGACTTCGTCTACCGGCACCTTGGCGCCACGCGCCAGTGCAGAGACTTCGTCGGCGACAACGACGTCGACCGGCAGCGGCACTTCAGCGCCGCGCGCTTTCATGATGTCCATGATGGCGTGGGCTTCATTGACCAGGTTCGGCTCGGCCAGCGAGTCGCCGATGCGCTTGCCGTTGGCCAGCAGGAAGGTGTTGGCGATGCCGCCGCCGACGATCAGTTGATCTACCTTGTCGGCCAGCGATTTGAGGATGGTCAGCTTGGTTGACACCTTGGCGCCGGCAACGATGGCCACCAGCGGGCGCTTCGGGTTTTCCAGCGCACGGGAGAGTGCATCGATTTCGCCGCCCATCAGGAAGCCGGCGCAGGCCACCGGGGCAAACTTGGCAATGCCGTGCGTGGTGGCTTCGGCGCGGTGGGCAGTACCGAAAGCGTCGTTGACGTAGATGTCGCAGAGTTTGGCCATCTTCTGCGCCAGTTCGTCGTTGTTCTTCTTTTCGCCCTTGTTGCAGCGGCAGTTTTCGAGCAGGACGATTTCGCCCGGGGCGACTTCGAAGCCGCCATCGACCCAGTCGGCGATCAGGCGCACCGGCATGTGTAGCAGCTGGCCAAGGCGCACGGCGATCGGTGTCAGCGAGTCCTCAGGATTGAGTTCGCCTTCGGTCGGGCGGCCAAGGTGTGAGGTGACCATCACCGCCGCGCCGTTCTCCAGGCAGTATTTGATCGACGGCAGCGAGGCGCGGATACGCGTGTCTTCGGTGATGTTGCCGGCGTCGTCCTGCGGCACATTGAGGTCGGCGCGGATGAAGACGCGCTTGTCTTTGACGTCGAGATCGGCGAGTTTGAGAACGTTCATTGCGGACTCC
>JBAYVG010000140.1:0-4842 GCA_041674785.1 Rhodocyclaceae bacterium
CAATCAGTTCGCCACCACCAAGGTCGTGTTCGGCGTTGAAGACGACACCCCCTTCACCTGGAGCGACACGCAAGTTCACGTCTACGGTGGCATTGGCGACGACAGCATCCAAGGCAGCAGCCAAGCCGACTACCTGCAAGGCGATGCCGGGATCGACATCCTCGAAGGCGGCGGCGGGGAGGACACCCTGCGCGGCGGTGCCGACAACGACCAGCTCGAGGGCGGCGACGCCGTCGACACGCTCGAAGGCGGTTCCGGCGACGACACCCTCACCGGCGGCCTCGGCACCGACAGCCTGATCGGCGGCACCGGCTACGACACCTACCACGCCGAAGAAGGCGACACCATCAACGACTCGGATGGCAAGGGCACCGTCTATCTCAACGACAAACAACTCAGCTTCGCCACCCGCAAGAAAGGCGAAACCACCTGGAAAGACAGCGCCGGCAACACCTACGCCCTGACCAACGGCACGCTGTCCATCAACGACCCTTTGATCATCGAAGGCTTCGACAACGGCGAACTCGGCATCTACCTCGACGACGAAGAAGACCCGAGCGACCCCAACGGCAGTCCCCGCCCGCCCGGCTACAACCCCGGCAACGCCAGCCTGATCCCGCGCCGCGACCCGCTGGTGCTCGACCTCGACGGCAACGGGCAGATCGACGCCGTTGCCAGCAGCGCCTCCAGCGTCTACTTCGACTTCAACGGCGACGGCATCGCCGAGCGCAGCGGCTGGCTCGCCGCCCAAGACGGATTTCTGGCGCTGGACGCCAACAGCAATGGCGCCATCGACGGCCTGAGTGAGCTCTTCGGCAGCGCCACGCAGGACGGCTTCACCGAACTCGCCGGACACGACGGCAACGCCGATGGTCGCATCGACGATCAGGATGTCGACTACACCCGACTGCGCGTCTGGCAAGACGCCAACCAGGACGCCATCGTCCAGAGCGGAGAGCTCAACACCCTGGCCGACATCGGCATCACCCGCATCGAGCTGGCCACTACGGCCGCCGACACCCTGATCGGCGACAACCGCCTCGCCGCCACCGGCAGCTTCACCATGAACGGCGAACAGCGGCTCGCCGCCGACATTGAACTCGCCGTCAACTTTGCCCTCACCGACTCCAACCCCAACCGGCCGCTCGGCCTGCCGCCGCAACTCGACCCGGCCGTCTTCGACCTGCCCTGGCTCAGAGGCTACGGCAATGTCAAAAGCCTGCCGATGGCTTATCAGGAAAGCCCGGCATTGCGCCAGGCCGCCAGCACCCTCGCGGATAGTGGCTGGCTCGCCAGCCTGAGGAACTTCACCGGCTTCATGACCCAATGGAGCGGACTCCAGGCGGCGCACCAAGCCCACGGCGTCACACGTACCAACCTCACCCCCGAAGACAAAGCCTGGATGCTGGAGAACCTCACCGGCCAGGACGTACAGAAGAGCGCCATCGAGACGGCGAACTTCGGCGCCATCACCCCCGGCGCCGGGCGGGTCTGGAACACCGCCTACCTCGACACTGCATGGAACAGCTTCGTCCAGAGGGAAGCCCTGAGCTTCGCCGTGCAGGCGGGAAGCCGGGCATGGCTGAGGGGCGCCAGCTACTCGCTCAATCGTGACCGCTATATCGTCACCGATGCCCAAGCGCTGCAAGCCAGCCTGCTGGCACATCTGAATGCGGTGAGCGACAAGGAAGACGCCGCCTTCGCCGTCGTGGCGATCTCAAGCCTCAAGCGGGACGGCGTGACGCTGGATGCCGCGGCCCTGAAGCAGGGCTTGACCACGACCACCTACCGGAGCCTGTTCGATGCCGTGCTCGACGATGCCAGCGGCAACATCCACGGGCAGACCGCCACGGGTGCCTTCGTCATCGACACCGGGAACGGCATCGTGGCGTTGGGCATGAGTGGCAACGACGTGCTCAACGGCGGCACGGGCAACGACATCCTCGATGGCGGAGCCGGCAACGACACGCTGTACGGCAACACCGGCGACGACACCTACGTTTTTGGCAGCGGCTACGGGCAGGACACGGTCTACGACTACGGCTCGACAGTCGGCGCGGGCGACACGGTGAGGATCGGCGCCGATGTGACGCCGGCCGACGTGACGGTGACGCGGGACCAGTACAACCTGTACCTGAGCCTGAACGGCGGGGCGGACCGGATGACCTTGTCGAACTGGTTCAGCGGCAATGACTACTGGATCGAAGCAGTGCGCTTCGCCGATGGTACGGCCTGGGATGCGAGCGAACTGGAACAGCGCATCCAGGTAGTGTCGGGCACGGCGGGCAATGATGATGCTGCGCGATACATGCGAAAGATCGACAGTCGGCGCTGGCGGGACGGCAACAGACGTCTCCCGATGCGTGCCAGCGAAGTTGAAAGGAGGGCCGCGTAATGGGGATCATCCTGGCGGCGATCTTGGGGTTGTACCTGCTGGTTAGTCTTGGCGTGGTCATCGGCGCGATGGTCTATGCCAGACGAGAAGGCAGGAGCGCCAAGCGCTGGGGCTGGAGCGCGGCGCTGGTGATGTACCTGATTCCCTTCTGGGACTGGATTCCGACGGTGGCGATGCATCGGTACTACTGCGCGACCGAGGCGGGGTTCTGGGTTTACAAGACGCCAGAGCAGTGGAAAAAGGAGAACCCTGGGGTGATGCAGACGCTGGTGGCGAATAAGGGTTATCCATCATCACATGAAGGTGATATGGCGGATTACACAACCACCAATTTTCTGAATTCACGGTTTAACTTGGTTGTGAAACATCGTGGGCCGCTCCTTCTTCATCGGTGGTTACGGGAGGACACGCTCATCGACACAAAGACCAATGAAATCTTGGCTCGATATGTGGATTTCTCAACATCACAAGAACGACGACAAGCAGGTTGGACAGGATGGAAATTTTGGCTAGATAGCAGAAATTGCGTTCGTGGGTTAGACAAGGCAATTGAAAGTGGCAAATTCATAGACCAATTTAGAGGGGCGGAAAAATGAGCACAATTCAATATCTGTTTCAACAAGCACAATTGGCTGAAGCCTCTTATGCGAATTTTGCCGCTTTTCCAAATAACCCCAAGGGTGCCTTGGAGGATGAGGGATTCAGCACCGCCCAAGCCACCGAATTCGTCTTACATTGGCGTGTAGTCGACCATCTGAGGAACCAAAGCAGCGGCTTTTCCGCGACGGTCTTCGAGAGCCTGGATCATCCGGGGCAGTACAGCATGGCCACGCGCGGCACCGAGGCAGGGACTCTTGCTGATTTGGACGCGGACCTTTTCGGCATCGGCAGCCAGGGCATCGCCCTTCGCCAAGCCATCGATCTGTATAACTACCGCCAAAGCCTGACTACGGGCGCCGGCACTTCTTATCAGGCGGCCTACCTCAAGACCGATCTTGTTGAGACCGCGCTGCTAAGCGCAGCTTCGGCACTACCTGGTGGCTACGTGGTATACAAGATGCTGCTGGAAAGCCGGGGTTTCTGGGTCGAGAATGGTGTTGTAAGAGAATTGGCGCTGGGCGAGTCAGCAGTAGTGCTGGCCGATACCGACTTGGAAACAAGGCGAAGCAGCGCAACGGTGCAACTCGGTACCGGCTACGATGTTGTCGGCCATTCGCTGGGCGGTCATCTCGCGATGGCGCTGGGGCGGCTGGACTATGCGAACGTGGCGAGCGTGGAAACCTTCAACCCGCCGTTCTTCGACCCCATCTCCAGCGACAAACTCAGCGACAGCTTCTTCACGCAACTGCGGCAATTGGAAATCGCCGCAAATGGCTCGGCCGGCGTTGCCGACGTCTTCAAGCCGATAAAGAGCTACCTAGTTGCCGGCGACCTGGTGAACCTCATCGGGGCAACGAGACCGGGCGTATCGAGACCGGTCTTCAGCGAAGGGGAAGGCATCAACGCTCTTACCGCGCACAGCATGCCGAAAATCACCGACGCGCTCGCGGTCTACGCGCTCTTTGCGCAACTCGATTCGTCCCTGGAAACCGGCGGACTGGACTCCATCGCCAGCATTCTCAGGGCATCCTCCGCCATCGCCGGCAACAGCCTGGAAGCGACAGTAGCCGCCGTAGGCAAGCTATTCGGCAAGAGCTATGCCGCCGTCGAAACCAATCGCGATGACCTCTATAGGCATTTGGGTGAATTGCAGGTTGCGATCACAGGCAAGACCTTGACGGTCGTCTCTCTCACCAACATGACCGCGGGGGAGATCAAAGCCATCGCAGCCGACCCCGACATGGTTGCCACCCGCTACGCCCTCAAGGAACTCAACCCCTTCATCGTCCTCGGCGCTGACTACAGCATGTATCCGCTGACGCTCATCAACGAATCCACCGGCCAAGGCCATCTGTCCGTCAAATGGATCGAAGACCGTTCCGCCATGCTCGCCTGGAAACTAAAACTCGCGACCGAAGACTTTGCGATCACCAACGGCGCCTACACCAATGCCTCGGACCAATTCTTTGGCGACTTGGCCAGCGGCCTGCAACTCAACCTCGGCTCCAACTGGACCGACCCGGCCGAAAAGTTGCGTTACATCTTCGGCAGCAACCAAGCCGATGGCGTCACCGAGGCCGTAAGCGGAGGCAGCAAGAGCGACCGCCTCTACGGCATGGCTGGCAACGACGTTCTCTACGGCTATGACGGCGCCGACTACCTCGAAGGCGGCAGCGGCGACGACACCCTAACCGCCGGCGCAGGCGCCGATATTCTCAACGGCGGCCTCGGCTACGACACCTACCACGCCGAAGAAGGCGACACCATCAACGACTCGGATGGCAAGGGCACCGTCTATCTCAACGACAAACAACTCAGCTTCGCCACCCGCAAGAAAGGCGAAACCA
>JBAYVG010000141.1:0-4805 GCA_041674785.1 Rhodocyclaceae bacterium
GAGTCGCGTGGCCAATTACAAGTCGGGGACAGTTGTTATTCACGCCGATAACGGCGCGGTTGCGGTCAAGCTACGGCAAATGGCACCGTCGCTCGCCAACGAATTCTCGAAAAGGGGAGTCGAGTGTAACGGCGTTCAGATAAAAGTACAAGCCCTTGAAATATATCATCATTCTCACGAAGCCTCAGGCCACCCCCTGCCTGCGGGTGCAGGACGCGCGCTGACCGAGCTGGCCGCAAGCATGACGGATTCACCGCTGCGGGCGGCCATCGAAACTTTTTTGAAGCGGACGATTAAAGCGGAATGACGGCCACGCGCTCAAGCACCATCAGCGCAAAAACGAGCAGGGCAACGATCAGGGAATAGCGGAAGACACGCCAGGAAAAATTCAGATACTTGGCGTTGCGTGTCAGCAGATAGGCGACCACCCCACCCGCCACCGTCAGTATCGCAACAACTGCCAGCAGGCGAAGGATGAGCACCCGCCCCCCCGTTGATCAGACGGCAGCGTGCGCTGCCAACCAGCGGGAAACGCCGACCGGGGCGTGCTCGGCCTGGTCGAAGCTGACCAGCTCCCACGAGTCGCGTGCGTCAAGCAGCGCGCGCGCCAGCAGGTTGTTCAGTGCATGTCCGGACTTGTGTGCCGAAAAATGCGCCAGCAGCGGGTGTCCGAGCAGGTAGAGGTCACCGATGGCGTCCAGTACCTTGTGCTTCACAAATTCGTCGCCATAGCGCAGCCCGTCCGAATTCAGGACTCGGTATTCGTCGAGCACCACCGCGTTGTCGAGACCGCCGCCCTGAGCCAGGCCGTTCTCACGCAGCCACTCGACTTCCTGCATGAAGCCGAAGGTACGCGCCCGGGCGATTTCGCGCACATAGGAATGCTCGGCAAAATCGACCGTGACTTCCTGGCCGGTACGATCGATGGCCGGATGGTTGAAAACAATGGAGAAGGTCAGGCGGAAGCCATCATAGGGGGTAAAGCGCGCCCATTTGTCGCCGTCGGAAACTTCAATCGGTTTCGTCACGCGGATGAATTTTTTGGCGATCGGCTGCTCTTCGATCCCCGCCGACTGGATGAGAAAAACGAAGGGGGCGGCACTGCCGTCGAGGATAGGCACTTCGGCCGCATCCAGATCGACCCAGGCGTTATCGATGCCTAGCCCGGCAAAGGCCGACATCAGGTGTTCAATGGTCCCAACCTTGGCGCCTTCGCGCTCCAGGCACGAGCACATGCGCGTATCACCCACCGCCAGGGCAGATGCCGGCAAATCGATGACCGGATCAAGGTCGATGCGACGAAAGACAATGCCGGTATCCGGCGCCGCCGGGCGCAGCACCATCGTCACGCGTTCCCCCGAATGCAGGCCGACGCCAGTGGCGCGAATCAATGATTTTAAGGTGCGTTGTTTAAGCATGTCTTTGAAAAAATTGGGAAAGCGGCGCATTTTATCATGCGCCGCCCCCCCATTGCAGAGGTATTACCGATTCGTTACAACCGGACTCAGTCCGCCTGCTTGCGCAGGAATGCCGGAATGTCGTAGCGATCGACGCCGCTGTTGGCCAGCGCCTCGACCGTCGAGCTGCCGCGCTTCCTGACAATGGCAGGAACGTTATCGAGATCGCTGTAATTGATCGCCTGTGTGCTCATGGACGAAGCATCGTGCGTCCCCGTAGCCTGCAATACCGGAGTATTGATGACTTCGAAGCTCTGGCGCCGAGCCTGGACTTGCCCCAGACCGGTAGCGACGACGGTAACGCGGATATTCTCGCCCATGGCTTCGTCGTAAACCGCACCAAAGATGATGTGAGCGTCTTCGGCAGCGAATTCGCGAACGGTGTTCATCACCTCGTTCACTTCCTTCATCTTCAGGCTACGCGTCGCCGTGATGTTGACCAGCACCCCCTTGGCGCCAGAGAGGTTGATACCTTCCAGCAGCGGCGAGGCAACGGCCTGCTCGGCAGCGATACGCGCACGATCAACGCCGGAAGCCTGGGCCGAACCCATCATCGCCACGCCCATCTCGCCCATGACCGTACGTACGTCTTCGAAGTCGACGTTCACCAGGCCAGGGAAATTGATGATCTCGGCGATACCGCCGACGGCGTTACGCAGCACGTTGTCCGCTGCCTTGAAGGCTTCATCCATCGACACGTCGTCGCCGAGAACTTCCATCAGCTTGTCGTTGAGGATGACGATCAGCGAGTCGACATGCTTCTGCAGTTCGGCGATGCCGGCTTCCGCAACCTTCATGCGCTTGCCTTCAAAACCGAACGGCTTGGTCACGACGGCGACGGTCAGAATGCCCATCTCACGCGCCACTTCAGCGACGACTGGTGCCGCACCGGTTCCCGTACCGCCACCCATGCCAGCGGTGATGAAGACCATATGCGCGCCTTTCAGCGCCTCGGCGATGCGCTCGCGCTCCTCAATGGCTGCGCTGCGCCCGGCTTCCGGCTTGGCGCCTGCACCGAGGCCGCTCTTGCCCAGCGGAACCTTGGAGATGGCACCGCTGCGTTTCAGCGCCTGTGCATCGGTGTTGGCGGTGACAAACTCGACACCGTTCACACCTTCACGAATCATGTGATCGACCGCATTGCCGCCGGCACCGCCGACGCCAACAACCTTGATCACAGTGCCGCTATCGTTGACCACTTCTTCGATATCGATGATTTCAAACATGGTGGGGCCTCCTCTGCAAAAAAACGTAAAGATCAAAAATTCTTTTCAAACCAGGACTTCATGCGACCGAAGACCTGTTTGACGTTGCGGGTTTCGTGCACCTTCTGTCCGCGCTTGTGCTGTGCCTGGGCTTCCAGCAGCAGGCCGAAGGCGGTTGAAAATCGTGGGCTCTGGACAACATCGGCAAGTGCGCCGGTGTACTTCGGTACACCAAGGCGAACCGGCATATGGAAGATCTCCTCGCCGAGCTCGATCATTCCCGGCATAACCGAAGAACCACCGGTCAGGACGATGCCGGACGACAGGACTTCCTCGAAACCGGCACGGCGTAGTTCGGCCTGGATCAGCTCATACAACTCTTCGACGCGCGGCTGAATCACGTCCGACAGCGCACGGCGCGACAGCTTGCGGCTGGGGCGATCGTCAACCCCGGCGACATCGAGCACATCCTCGACATCGGCCAGTTGCGACAGCGCACAACCGTAGCGGCGCTTGATATCTTCGGCTTCGCGCGTCGGCGTGCGCAGGGCCATGGCAATGTCGTTGGTGATCTGGTCGCCAGCAATGGGGATCACCGAGGTATGGCGGATCGCACCCTGCGTCCACACGGCGATGTCGGTCGTGCCGCCACCGATATCGACGAGGCAGACACCGAGATCCTTTTCATCCTCGGAGAGGACGGCATAGCTCGAAGCCAGCGGCTGCAGTACCAGATCATTCACCTCGATGCCACAGCGACGCACGCACTTGACGATGTTCTGCGCGGCCGAGACGGCGCCGGTAACAATATGAACCTTCACTTCCAGGCGGAAGCCGCTCATTCCGATCGGCTCGCGGATGCTGTCCTGGTCATCGATGATGAATTCCTGCGTCAGGATGTGCAGGATCTCCTGGTCGGCCGGGATCGGCATCGCGCGCGCCGTTTCGATGACGCGATCGACATCCATCGGCGTCACTTCCTTGTCCTTGATCGCCACCATGCCGTTGGAGTTGAAGCTGCGGATATGGCTGCCGGCAATGCCGGTATAGACATCCTTGACCTTGCAGTCAGCCATCAACTCGACCTCCTGCACGACCCGCGAAATCGTCGCCACGGTTTCCTCGATGTTGACGACAACCCCCTTCTTCAGCCCCTTCGAGTCCTGCGAACCGATACCGATCACGTTCAAGCGACCTTCGGCGCTAACCTCAGCGACCAGGGCAACAATCTTGGAGGTGCCGATATCCAGCCCGACGATCATGTCCTTGGTGTCTCTGCTCATTGCTTCCCTCTGCTCTCAGTTCCAGTTGCTGCGGCGGGCGCGGTGGCCAGTCGCAGGGCAAAACCATTCGGATAACGCATGTCCACCACAGTCGGCCGCCCCTTGGCGACCGTCAGCACGCTCGGGTAGTAGTCCACAAAGCGCTGCAATCGCATGCGAATCGGCACCTTCGGCTGCTGCCGCCCCAGCTCGATGACCATGCCGTCGTCCAGCTTCAGCTGTACGGCCAGGCGCGGCGAAACAGTCAGCACCTTCGGTGTCCGCCCGACCGCCTGCAGCATGTCGAGCGACTCCATGTAGTAGCCGAGCATGTCCGGCGCCACACCCAGCGGCCCGTGCAGCAGCGGTAGCGGCCGCGTAACCGACATGACGGCGGAAAACACCTCGCCATGCGTATTCACCATCTGCCCCGGCCCCTCGCCCCAGGTCGCCACCGGCCGGTGCTCTTCGATGCTGATTTCCAGGCTCGACGGCCAGCGCCGACGCACTTCCGCATGACGGACCCAGGCGATTTTCTCTACCGAGCGGCGCAAGGTTTCGACATTGATGCTGAAGAAATTCCCCCGCAGCAATCCGGCCACCGCGCGCTCGATATCGGCACGCCTGACCTCGTTCAATTCGTCCGTCACCACCACCTGGGTCAGTGTGAAATGTGGCAATCGCGCCACCCAAACCGCGCCGGCGACCAGCAACGCAGCCGCTGCTGCTGCTAGCAGCAGGTCGGCTACGGCGATCATCAGTTGCGGTCTGTTCCACATGGCTCATCTCGTTCTCGTGTTAACCCAGTGTCGCCAGTGCCAGAACCCTGAGCACCAGCGCGTCGTAGTCGATCCCCGCCACGCGCGCGGCCATCGGCACCA
>JBAYVG010000142.1:0-4752 GCA_041674785.1 Rhodocyclaceae bacterium
CGAAACCCCATTCGTTGTCGAACCACAGCAGCAGATTGAGCAAGTGCTGGCCGGCAAGCCGGGTCTGGCTGCCGTCGATGATCGCCGAATGCGGGTCGTGGTTGAAATCGACCGAGGCGTGCGGGGCATCGGTGTAGGCCAGCAGCTTTTGCCACGGGCCGGCGGCTGCATTGGCCAGTAGCGTGTTGACGGCTTCGACGGTGATCGGGCGACTGGCGTCTATCACCATGTCGATGGCTGAGACGTTGGCGGTCGGAACGCGGATGGCCTTGGCCTGAACGCGGCCGGAAAGGGCCGGCAACAGACGCTCGACGCCGCGCGCCAGCCCTGTGGAAACCGGAATGATCGACTGCATCGCCGAGCGGGTGCGGCGCAGGTCGGCGTGGTGGTAGCCATCGGCCAGCGGCTGGTCGTTCATCACCGAATGCAGGGTGGTCAGCAGCACATGGTCGATGCCGATTTCGCGCGCCAGCAGATCTAGCACCGGCACCACGGCATTGGTGGTGCAGGAGGCGTTGGAGACGATTATCTCCGAGCCGGTCAGTGACTCGTGATTGATGCCATAGACGATCGTGGCATCGACGTCGGCAGCGCTATTGGCCGGGTGCGAGAGTAACAGGCGCGGGCAGCCGGCAGCGATGAAACGTTCGAGTTCGGGGCGTGTGCTGTAGTGGCCGGAACACTCAACGACGAGATCGATGCCCAGCGCCTTCCAGTTCACCGCTTCAGGTGTTGTCTCGTGGCTGACGGCAATGGCCTGGCCGTCGATCAGCAACTGCTGACCCTGCAGGGCGACGGCGGAAGGGAAGCGCCCGTGTGTCGAATCGAACTGGGTCAGGTAGGCAATGCTTTCCAGCGCGGCCGGTTCATTGATGGCGACCACGGTGAGGTGTTCGCGACACGGCGACTCATGCAGCGCACGCAGGAAGCAGCGTCCGATGCGGCCGTAACCGTTGATGGCAATGCGGAGAGGTTTCACCTGCGAGGCCTTGAAAAAGAAAAAGGGCAGGCCCGCGGCCTGCCCTTACTTCGTCTGCTTACTTGACGGCCATCCAGGCGCGGGCGGCGTCAAGCATGCGGCAGGAGTAGCCCCACTCGTTGTCGTACCACGCCAGCACCTTGACCAGCACCGAGCCGTCTTCACCCTTGATGACACGGGTCTGGGTCGCATCGAAGGTGGTGGAAACGGTGGTGTGGTTGAAGTCGGACGAGACCAGCGGCTCGTTGTTCACTTCCATGATGCCCTTCAGCGGGCCGTTGGCGGCTGCCGTCATCAGCGCGTTGATTTCTTCCTTGGTCGTTGCGCGATCAGCGGTGAAGGTCAGGTCGACCAGCGAGACGTTGATCGTCGGGACGCGCAGGGAGAAACCGTCGAACTTGCCGGCCAGTTGCGGCAGCACCAGGCCGACAGCCTTGGCGGCGCCGGTCTTGGTCGGGATGATGTTGGCAGCGGCGGCGCGGGCGCGGCGCAGGTCCTTGTGGCGGACGTCCACGGTCACCTGGTCGTTGGTGTAGGCGTGGATGGTGGTCATCAGGCCCTGCTTGATGCCGATGTTGTCGGAGAGGATCTTGGCCACCGGCGCCAGGCAGTTGGTGGTGCAGGAGGCGTTGGAGACGACGGTCATGCCGGCCTTCAGCGCGCCTTCGTTGACGCCCATGACGATGGTGGTATCGACGTCGTCGCCACCCGGTGCCGAGATCAGCACGCGCTTGGCGCCCTGCTCCAGCAGCGCCTGGGCTTTGGCCTTGGTGGTGTAGGCGCCGGTGCACTCGAGCAGCACGTCAACGCCGTGCGCGGCCCAGTTCACGCCCTTCGGGTCCTTGGTCGAGTAGAAGGCAATCTTCTTGCCGTCGATGATGATGCAGTTCTCGCCTTCGGTCTCGACCGAGGTGCGGAAACGGCCGTGGGTGGTGTCGTACTTCAGCAGGTGGGCGTTGGTCGCCAGGTCGCCCGAGGCGTTGATGGCAACGACCTCGAACTCGTTCTGCAGACCCTGTTCGTAGATGGCGCGCAGCGTGCAGCGACCGATGCGACCGAAACCGTTGATGGCGACCTTGATACCCATTGCTTTGCTCCTGAAAAGAACTGAGTTGCGAAGAGTTGCGATTAAAGAATGCCCTTGACCGTCGCCACTACATTGGCCACGGTAAAACCGAAGAATTCGAACAGCTTGCCGGCCGGCGCCGATTCGCCGAAGCGATTGATGCCGATGACGGCGCCCTGAGTGTTGCCAAATGCGCCCACATACTTGTGCCACAGGTCCGGATGGCCAGCCTCAATGGCGACGCGCTTCTGGCACTTGCCGAGCACGCTGGCTCGGTAGTCGGCATCCTGGCGGTCGAAAGCGTCGGCGCAGGGCATCGAGACAACGCGGGCGGCGATGCCTTCGGTCTTCAGCGCGGCCTGCGCGTCGAGCGCCAGCTTCACTTCCGATCCGGTGGCGATCAGCACCACCTGGGCTTCGCCTTCAGCCTCGGACAGCACATAGCCGCCGCGGCGGATGGTGTCGGTCGAGATGCCGGCGGTGACTGTCGGCAGGTTCTGGCGCGACAGCGCGAGCACGCTCGGACCGTCCTTGCGCTCCAGCGCGGCGGCCCAGGCGACGGCGGTTTCGGTCGCGTCGGCGGTACGCCAGACGTCGCAACCTGGAATCAGGCGCAGGCTGGCGACATGTTCGACCGGCTGGTGCGTCGGGCCGTCCTCGCCGAGGCCGATCGAGTCGTGCGTATAGACCATCACCTGGCGCTGTTTCATCAGCGCCGCCATGCGGATGGCGTTGCGGGCGTAGTCCGAGAACACCAGGAAGGTGGCGGTGTAGGGAATCAGGCCGCCGTGCAGCGACAGGCCGTTGGCGATCGCGGTCATGCCGAATTCGCGTACGCCGTAGAACAGGTAGTTGCCGCCGGCGACGCGGGTGACGCCCTTGGAACCCTTCCACAGCGTCAGGTTCGAGCCGGCGAGGTCGGCCGAGCCGCCGATCAGTTCCGGCAGCAGCGGGGCGAAGGCGCCGATGGCGTTCTGCGAGGCCTTGCGCGTGGCGATGTTCTCGGCCTTGGCGGCGATCTCGGCGATGGCAGCGGCGGACTTCGCGGCCCAGTCGGCCGGCAGTTCGCCGGCCATGCGGCGGGTGAATTCAGCGGCTTCGGTCGGGAAGGCGGCGGCGTAGACGGCGAAGCGCTGCTTCCATTCGGCTTCGGCGGCAGCGCCCTTGGCCTTGCCATCCCAGGCGGCGTAGACGTCGGCCGGGATCTCGAACGGCGCATGGCTCCAGCCGATGTGGGCGCGGGCAGCAGCGATCTCGTCGGCACCGAGCGGGGCGCCGTGCACGTCGTGCGAGCCGGCCTTGTTCGGTGAACCGAGGCCGATCACGGTCTTGCAGCAGATCAGCGTCGGCTTTTCGGTCTCGGCCTGCGCGGCCTTCAGTGCGGCTTCGATGGCGGCGGCGTCATGGCCGTCGACATTCGGGATGACGTGCCAACCGTAAGCCTCGAAGCGCTTCGGCGTATCGTCGGTGAACCAGCCATGCACGTGGCCATCGATCGAGATGCCGTTGTCGTCGTAGAAGGCGATCAGCTTGCCCAGCCCGAGCGTACCGGCGAGCGAGCAGGCCTCGTGCGAGACGCCTTCCATCAGGCAGCCGTCGCCGAGGAAGGTGTAGGTGTGGTGATTGACGATCTCGTGGCCCGGTTTGTTGAACTCGGCCGCCAGCACCTTCTCGGCGATAGCCAGGCCGACGGCGTTGGTGATGCCCTGGCCGAGCGGGCCGGTGGTCGTCTCGACGCCCGGCGTGTGGCCGACTTCCGGGTGGCCGGCAGTGCGCGAGCCGAACTGGCGGAAATTCTTCAGGTCGTCGATCGACAGGTCGTAACCGGTCAGGTGCAGCAGCGCATAGATCAACATCGAGCCGTGGCCGTTCGAGAGCACGAAGCGGTCGCGGTCGGCCCACTGCGGGTTGGCCGGGTTGTGCTTGAGGTTGCGGCGCCACAGCACTTCGGCGATTTCGGCCATGCCCATCGGGGCGCCGGGGTGGCCGGAGTTGGCTTTCTGCACGGCGTCCACGGCAAGCGCGCGAATCGCGCCGGTGATAGGGGTGAAATTGATGCTCGGGGCGATGCTGGAAGACGCGGACACGATGATTTGCCGATCTGCAAAAAGGTGAAATTATCCGCCAAAACAGGGGGTTTTTCCAGTCCGGGCCGCCGGCATGGGCTGAAAACGGACTGGATTCGTGCGCGCCGAAAGACGACAATGCCGGCCAGAAACCCTTTTGGTTGCCATCTGCAATGCTGCGACTCACCGAACTCCGCCTGCCCCTCGACCACCCGCCCGAGGCCCTGCTGCCCGCGATTGCCAAGCGGCTGGGGCTGGCCGTGGCCGACATCAGCGAGTTTTCTGTTTTCAGGCGCAGCTACGATGCGCGCAAGGCGACACTGCTGACTTTTATCTACACCATTGATGTTTCAGTGAAAAACGAAGCGGCGGTGTTGAAGAAGCTGGCAAAGGACCGCAACGTCGGGCCGGCACCGGACACCGCTTACCACTTTGTTGCCCAAGCACCAGCGAACTTGAAATCGCGCCCGGTGGTCGTCGGCTTCGGCCCCTGCGGTATCTTTGCCGCGCTGCTGCTGGCGCAGATGGGGTTCCGCCCCATCGTGCTCGAACGCGGCAAGGCCGTGCGCGAACGTACTCAGGACACCTGGGGGCTGTGGCGCAAGAACGTGTTGAACCCGGAGCCGAACGTGCAATTCGGC
>JBAYVG010000143.1:0-4702 GCA_041674785.1 Rhodocyclaceae bacterium
CGCGGCGGCCAGCATCGAATCGAACACCTTTTCCTCCGCGAATTCAGGCCCGGGCTGGTAATAGCAGGCAGCCAGGTAGCGGCAGAGATCTTCGCGGGCTTTTCCTTGGTCGAGGTCGTAGTTTGGCATGGCGGGTTCCGGCTGATCGAATGGAAAGGGGGCAGACAACGCTGCCCCCAGTTTACACAAGCGGCTCAGTGATCAGGCTCTGACGCTGTATTTCCCGACGTAAGAGACGTTTGGCCGGGTCTTCTTGTTTTCCTGCAGACGGTACGGCTTCTTCGCCTTGAGCACTTTCGCGATCTCCGAACTTGCGTCGGCCTGGTCGCCAAAGATGCGCGCTTTGGCCGGGCAAGCGTCGACGCAGGCCGGCTGCATGCCGTTGCTGACGCGGTGATAGCACAGCGTGCATTTCTCCACCACACCGGCACGGCGGATCGGCTTGACATCGCCGCCGGCGAACGCATTCAAGGCAGGTGTTTCTGCGCCGGCTTTCTTGGCAGTTTCGGCGCCCGATGCCGTACATCCCGCAATCATCTCGGACTTGTCGGTCCAGAATGGCTGCGTATCCTTGCCCTTGGCGTTGAAGCTGATCACGCTGTAGCTGCCACCGCTGAGGCTGGTGTTATCGAGTTCGGCATGGCTGTAGGGGCAGGAGTTCTGACACATGCGGCAGCCGATGCAGCGCTCGTTGTCGTGCATGGTGATGCCTTCCGGCGTCTTGAACATCGCCTTCGGTTCGACCGGGCAGTTCTTGACACAGGGCGCATCGGTGCAGTGGTTGCAGAGCACCGGCATGACCATCTGCACGGTTTTAGGGAAGACGCCTTCGGTCTTCATCAGGAAGTCGGCAAAATTGTGACTCTGACCATCGGCGCGGTTGCGCGTGTTGTTTTCGGCTTTGCAGGCAAGCGCGCAAGATCCGCAGCCAACACATCTCTGAAGGTCGATGACCATTCCATACTTAGGCATTTATATTCTCCTTCAATTCGGGTATGCGGAAATCAGGCTTTTTCGATCTTGACGCCGGTGAACCCGCCATTGCGGGCGGTGGCACCACTCAGGCGATCATAGTCGTCGACCAGGATTTCGTTGTTGTTGCCGCCGCGCGCCTGCGCCTTGGCGTAGTCCTTGGCAGCAACCCGTCCGTAAGCCCAGTGACCCTGACCATAGCACTTGGCTACCGTACCGGGACGCACGCCTTCCCAGAGCTTGAGCTCGACGACGATGGAACCCGCCGGCGAAGAGATCTTCACCGAGTCACCCGACTTCAGGCCCAGCTTGGCGCCATCGGACGGGTTCATCTTTAGCACATCGTTCCAGGACACATCGCCCGGATCAACTTTCTTGAACTCCTGATACCACATGGTGTTCGCTGAACGACCTTCGCGGTTAAGACGCGATTTGTAGTCGATGAAGGTAAATGGGTATTCTTCGAAGCTGCCATGGCGCTTGGGTGCTTCGTAGTGCGGCACGAAGGCGAGGTCGCCGCGTGCGGTGTAGCCACTGACGGTGAGAATGTCATCGGTGGTCGTCTCGTGCTTCTTGGCGTGCTCGGTCAACTTCTTCTTCAGCGTCTCACTGTAGAACTCGAACTTCTTGGTCTCGGTCTTGAACTTGCCGCCCCAGTTTTTCTTGAGGGTGTAGCGCGGACCGTGGAACATGCCCTTGGCCTTGAACTCGGCCCAGCCCTTGATCGGCTCGTCACCCTTGAGCGGCTCCTTGGCCATCCAGATCGTCGAACTAGTGAGTTTCGCAGCAAACTCGGAAAATTCCAGCTCATTGGTTGCCGACTTGCCGGTTTCGGGATCCTTGATCGTGTCGTAGTAATCGGCCATGTTGGGGAAGCCTTTGGCTTTCAGCTTCTGCGCCAGTAGCCACATCACTTCGGTTTCTTCCTGCTTGACATCGAACACGCGCTTGATTGGGTTCTGCTGAACCGAGGCATAGGCATAGCCGTTGGACATGTTAGTGACGATGGACCAGCCTTCAGCGGAATTGTATGTTGCCGGCAGCACCACATCGGCAAACTGGGTCATCTCCGAAGCATTGGTGACCATGTGCGCGAAAAAGGGCACCTTGGACAGCGCCTGGTTCCAGCGCTCGGAACCGGTCGCCGAGAAGTTGAAGTTGCTCCACGAAGCCAGCACCACCTTGATCGCATCGGGTTTCTTCAGCATCTCGTTGGGTACATTGTTGATCGGGGCGACCTGCAGTCCCGGCATGTCCTTGTGACCGCGGGCGTTCATGACATGGTTCTTGTAACCCTTCTTGGCCAGTTCATCGACGAACTTGTCGCTGCTGGGGAACTTGGCCAGCGGCGGGTTGCTGGCGCCTTCCCAGACACCGCCTTCGACATCGATCGAGCCGACCAGGCCGTTCAGCGCATGCACTGCCATCGCAACGTAAGTGCCACGCGGCCACATCGCGGCGCCAGGTCCCATCCAGACGGCGGTCTTGGGGGCGGCCTTGCCCATGGCACGGGCAACCCGCAGGACTTGTGCAGCAGGAATTCCACATTCCTTCTCGGCGAAAGCCGGGGTACGGTCCTTGAGTTCAAGGTTCCACCACTTGACCAAGCCCGAGGTTTCCTTCTCGACGAAGGCATCTTCGGCCACATCCTTGCCTGCGACAAAAAGGTTTTTGCCGTCCTTGAAGTCGCCAACGAATTCGCGGTTCCACAGACCTTCGGTCAGCAGTACATGTGCGATGGCGCCGGCCAGCGCGCCGTCGGTACCGGGCTTCACCGGCAGCCACTCGTGGGCTTTGGCCGCGGCGTTGGAAAGACGCGGATCGACCGCGATCACGGTGCCGCGGGCAACAATCTCATGAAAACGATGAATGGTGTTCGGTACCTGGCGATTGGAAGCCAGCGGGTCACAGCCCCATATCACCAGGCAGTTGGTCTTCTCCAGATCGTAGTCGCGGTAACCGAAGAATCCCTGGGTGAGTCCCGGCCCCATCTTTTCGGCTTCGGCGCAAAGCGCGCTGTGCGAAAAGTAGTTGCCGGTGCCAAAGACCTTGGGCAACGTGCCGTAGAGCAGATCGGTCGAGGTCGGGGAATAGCGGCCGCGCAAGTACAGCAGTTTTTCCGGTTCACCGGCAGTGCGCAGTTCGATCATCTTGTCGGCGACGATGGTGATCGCCTCGTCCCAGGAGATCGGCACGAACTTCGGGTCGATGCCGCGCCCCTTGACGGGATTGGTACGCTTCATCGGCACCTTGACGCGGTCCGGATCATAGGCCTGTTGCGGGATCAGGTGGCCACGCGGACAAACATAACCATGGTTGCACTTGGAAATCTGATTGCCGCGCACGCGGGTCAAACGCCCTTCCTGCACGAACAACTCGATCGCGCACCACTGGGTGCAGCCCTGGCAAGTGCTGGCCATCCAGCTGCCTTTCGCCGGACCGGCGTCCTGAGCCTTGCGCAGCGCCATGGCACTGGTCTTCGGCGCCGCCAAAGCGATGCCGCTCAGCATCAGACTGCCTGCTGCCGCCATACTCCCCGAAGCAACCGATGCCTTGAGGAACTCCCTTCTTGTCAGCTTCATAAACCAACCTCCTTCACCTGAATGTCTTGAGAAAAATCCCAGAGCACGAACTCACACTTTCTGAACACTTGATTGCTATCCGTAAACCGTTTCGCAAGAAGCAGGCCAGAAGACTTCCGGCGTGGATGTGGCAGACAGGACGTCAGATTTTTCTTAGTCACTTCAAGACACTGGGAAGTCGTCCAGGAAATTGGGCAACCTCAATGGCTCGGCATGGTTGATGCGTAATCCGGTGAAAACAGGGTAATCGGGAAGCAAACCGTTACCGGACAGTGACGCTTCATGTGAAATCAATATAAATCGCTACCTTAGGGTAACGATTCCCGGAATTCGATCACAACTTGAAGGATAATTGCTACCCATGGGTAACGTTCCTGACAAGCCGCTCGCTTCACGAAGAGCTTTCATTGGCGCTTGTGCCGGTCTTGCCGTGGCACCGGCGCTGGCAGCGGCGCCCGGGCGGGCGCTGCGGGTTGGCCTGACGCCTGCGTTCCTGCATGACCAGCATGGCGTTCTGTCCGTATGGCGTCTCTACATGGAGGATCGCCTCAAGCAGCGGGTCGAGTTCCTGCAACGCGACAGCTACCGGGAAACGATGGATCTGCTGAGGGCAAAAAGTCTCGACTTTGCCTGGATCTGCGACTATCCCTTTGTGCATTTGCGCAAGCTGATCCGCTTGCTGGCGGTGCCGCTGTTCCAGGGGCGCCCTTACTATCGCGCCTACCTGATCGTTCCGTCTTCGCCTCCCCACATCACACGGTTGCAGGAACTCAAGGGAAAAGTGTTCGCGTATGCCGATCCTTATTCGAATACCGGCTACCTGGCGCCGCGCTTTGCATTGCACCAGGCGGGCGAAGATCCCTCCCGATTTTTCAAGCGGACCTTCTTCACTTATTCCCATCGCAAGGTCATTGAAGCGGTCGCCGATGGCCTGGCGGACGGCGGTTGCGTGGATAGCTTCGTCTGGGATACCCTGGACAAAATCAAATCCGATATCACCCACCGCACCTGGGTGGTCAGCCAGTCACCCGAGTACGGCTTCCCCCCCTTCGTGGCCCATCAGGATGTGCGCCGCGAAACTTTTCTCGCCATGCAGCGCATGCTGCTGGACATGGCGGACGATCCCCACGGGAAAATTATCCTGCAGC
>JBAYVG010000144.1:0-4646 GCA_041674785.1 Rhodocyclaceae bacterium
GCCGATGCCGCTGGTCGACCAGATTGTCGACGGCATTCGTAGCCACATTGATGACCGCGTCCTGCGCGTCGGCATGCGGCTGCCACCTATCCGCAGCTTTGCCGAGCAACACACGGTCAGTCGCTTCACCGTCGTCGAGGCTTATGACCGCCTGGTCGCCCTCGGCTACGCCACCTCGCGTCGCGGCTCCGGCTTCTACGTCAGCGCCCGCAGCCAATCGCCGAGCAGCGAAATCCGCAGGGCCGAAGCCGGGCAGCTCGAACGCGCCTTCGACAACGCTGGTGTCATGTACCAGAGCCTTGAAGACACCTCCGACCGGCTCAAGGTCGGCGTCGGCTGGCTGCCGCCGACCTGGATGGACGAGGAAGGCGTGCGCCGCAACCTGCGCGCACTGGCCCGCCGTGCCGACCTGCACGCCACCTCCTATGGCACGGCGCTGGGCTACCGGCCGCTGCGCGAACAACTGCGAATCAAACTCGCCGACTTCGGCATCGCCGCCCAACCCGACCAGATCCTGCTCACGCACGGCGCCACACAAGCGCTCGACATCATCGCCCGTACACTGATCCAGCCCGGCGACTGCATCCTGGTCGACGACCCCGGCTACTGGAACCTGTTTGCCAACCTGCGCCTCTACGGCGCCAATCTGGTCGGCGTGCCGCGCACCGCCAGCGGCCCCGACCCGGAAGCACTCGAAGCCTTGCTCCAAGAGCACCGCCCCAAGGCCTTCTTCACCCACTCGGTACTGCACAACCCGACCTCGGGCAACCTCAGCCCGGCCACCGCCTTCCGCGTGCTGCAACTGGCCGAGAAGCACGACTTCCTGATCGTCGAGGACGATGCCTACGGCGATTTCCATCCCGGCCCGGCCACCCGGCTGGCGCAGCTCGACCAGCTCAATCGTGTCATCTATGTCGGCAGCTTTGCCAAGACCTTGTCAGCCGACGTGCGTGTCGGCTTCCTCGCCTGCCACCCGGATCTGCGCGCCCGCTTCTCGGATGTGAAGATCGTTTCCTGCATCTCGACTTCGGAATTTGCCGAGCGACTGGTTTACCTGATGCTCACCGAAGGCCACTACCGCAAGCTGATCGAGCGCGTGCAGGGCCGCCTGGCAGAAGCCACCGACAAGACGCTGCACATGCTGGAAAAACAGGGACTACAGCCGCACGGCGAACCCAAGGGCGGCATGTTCGTCTGGGCTGAAGTACCGGGCATCGGCGACGCCACCCGGCTGGCCAGCGACGCTTCCGAGCAGGGCATCATGATGGCGCCGGGCAGCATCTTCCGCCCGCAACCCCAGCCCTCGCCGTGCATCCGCTTCAACGTCGCCTACGCACTCGACCCGAGGCTGGAGCGCTACCTCGGCAACGCGCTGCCACGACTGGTCAACAACTGAACGACGCTTGCGGCAGGCGGCCGCAGCGCGCTGAAGTACGGCAAGGCGGCGCAACAACAGCAGCGGCCGCCAGCCGCAACCGTCAGCGCGATTCCTTGATCAGCCGCCCAAAGCTTGGCTGCACCGGCCGCGCGTTATTACGGTAAAGCCGCGAGAAGATGCCGATCTGCTCGGCCGAGACCTGCACCGGCTGCCGCATCACCAACCACTGCACATTCTCCGTGCACGGCGGCGTCGTCAGCGAGCCCATGTAGGTGTAGTAGGCACGGTCTGCCGGCAGGAACGCCGCTGGATCAACCACCACATTCGGCGGCGCCACGTCCTCGTTTCTCTCCAGCGGCATGTAGTTCCACAAGGTCTGGACGAAGGGATTTTCGACGCCCTGCTCCATCAGCACAGCAACCACTGCCAGGCGACCGTCTTCGGCCTTGTGCACAAAGTGCGCAACCATATCGAAGCCACGGCCGTTGACCCGCTCTTCCGCCGGGCGGTGGAAGTGGAACTGGATCAGCTCGTAGTTCTTGCCGAGCAAGGTAAGGCTGCTACCGCCAACGGCCACCTGCACGGTATGACCATTGTCGACAATACGGAACTGCGACGGGCGCCAGGAAAAATCAATGGCCGGCTGGTCAACCCGAATGCCGTCGCGAATGTCGATCGGCGACTGTCGCTTGCCGCTGGCACAAGTGCCATATTCCGGACGCAGCTTGCCCCAATTGTCGGGGCGCCCCTCGCCCTCGTAATCCCAATGAATATGCGCATGCAGTTTTACTGCGTCCTGCCCGGCATCGACAGGCGGCTTCTTCACCGGGCGCGGGCGGGGAACCGGCTTCGGCGCCGGTTTTGTTGCCACCACCGGCGACGCAGCGGGTGCCGCAGCTTCCTTGCCCGACGCCTTCGCAGGCTCCTTCGCAGGTTCCTTGGCCGCAGGCGGCAACACCGCCGTCTTCAACCCTTTCTGCACTTCCTTCTGGATCATCGCCTCGTTGGCACGGCGCAGATCGGCAGCGGCCTCATTGGCCTTTTCCGCCATTTTCATCGCCGCCGTCTGGGCATCACCCGGCGAGCGCGGGCGGCACACCTCACGCAGCAGCTTGTCGTCCAGGCTGCCGGAACGCACCGGCATCTCGGCAGCGGTTCGCACTTCTTCCTCGCGCAGCAACTCGCCATCCGCCTTGCGCCAGGTGCGCCTGAGCGTGGTGTAGGTACGCAGCCCGCAGTCATAGCGGGTCAGTGCTTCAATACTCTTGTAGGCGCCGGAGGTACGCGGGTCGGTCAGCTCCTTATCGAAGAGGATGCGCCCCAGCACGACCTGCTTGTTTCCCTCCTCCTTGCGCACGCTGGCAGGGTCGATCTCGACCCGCTTGCCGGTATCGGCAGAAATCGCAACCCACGCCGCCTCGGCGGCCATCGGCAGGGAAGCGATCAGAAATGCAGCGACAAGACGCTGACGCACGGTGCGGCACATGGAGCACTCCCTCGGATTCATTTTCTTTATCTAACGTAGACGAATCGGCCGCGAATCACAAAACTTTAGCGCCAACCTTGGCTTTCCTTGCCATTCCACTGATTTTCAAGTAATTTTGCCACCTCACGTTAGGGGTGCCGCTGGCGATTTCGCAGCGGCTGAGAGAGACCCTCCGAACCTGTACGGGTCATGCCGTCGGCAGGGAAACGACGCAGTTATCCGATTTCCGAATCGAACTTCCGTCCCTCCTTGCTCGTCTCAGACCCGTAGATCGCGTCGCTGTAACACTCGCAAGGAGCACCATGAACGCCACCGAAAAATTCGTCGCCGCCCACGCCCACGTGGACGCAGCCGCGATCCAGCCCCTCCCCAATTCCCGCAAGATCTACGTTGAAGGCTCACGCCCGGATATCCGCGTGCCGATGCGCGAGATTACCCAGGATGACACGCCAACCATGTTCGGCGGCGAGCAGAACCCGCCGATCTTCGTCTACGACTGCTCCGGCCCGTATTCCGACCCGGCCGCCCAGATCGATATCCGCAACGGGCTGCCAGCGCTGCGCGCACAGTGGATCGCCGAGCGCGGAGACACCGAGGCGCTGGCCGATCTGACTTCCGAATTCGGCCGCCAGCGCGCCGCCGACAAGGAGCTCGACGAGCTGCGTTTTCCCGGTCTGCACCGCAAACCGCTACGCGCCAAGGCTGGCGCTAACGTCTCGCAGATGCACTACGCCAGGAAGGGCATCATCACGCCGGAGATGGAGTACGTTGCCATCCGCGAGAACAACAACCGCCGCGCCTACATCGAGCAGTTGAAGACCTCCGGACCGATGGGTCAGAAGCTGGCCCACATCCTCAGCCGCCAGCACAAGGGCGAGAACTTCGGCGCCTCGATCCCGGAAGAGATCACCCCGGAATTCGTGCGCAGCGAAATTGCCCGTGGCCGCGCCATCATCCCGAACAACATCAACCACCCGGAGAGCGAGCCGATGATCATCGGCCGCAACTTCCTGGTCAAGATCAACGCCAACATCGGCAACTCGGCGCTCGGCTCATCGATCCAGGAAGAAGTCGAGAAGATGACCTGGTCGATCCGCTGGGGCGGCGACACGGTGATGGATCTCTCCACCGGCAAGAACATCCACGAGACCCGCGAGTGGATCATCCGCAACTCGCCGGTGCCGATCGGCACGGTGCCGATCTACCAGGCGCTGGAAAAGGTGAACGGCAAGGCCGAAGACCTCACCTGGGAAATCTTCCGCGACACGCTGATCGAGCAGGCAGAGCAGGGCGTCGACTACTTCACCATCCACGCCGGCGTACTCCTGCGCTACGTACCGATGACCGCCAAGCGCCTGACCGGCATCGTCAGCCGTGGCGGCTCGATCATGGCCAAGTGGTGCCTGGCGCACCACAAGGAAAGCTTCCTCTACACGCACTTCGAGGACATCTGCGAAATCATGAAGGCCTACGACGTGGCCTTCTCGCTCGGCGACGGCCTGCGGCCCGGCTCGATCTACGACGCCAACGACGAAGCCCAACTCGGCGAGCTGGAAACCCTCGGCGAGCTGACCGACATCGCCTGGAAGCACGACGTGCAGACCATCATCGAAGGTCCCGGCCATGTGCCGATGCACATGATCAAGGAGAACATGGACCTGCAGTTGAAGCACTGCAAGGAAGCCCCGTTCTACACGCTCGGCCCGCTGACCACTGACATCGCCCCCGGCTACGACCACATCACCAGCGGCATCGGCGCCGCCATGATCGGCTGGTACGGCA
>JBAYVG010000145.1:0-4452 GCA_041674785.1 Rhodocyclaceae bacterium
AAGAAGCTCAGGGGTTTTCATGGGGTAGACACGGTACAATCCGGGGAAATGACCATTATACGGTGCCGGAGTTCCTCCCCAAATTAATCGCCTGCCAGAACGCCATGCCAGAACAGATCCTGATCAACTTTACGCCGCAGGAAACCCGCGTTGCCGTCATGCATCAGGGCGTTGCGCAGGAATTGCATATTGAACGCAACGGCTCGCGCGGCCTGGTCGGCAACATCTACATGGGCAAGGTTGTGCGCATCCTGCCGGGGATGCAGTCAGCCTTCATCGACGTCGGCCTCGAACGCACCGCCTTCCTGCACGTTGCTGATATTCTCGAAGCCCGCCCCAACGGCCACGCCAATGAGCCGCCACGACCGATCGAGCGCATGCTCTCGGAAGGCCAGAGCCTGATGGTGCAGGTGATCAAGGACCCGATCGGCACCAAGGGTGCCCGCCTGTCCACGCAGATTTCCATCGCTGGCCGCATGCTGGTCTATCTGCCGCAGGAAAAGCACATCGGCGTCTCGCAGCGGATCGAGGACGAAGGCGAACGCGAGTCCCTGCGCGAGAAGCTGACACAACTGGTACCCGAGGATGAAGCCGGCGGCTTCATCGTGCGCACCATGGCCGAAGGCGCTTCCGAAAGCGACCTGGCCAACGATATCGCCTACCTGCGGAAAATCTGGGCCGAACTGCGCACCCGCACCCGGACAGCCGCTCCCCCCGCGTTGATCTATCAGGAACTCAACCTCGCCCAGCGGGTCCTGCGCGACTTCGTCAACCCGGAAACCGTGCGTATCGTCATCGACTCACGCGAGAATTTCCATCGGCTGACCAGCTTTGCCGACGTCTACACCCCCGCCGTCCGCAGCATGCTTGAGCACTACACCGGCGAGCGTCCGCTCTTCGACCTTTTCGGCGTCGAGGACGAAATACAGAAGGCGCTGGCCCGCCGCGTCGAGCTCAAGTCCGGCGGCTATCTGATCATCGATCAGACTGAGGCGATGACCACCATCGACGTGAATACCGGCGGCTTCGTCGGTGTGCGCAATTTCGACGACACCATTTTCAAGACCAACCTGGAAGCAACGCAGACCATCGCGCGACAACTTCGGCTGCGCAACCTCGGCGGCATCATCATCATCGACTTCATCGACATGGAGAATACCGAGCACCGGACAGCCGTTCTGGCCGAGTTCAACAAGGCGCTGTCGCGCGACCACACCCGGCTGACCGTCAATGGCTTCACCGCGCTCGGGCTGGTGGAAATGACCCGCAAGCGGACCCGCGAATCGCTGGCGCACGTATTGTGCGAACAGTGTCCGACCTGCGACGGGCGCGGCGAAGTGAAGACGGCACGCACCATCTGCTACGAAATCCTGCGCGAACTGCTGCGCGAGGCGCGCCAGTTCAACGCCCGCGAATACCGGGTAATCGGTGCGCCATCGGTGATCGATCTTTTCCTCGACGAGGAATCACAAGGGCTGGCAATGCTCTCCGACTTCATCGAGAAGCCGGTTTCGCTGCAGGCCGAGCCCAGCTATTCGCAGGAGCAGTACGACATCGTCCTGATGTAGGTCTGCCGCTCAATCCACCTTCGGGCAGGGCCGTTCCGGCAAGCGGCTGTCGCACAGGGAAATCTGCTTGAGGTACTGCATCCACAGGCCGACCTGCTCGTGCGACGGCTCAAAGCGGAAAGCCTTCTGCACGACATAAAAATTGTCGGCACCGCGCAGCGCCTTGAACCAGGTAATCTCCGGCCGGCCGGGCGCCTTCGAGTACGGGCAGGAGAGCATCCAGACCGCGAAGGGGTAGCCCTTCTCCTCGCCACTGGCGATGGCCGAAAACTTTCCTTCCTTGCATGCATCCAGCCACTTGCGCTGCGACTCCGCCTCGAACTGCGCCGGGCTGACGGACTTGAGGCCGAGGTAGATCTGCGTCGTCAGCAACTCCGTCCATGCTTCCGGCGATTCCGCCTCGGGCGCAACTTCGGTCGTACGGATTGGCCCCTGTTCGCCCTGATAGACGATCTTGTAGCCAGTCGGCAGGCCTTGCACCAGGTTCTCGCCAACCATTTCGGCGACAGCCCCCGTTGCCAGAAGCAGCCCGACCAGCAGTGCGCTGCAGCGCTTTGCCGCCAACCGGCCACGCATGTCGTTAATCCTGCTCGGAGGTGCAGTACATCGTCGACTCGCCCTCGATCACGGGTTTGCCGTTCACGGTACAGACGGCGTCGAGGATGCAGCGCTTCCTGGCGACCACGACTTCACGCACCGTCACCGTGGCAGTGACGGTATCGCCGATACGCACCGGCGCCTTGAACTTGAGCGTCTGGCCGAGATAGATGGTGCCGGCGCCGGGCAGCTTGTTGGCCAGCACGGCCGAAATGAAACTGGCCGAGAGCATGCCGTGGGCAATACGCCCGCCGAATTGCGTACCCTTGGCATATTCCTCATTCAGATGCGCCGGGTTGATATCGGTCGACACCCCGGCGAAGAGGATGATGTCCGCCTCCGTCACCGTCTTGCTGACACTGGCCGACATGCCGGGCGTGAGATCTTCAATGTTGTAGCCGCCTACTTTGTTCATGAAACTGTTCTCCATTCGTTGGGTCAGAGGTTTGGATAACGGTAGCATACCTGCAGCCCCTGCCTGAACACTGTCCTTGAGGAGACAATCCATGCCCGCGACGCCGACCGAACTCGAAATCGACAGCCTGACCCCCGCCAACACCTACTCCCGCCGTGGCTTCATCGTCACCAGTGTCGGTGCCGGCTTCGCGCTGGCCGTGCAGCCGGTGATGGCTCAAACGGCGATTTCGACCACCGCCGAAGGCCTCACCGCCGGAGAAATCAGGGTACCGGCGCAGGGCGGTGAAATGGTCGCCTACCGGGCACAGCCGGCGGGTGCCGCCAACATGCCCGTCGTGCTGGTGGTTCAGGAAATATTTGGTGTGCACGAATACATCCGCGATGTCTGCCGCCGCCTGGCGCGTCTCGGCTACCTGGCCATCGCCCCCGAACTGTTCGCCCGCCAGGGCGACCCGCGCCAATACAGCGCCATACCCGATCTGATGGCAAATATCGTCGCAAAAGTTCCCGACAGCCAGGTCATGGCCGACCTCGATGCCTGCGTCGCCTGGGCCAAAGGCAACAGCGGCGACGTATCGCGGCTGGCCATCACCGGTTTCTGCTGGGGCGGGCGCATCACCTGGCTCTACAGCGCCCACAACCCGCAGGTAAAAGCCGGCGTCGCCTGGTACGGCCGCCTGGCCTCGCCAGTCACGCCGAACAATCCGAAACACCCGGTGGATATTGCTGGCGAACTCAAGGCGCAGGTACTCGGCCTCTACGGTGGTGCCGACCAGGGTATCCCCCCCGATACGGTCGAGAAAATGCGTACCGCACTGGAAAAAGCCGGCAACGACGCCGCGCGCTGCTCGAAGATCCACGTTTATGAGGGCGCCCCGCACGCCTTCCACGCCGACTACCGGCCAAGCTACCGCAAGCCGGAAGCGGAAGATGGCTGGGAACGCATGCTGGCATGGTTCAAACGGCGGGGCATCTAAGCCGGAAACGGTCTGACGGCGGCACCATCGCCACTGTCGAAGCGCCTGTGCGCTTCCAAGCGGCCCGCTCAGGGTTTCTGGCTAGCCCAAGTAGTCGTGATAGTGCATGTCCTTGACCAGGATATGCTCGCGCCACCATTCAGCCAGAAACTGCTGCAGCCCGTTTTTGTCCAGTTCGCCATCGGCAGCGGAAACCAGTGTTTCCGCCAGCCACTTTTCAAACTTGGCGTGCTCTTCCCTGTGCATGGTCAGCAGCGGATAGTTGCACCGGCTCAACAGCTTTTCTTCGGCGGCGAAATGCAACCGGGCATAGACCGCCAGTTCATTGAGAATTTCGTGAAACTGCGAGTCCGCCTGCGGGCTGTGCTCGCCAGCACAATCCGCGAGCCTATTGGTCAAGGCAAGCAGCTTCTTGTGATGCCCGTCGAGGGTTGAATCCCCAACGCTGTAGCTAGAATCCCAGATAATTTTCGGCATTTTTTTACCCTGACGCGCGCTCACACCGCAAAGCACAGATACTTGATCTCCAGATATTCCTCCAGCCCGTACTTCGACCCTTCGCGGCCAATGCCCGACTGCTTGATACCGCCGAAGGGGGCGACCTCGTTGGAGATGAGGCCGGTGTTCACGCCGACCATGCCGTATTCCAGCGCTTCGCCGACACGGAAGCAGCGGCCGATGTCGCGCGAGTAAAAGTAGGCAGCCAGGCCGAACTCGGTGTCGTTGGCCATCTCGATGGCCTGTGCCTCGGTATCGAAGCGGAACAGCGGCGCCACCGGGCCGAAGGTTTCCTCGCGGGCGACGCGCATGGCGACCGTCACGTCGGCCAACACCGTCGGCTCGAAGAAGGTGCCGCCACGGGCATGGCGCTTGCCGCCGGTGAGCACCCGCGC
>JBAYVG010000146.1:0-4402 GCA_041674785.1 Rhodocyclaceae bacterium
CAGGCGCCGTCTTTGCACAGCAACCCTTCGGGACGATGTCTGTGTGGGCGCATCGCGGTGTTGCATCGGCTTGCCTGGCACCAGCCAGGCTACGCCGCCGCGCCTTGCGCTGCATCCCACACAGACATCGTCGCGCCCATGAATCTACTGTGAACACGCCCTAGACACCTAAAGCGGCACAAGACTCTGTCGGCCCGACCACGATTCACCAGCAGCAACGACTACCGGCTCCGTTGCTGCGGCTTCGATGCAGATCATCCGCTTCCAGCCATCCGGCGCCATGTCGCCGAGACGGGCGCAGCCTTCGACCCAGGGGTTCCAGATGACGACATCAGGAAAACCTTCGGCCTGCAGGCCGAGGCTGTGGTTGCCAGCCTTGAGCAGGAAGGGCCGCGAGACATCCTGATAGACAAGGTCAGTCTCGCTTTCGATGAGGATCTGGGTGCGTGTGTCTTTCTTCGGGCCTTCACCCGACACCTTGTCGACAAACATGAAGCCGTAACCCCCTTCGACGGCAGCATCCTCGACCTGCACCAGCCGCAGATAGGTATGCAGGGCGCCGGTGAAGCTGAAAGGCACACTCCCGGAATTGTCTACGCCAAATTCGACATCGAGCCGGTCTGCTTCGAGCATGATCGTGATATCGGCGTTGAACGGATGTGGCCAGATACTGCGCGACGTTTCGTCGTCGCCAACAGCAAGCGTCACCAGCACGTAGTCGTCACCGCAGCGTCGGGCGATGACTTCCCACTGTCGCGTCCGCAGGAGGCCGTGCTTCGGCAAAGGCCCTGAGTCGGCAAACTGCGGAAAGCAGATCGGCATGCCGCCACGAATCGGCACGCTGCCGTCGAATAAGGCCTTTTCGGACAGAAACAGGCGCTCGCGCCCGTCGGTGGTGATCCACGACAGCAACTGCCCGCCAAGAAGGCTGACGACAGCGCTGTTGCTGCGCGGCCCATTCAGCTTCAGCGCCGGCGTACCGTGGAAATCAATTTCTTCAATGGAGGTATTCATGGCGGGTCCGTTCATTCCGGTGCCTCGTGCATCACGAGAATCTTGCCGCAGGCTGATCGGCATTGGGGACACCAGTATAGAGGCTGCTGCCTGTTATCACGTCAGCAGCAGACAAATCGACGACGGCGATCGGAAGGCGCAGCGGACTTCGCGTGCTCACGCCCGCCAGAGATCAACCGTGCCCAACCCTTCCATGCGTGGATTGTTGCGGATGAAATCTTCGGCAGCATCGGCCGGCAACGGCCTGCTGATGAGGAAGCCCTGAATCTTTTCGCAACCGATGCTGAGCAGGAAGCGCAATTGCCCTTCGGTTTCGACGCCCTCGGCAATCGTTTCGTGACCGAGCTTGTGCGCCAACAACACCGTGACATCGCAGATTCCGGCATCGTCCTCGTCGGTTTCAATGTCCTTCACAAAACCACGGTCGATTTTCAGCGTATCGAAAGGGAACAGCTTGAGGTAGGCAAGCGACGAATAGCCAGTACCGAAGTCATCGATCGACAGCGAAATGCCGAGATCGCTCAGACGCTCAAGGGCATCGATGGTGTCGTTCGGGGAAGCCATGGCCATGGTTTCCGTCACCTCAAAGGCCAGCGCCGACAACGGGATGCCCGCCTCACGTGCCAGCCTCTCAATATTCTCGGGCAAGGCCTCATCGAGGAATTGTCCGCCCGAAAGATTGATCGAAATTGACAAGTCCGGCAAACCACGGTCCAGCCAGGCCTTCGCTTGCCGGCAAGCCTCGCCGATAACCCAGTAGCCGATCAGGTCGATCATTCCGATTTCCTCGGCAATCGGAATGAAATCGGCAGGGGAAATCAGTCCACGCTGCGGATGCAGCCAGCGCACCAGTGCCTCGACGCCAAAAATCTGGCCGGTGCGCAGATCAAGCTGGGGCTGATAGTGGAGCACGAACTGCCGCTCCTCCAGCGCGACACGCAATTCCTTTTCCATGACCACGCGGCTGGTGACGGCCACCTGCATCTGCGGTGTGAAGAACTGGTAACGGCCACGACCAAGCGCCTTTGCCTGATACATGGCGACATCGGCATGCTTGATCAGGTCGTCGAGTTCCGTCGCATGGTCTGGGAAGAAGCAGATGCCAATACTCGGGCTGGTATGCAGATCGTGATTGGCGATATGAAAAGGCTGCGACAGGATAGCAACGATTTTATCAGCCAGTGTTTCGACCGCCTCGTCGGTCACTCCGCCGTCGAGGGCGACAACGAATTCATCGCCACCGAGGCGCGCGAGAATGTCCGATTCGCGCAGGGATTCCGACAGGCGGTTGCCCACCTGAATCAGCAGCTGGTCACCGATGTGATGGCCAAGGGTGTCGTTCACCTGCTTGAAGCGATCAAGGTCGATCAGCATCAGCGCAATCCGGTTTTTTTCACGCCGGGCCAGGGCAATCAACTGCGCCACGCGCTCCTGCAGGCTGAGACGATTGGGCAGACTGGTCAGCGGATCAAGGTAGGCGAGACGAAAAATTCTCGCCTCGGCAGCCTTGCGCTCGGCGATATCGATGAAGCTACCGACGTAATGCGTGGAGTTACCTTCAGGGTCCTTGACAGCCGTAATCGTCAGCCATTTCGGGTAGGCATCACCATTGCGCCGACGATCCCATATCTCCCCACTCCAGTGCCCGTCACGCAAAATACAAGTCCACATCTGGCGGTAGAATTCTTCGTCGTGGTGACCAGACTTGAACATCGAGGTCCGTTGGCCGAGGACAGCCTCAGCCGGATAGCCGGTAATTTTCGTGAACGCGCGATTGACACGGACGATGCGCGTATCGGCATCGGTAATCACGATCGCTTCCTGCGTTTCGAAGGCCGATGCCGCGATGTGCAGATCCTGCTCGGCACGCCTGCGTTGCTTGACCATGGCCGCGAAACTATCGACCAGCAGATCAACTTCCGGGCTTGCAGGCCCGATCGATGCACGTGAAAACGGCAGGCCACTGGCGTAATCGGAAACGGCCTCACCCAGACGTCGCAGCGGCGCAACAATCCGGTGGGCGGCAAGGTTGGCAGCGAGCAGGCCGAGAACAATCACCACCAGTATCAGCCATAGCGTTCGCCCCCGCGCTTGCTGCAGGAACTCGTCGAAATGGCGGGTGTTGTAACCGACGTGGATGTGAGCTTCGAGATTGTCGACCAGGGGCTGGACGAAATCGCTGATCTCGACACCGTCCAGTACCAAACGGCGACTGCCCACATCACCATCGTGACTACCCTGAAAGCGCATCAGGGCTTGCGGCGGCTCATCCGGAAAGGTGGAGGCAAACAGGGCACCATCGAAACCGATGAGCAGGATGTAACTGATCTCCGCGTTGCCCTTGACGATCCCGCGCAAGGTATCGCGGACCTTGCCACGACGCCCTTCCAGGGTATCGGCGAAGACGGACTTGGCGATGGCGGTGGTCAGCGACGCCGCTGATTCCACGCGCTGGCGCTTGAACTCCGCCATCTGGGTATCGTAGGAAAAATACGATAGCGCAAGTGCGCTGATGGTGACGAAAACCACAAGTAATGTGGCAATACGGGCATAAAGCGTCACTGCTTGTTCATCCGGGAAAATGAACGAATAGCAAGGTCACTATCTTTCGTCATGGTCGACAAACCCGGCCTTGCGCGCTGCGTAATCCATGGCGCGGATATCGTCATAGTTGCTGTCGTCAGGCGGCGCAAAGCGCGCCAGCAGGGATTTCTCCAGAATTTTCCTGCCGACCGGATCCTTGTGCATGTTGACCAGGGCTTCCTGCAGTTGCCGACGCGTCTCGATCGGGAGCTTGTTACTGACGACTACTGGAGGTGCGCCGGCACCACCGGGAAAGAGCTGCTCTATGACGCGGACGTTGAGGGCGTCCGGGTTGCCGATGAAGCGATCGTAGTCGAGTACCAGCGAATCGACTGAGCTGGCATCGACAATACCGCGCGCCACCATGCGGATCGACTCTTCGTGCGAACCGGAAACCAGCACCTTCGAGAAATAGCTGTCCCAGCGTTTTTCACCAAGTTGCAAGAGCTTGTAGCGCGGCATGTTGTAGCCGGAATTGCTGTTTACATCATTGAAGGCGTAGCGCTTGCCCCGCAGCTCTTCCCAGCTACGCACTTTTGAGTCCTTGTGCACAATGGTGTAGGAATAGTACTTACCCGGCGCGTTTTCATAGCCAGTGCGGATATCCGCGAAGGCGCCGCTACGGACGGCCGAGACGGGAATCGCCAGCAGCGAATACTTGCCACGGTGGAATTCGTGAACGTACGGCAGGCCGCAAACAAAGCCGATATGGACGATGCCGTGTTCGAGCAGCATGTCTGCTTCGCTGTAGGACGCGCCGGACACGACTGAAATCCGGCGCCCGATCGTTGTGCCGAGATAGTCG
>JBAYVG010000147.1:0-4318 GCA_041674785.1 Rhodocyclaceae bacterium
CGACGACATTGGTGCCGGTGGTGGCTTTCAGCGTCTGCGCCCAGAGCCCGGCATTGACTTCGACGGCGCGGGCAATCAGGTCGGTGTAGCCGACGCGGCTGGCATCCATGCCGGCGCCTTCGATGCGGATCGTGCCGCCTTCAACACGGTAGCTGTCGAGGTTGCCGCCGCTGATTTGCGGGGTGCCGGTGGTGAGCGTGGCGCGGCTGGCGTTGATGAAGCCGCAGCCGTTGCAGGTGACGCCGGCCGGGTTGGCGATAACGACTTGTGCCGGGCTGCCGGCGACTTCGACATAGCCCAGCAGCTGGCTGGGGTTGGCGGAGATGACTTCGTTGAGGATGACGCGGGCAGTGCCACGGGCCAGCCAGGGGTTGCCCTGCACCCAGCCGCCAAGCTGGGTGGCGGTGTTGCTGCGGCTGTTGTTGAGGATGACGCCCTGCGTCTCTACATCGAACTGTTCGTAGGTGTTGCGTGAGACGCCAGCGGCGCTGGGGGTCTGGATGTTGACCAGCGGCACCCCGTTACCGGCGCTGAGCACGGTGGGGCGCTGGCTGGCGGGGGCGGCTTTGTAGGCGACGATTTGGGCGTGGGCGCTGGGCAGCAGGGCCAGTTGGGCGCCGCAGGCGAGGAGTGCGGCGAAGGCGGTGGGGCGGATGCGGGCGAGGGGGAATCCCGGAGGGGCTGCCGTTGTCGCACCGCTTCCGTTCGCCGGGCTTTTTCCCTGCGCGCAGGCGATTTCGCCGACGGCCATGAAGAGGCCGCGTGCGCGATTGAAGATGATGCGATGACGATTGGCGTTCATGGGGCTTACCTCCGGGGTGCTGCGTCAGAACTGGTAGTTCAGGCCGATGCGGATGCTGTCTTCAGTCAGCGTCTGTTTGTAGCGCTCGCCCCACAGGTTGGCGTCGACTTTCTTCGTGCCGTAGTCGGTGTGGCGAACTTCGAACCGCGCGGACAGGCGCTCGCTGAATGCGTAGTCGGCGCCGAGGCCGGCGGTCCAGCCCCCCTGAATGGACGTGTGGGATTCCTTTTCGGCCGGCATGTCGTACCAGCTACGCTTGACCGAGGCGGCGGCGTAGCCGGCAGTGGCAAAGACAAGGGTCCGATTGCCGAGGATGTAGCCCAGCCGGCCGCGCAGCGAGGCGGCGGATTGGATCTTTGTTGCGACCTGGAATTCGGGGTCGGTGACGCCATCGTCTTTCTGGCTGACCCGGTCGCTGTTGTTGCCGCGACCTTCGAGGTCGGCTTCGACACCGACAACGAGGCCGTTGCCCAGCTTCCAGTTGTAGCCGCCCATGAGGCCGAAAATGGCGCCCTTGGGTTCGGGCTTGTGCGTCCAGCCATCGACTGCGCCGTTGCTCTGCCAGTAGCCCTTGCCCTTGTCTTCGGCCGAGCCGTAGCCGGCGTAGGCGCCGACATAGGGGCCGGTAAAGGGCTCGGCGATTGACGCCAGCGGTGCCAACAGTGCCAACAGTGCCACCAGGGCGATGATTCGTTTTTTCATGAGTGCTCCATCAGGTTTAAAAATTACTGTTGATCAGTTGCTCGCCTGCGCCGGCCCGTCGCTGCTGCTTTCCTTGCCTGACGGGGCGTCGGCCGGGGCCGTGGCGGCAATGGCGGCAGCTTCGGGCATGGCGAGCGGAGTCGTTGCCGGGGCTGGCGGATCGGCCAGGGCGATGTTGAGCGCCTTGGCAAATTCGTCGTGGCAGCCACGGGCGATTTCTTCGGCGGCCTGGGCGATGGCGAGGTGGTTGTCGCGCTCCCAGTCATCGAGCTCCATTTTTTTCGGGTATTCCTGCTGGCAGGTGGCGCGCAGGTGGAGCTTGTCGGCCCGCTTGTCGAGGAGCTCAAGCGTCAGCGCGGTTTTCAGCACGTAATCACTGGAGAAGGTTTCGAAATCGAGTTTCCATTCGGTCTGCCGCAGGCTGAGAACCAGGCTGGGCTTGGGCTCTGCATCAGCGGCGACAAGCTGCGCCTGGTGGCCGCGCAAGGCGTGGTCGAGACTTTGTGCCAGCAGCGGCAGCGGGCCGCGCTGCGCCAGTTCGGCCGCCGCCGCGCCGGCGGCCTCGGCCGAAAGCTGGTTGACGGCCCCCTGGATATGCACGTTGGCCTGCTGGGCGATATCCATGTTGGCCTGCATCTGCCGTTGCATCTGGGCAGCGTTGGTGGCGCCACCGCCACCGCCAGAGGCCATTGCGCTGCTGAGGATCATGCCGACAAGAAAGCCGCCGACCGCCGCGCCCTTGGTCCGGATTTCGAGTGCCTTGCCGGCTTTGCCGAAGACTAGGGGTTCGGCTAGCAGGCGCTCGGCCACCTGCGGCGGCGCGAGGAGTTCGACATCGGGGCCGAAGAAGCCGGCATGAGCCGGCTGCGTGGCGATGATCAAGGTTGAAATGAACAGAAAAACGCGGTGACAAAAGCCCATGCTTGCTTGCTTTCTGATTGCGGAAATGGCGGCTGACAGGCCACGCGTCTTTGCTGGACCCCGGCTTTCGCCGGGGTGACGGTGGAAATTAGGGTGGTGGCTCAAGTGACTGTTCATGACGATCAGAAGGCCCAGGTCAGGTTGAAGCCGCCGGTGTGCTGGGCGGTGCGAAAGCCGTCGGGCTTCTTGATGGGGGCGCCGGCGAAGACATCCCACGAGAGATCTTTGTAGCCGCCGCGCAGGCCGAGGACGGCGCCGGTGAGGCGTTTGCCGACGAGCAGCTCGGCGCTTTGTCCACCGACTTCGCCATGGTCGAGGCCGAGGTAGAGCTCCTGGCCGCTGGCACCGAGCGTCCAGCCGAGGTCGTTGCGGATGAGCCAGCCGCGTTCGGCCATGAGCACGCTTTCGCCATCAAAACCGCGCACGGTATAGCGGCCGCCGATGGAGAAGCGGTCTTGCGGCACCAGCGGGGTGCGGTTCCATTGCGCGCGCCAGCTGCCGTTGTAGCGGAACTGCTGGCCAGCGAGCTTGAAGGGGAGGTTGAGGCTGGCGTCGGCGGTGTAGAGGTGAGGCCGGGCGGTGCCTTCGTCGAAGGCTTCTTCCGGGGCTTCCATAGCATTGAAGGCGCCGGTTCCCCGGCGGTAGGCGGTGGCGAGGTCGAGGGTGGCTTCGCCGATGAAGGCGCGGTGCTGCAGGCCGAGTTCCCAGCCGGCCATGCGCCGGCGCTGGACTTCGACTTCGGTGTCGTCGATGAAGTTGGCGGATTTGCTGAGGTAGCCGCGCAGCGAGGCGCTGGTCTTGCCGTTGCCGTCGCGGTGGAGGATGCGGGTGAGCTTGGCTTCATAGTTTTCGCTGGTGCCGGCGTAGAGGTAGTCCTGGCTGGCGCCGGCGACGGTCTGGTGGTAGCGGTTTTCGCTGGCGGTGAGGCCGAACAGCCAGTAGTCGTAGGGCAAGGAGTAGTGCAGCGTGTGGCCCTGGGTGCCGCGCTTGCCGTCTTCCTTGCCGTGGCTGTTGCCGAGGTCGTGGTTGTAGCTGGCGTAGAAGAGGTCGTTGAGGGCGAACAGGTGGTCGCCGGAAACGGTGACGGAGCCGAGGTACTTGCCGGTGCTCTTCGAACCGCCGTCGTTGGCACTGAGGGTGAGGCGCAGCGGGAAGGCCTGTTTCCAGGTGATGAGGACATCACTTTCGCCAGGCTCGTCGGCGGGGAGGATCTGGATGTCGGCTTCGGCGGTGGGCACGCGCTTGAAGTTTTCCAGCCCTTGTTCGATGTCGCGCAGGTTGAGCAGGTCGCCGGGGGCGGCCGGCAGGGCGTTCCAGGCATTGGCGCGCGGGGAGGTGCCTTCGGCAAAGCGGATGGCGCGAATGCGGCCGGGGATAACGGTCAGCGTCAGTGTGCCGCTCTGCAGGTCCTGCGCTTCGGCCAGCACGCGGGTGGTGACGTAGCCACGCGCGACGATGGCGTTCTGCACGCGCTTCATGACGAGGTTGATGCCGGTGCTGCCGAGGCAGCGGCCGGTGGCCGGATCGTCTGCCGGGTCGGCGGCGTTGTGCGCCCAGCCGAAGCGGCCGGTGTCGTCGCGGAGGATGATTTCGCGGATGGGAAAGCACGGCGTTTCGGTTTCCGGCAGACGGCCTGGGTCGGTGCTTGCGGGTGCGGTCAGGCGGACATCGGGGGCGTTTTCCTGCTGTTCGCGCAGGGCGCGGTCGCGCTCGATCTGGCGCTGCAGTTCCTTGGCAATGGCGGCGCCGGTGACGGTCTGGGCCAGGGCGCCCTGCGCCATGCATGCCGCCAGAAGCGAGATCCCAAGGATGCGGGCAAGCCTTGCCCGATAGATGGCGCCCACCGGGAGGCGAAAAGCCTCCCGGTGCGCAGGGCAACGGCCACCACTGGCC
>JBAYVG010000148.1:0-4308 GCA_041674785.1 Rhodocyclaceae bacterium
CGCTTTCCGGCCGAAAAAATGCATCTGCCAGACGGCCAGAAGCTCAAGGTGCCGCACATGGGCTGGAACGAGGTTCGGCAGAGCAAGCCGCACCCGCTGTGGAACGGTATTGCTGATAACTCGCGTTTTTACTTCGTGCACAGCTATTACGTGGCCCCGGAGGATGCAGATTGCGTTGCCGGTACTACCGACTACGGCATCCCCTTTACCAGTGCCTGTGCGCGGGATAATATCTTCGCCGTTCAATGCCACCCGGAGAAGAGTGCGCAGGCGGGGCTGGCCCTGCTGGCGAACTTCATCAACTGGAAACCCTGAGTTTCACGCTTCCACATTTCAGCCGCATTCCGGTTAACTCACTTATCGCTAACTAGCGCTCTCCCATGCTGATCATTCCCGCGATCGACCTGAAGGACGGACAATGTGTCCGCCTCAAGCAAGGCCTCATGGACGAGGCTACCGTCTTCAACCTGGACCCCGCTGCGCAGGCGCGCGAATGGGTCAATCAGGGCGCGCGACGGCTGCACCTCGTCGACCTGAACGGCGCCTTCGCCGGCAAGCCGAAGAACGAGGCGGCGATCAAGGCCATCCTCAAGGAAGTCGGCGACGAGATCCCGGTACAACTGGGTGGCGGTATCCGTGACCTCGATACCATCGAACGTTGCCTCGACGACGGCTTGTCCTACGTCATCATCGGTACCGCCGCGGTGAAGAACCCCGGTTTCCTGCACGATGCCTGCGGTGCCTTCCCCGGCCACATCATCGTCGGGCTGGATGCCAAGGACGGCAAGGTGGCGGTTGATGGCTGGTCGAAGATGACCGGCCACGACGTTATCGATCTGGCCAAGAAGTACGAAGACTACGGCGTCGAAGGCATCATCTACACCGATATTGGCCGTGATGGCATGCTTTCCGGCATCAATATCGATGCCACCGTGAAGCTGGCGCAGGCACTGCGCATTCCGGTCATCGCCTCGGGCGGCCTCTCCAACCTTGATGACATCAAGAAGCTGTGCGCCGTCGAGTCGGAAGGTGTTGCCGGCACCATCGCCGGTCGTGCCGTTTATGACGGTTCGCTCGATTTTGCCAAGGCGCAGAAACTTGCCGACGAGCTCGGCAGCGGCGGCAAGTAAGCCCGGATGCTGGCCAAGAGAATCATTCCCTGTCTTGACGTGACCGCAGGTCGCGTCGTCAAGGGCACCAACTTTGTCGACCTGCGCGATGCCGGCGACCCGGTCGAGATCGCGCGTCGCTACGACGCGCAGGGCGCCGACGAGGTGACTTTCCTCGACATCACCGCTTCCAGCGATCAGCGCGACATCATCCTGCACATCGTCGAAGCCTGCGCCGAGCAGGTTTTCATCCCGCTGACCGTCGGCGGCGGCGTGCGCGCCATCGCCGATGTGCGCCGCCTGCTCAATGCCGGTGCCGACAAGGTGAGCATGAACACCGCCGCCGTGCAGAACCCCGATCTCGTTGCCGAAGCGTCGGCCAAGGTCGGCAACCAGTGCATCGTCGTTGCCATCGATGCCAAGCAGACTGCGCCTGGCCGTTGGCAAGTGTTCACTCACGGTGGGCGCAACGCGACGGGCATGTGTGCCATCGAATGGGCGTGTAAGGTGCAGCAACTGGGTGCTGGCGAAATCCTGCTGACCAGCATGGACCGCGACGGCACCAAGGCCGGTTTCGATCTGGCGCTGACGCGTGCGGTGGCTGACGCCGTGGATATTCCGGTGATCGCCTCGGGCGGTGTCGGTAACCTCGACCATCTGGCCGATGGCGTGTCCGAAGGCCACGCCGACGCCGTACTCGCTGCGTCGATCTTCCATTTCGGCGAATACACCGTGCGTCAGGCCAAGGAACGCATGCGTGAGCGTGGTATCGAGGTTCGTCTGTGAGTGACATGGATGCCAGCCTGCCGTGGCTGCAGGCTCTGCGTTGGGACGAAAGCGGCCTGATTCCGGCCGTCGCCCAGGATGCCGAATCCGGCCGCGTGCTGATGTTCGCCTGGATGAACCGCGAGGCGCTGGAAGAGACGGTGAAAACCGGCAACGCGGTATACTGGTCGCGCTCGCGTAGCCGTCTGTGGCGCAAAGGCGAGGAGTCAGGCCATTTCCAGAAGGTCAGTGCCGTACGTACTGACTGTGATGGCGACGTGTTGCTGCTGGCGATTGCCCAGGAAGGCGGTATTGCCTGCCACACCGGCCGCCAGAGCTGTTTTTTCCACGAGTTGCAGGACGGGCGCTGGGTGCCTGTCGATCCGGTTCTGAAAGACCCTAAGGATATATACGCAAAATGATGCATAACACGCACGATGTACTGCACCGCCTGTCGGAGACGCTGATTGCGCGTCGCAATGCCGACCCGGAAAGCTCCTACACGGCACAGCTTTTTGCCAAGGGCCCGGATTCGATCCTGAAGAAGATCGGCGAGGAATGCGCCGAGCTGATCATGGCCGGCAAGGAGGGCAACAAGCTGCACGTCGTTCGTGAATCGGCCGACGTGATGTACCACGTGATGGTGCTGCTGGCCTTCAACGGCCTGTCGATCGACGACCTGCTGCAGGAAATGCGTCGCCGCGAAGGCATCTCCGGCGTCGACGAGAAGAAGTCGAGAACGGCAAAATGAGCTGCATCTTCTGCCGTATCGTTAGTGGCGAGATTCCCTCGAAGAAGGTCTACGAAGACGAGGACATCCTCGCCTTCAACGACATCAGCCCGGCGCGTCCGGTGCACATTCTGGTCATTCCGAAGAAGCACATCGAATCGCTGGCGCATGTGACTGAGGCCGATACGCCGGTGCTCGGCAAGATGCTGGCCATCGCCAACAGGCTGGCGACCGAACAGGGCAGCCCCGACGGCTTCCGCATCATCATCAACACCGGGCGGGTCGGGCATCAGGAAGTTCCGCATCTGCACATCCATATTGTCGGCGGGCCGGAACCGGTCGGGCCGATGCTTAAAAAAGTTTGAGGAATCTGAGGAGATAGCACCATGGGTAGCTTCAGCATCTGGCACTGGTTGATCGTTCTGGTCATCATCGTTCTCATCTTCGGCACCAAGAAGCTGACTAACGTCGGCAAGGATCTCGGTGGCGCGGTGAAGGGCTTCAAGGAAGGTATCAAGGATGTCGGTGGCGACAAGCCGGCCGATGCCGCGACACCGCAGTCGCCGCCGCAACAAGTGGCCGGCGGTCAAACCATCGAGGGTGAAGTGAAGGAAAAGACGAAATCGTGACCTGCCCGGAATGAGGCGCGAGGCGGCGATCGCCGCCAACGCCCCTGTCGACATTCCGCGCACTGCACCTTTCCTTTCTGCCCATGTTTGACATCGCGTTTTCCGAAATGCTGATCATCGCCGTTGTGGCGCTGGTTGTGCTCGGCCCCGAAAAGCTGCCCAAGGTGGCACGTACGGCCGGCCTTCTGCTCGGCCGCCTGCAGCGTTACGTGAATGATGTGAAGTCCGACATCAGTCGCGAGATGCAGCTGGACGAACTGAAAAAACTGCAGTCGCAGGTCGAAGACTCGGCGCGCAGTCTTGAGCGTAGCGTGACGACCGAGTTTCAGTCGGCGGAAACCGCACTCAATCAGACGGCCCAGGGGGTTACCGAAACCGTGGCGCAGGTTTCTGCCGAGACGCCTGCTGCTGCCGCTGTTGTGCCGGCAGAACCTCCAGCACCGGCAGCATCTCCCGCGCCGGCTCCGGAACAGGCCGCAACCACCAAGGTCTGACCCATTCCATGAGCCAGCAGGAAGATTCATTCATTTCACACCTCGTCGAGTTGCGCGACCGGGTTGTCCGTTGTCTGATTGCCATCGGCGTCGTCTTCGGCGTGCTCTGTATTTTCCCCGGCCCCGGTGCCATCTATGACCTGCTTGCCATGCCGTTGACGCAAGCGCTGCCGGAAGGCACGAAGATGGTGGCGATCGGTGTCGTCACGCCGTTCATGGTGCCGATCAAGGTCACCATGCTGGTCGCCTTTGTCATCGCGCTGCCAGTGGTGCTGTTCCAGGTCTGGGGTTTTGTTGCCCCCGGCCTGTATGCCCACGAAAAGCGGCTGGCGCTGCCGCTCGTGGTTGCCAGTTACTTGCTGTTCCTGATGGGCGTGGCGTTCTGCTACTTTTTCGTCTTCGGGCAGGCGTTCAAGTTCATTGCCAGCTTCGCCCCGAAGAGCATCACGCCCGCGCCGGATATCGAGGCCTACCTGTCGTTCGTCATGACCATGTTCCTGGCCTTCGGTGTTTCCTTCGAAGTGCCGGTGGTGCTGGTAGTACTGGTCAAGCTGGGCGTCGTCACCATCGAGAAACTGAAA
>JBAYVG010000149.1:0-4079 GCA_041674785.1 Rhodocyclaceae bacterium
CGCCACGTCTCTCGGTGCGGGGCTGTTGCTGCGTCATGGTGCGCTGCCTTCTAGAGGAGCGCGCCATGATATCAGATCGATTTTTGCTTGCTGGTGGCTTATTCCTGGCTCAGGTACACCGTGCGCAAAAAACTCTCGACGTCGACGGTCGGGTTCGACCGCGGCTCCGGTTCGCGCACCGCTTCCTGCAAACCCAGCTGCAGCTCCGGCTGGGGCAGCCATTGTGCATTCAGCACTTCTTCCTCGAAATCGCCGAATTCCCCGGCGATGTACTTGCTTTCATTCATGTCCATGACGATCACCATTGCTTTGCCTCCGTTAAAGTTGGAGCGCGCAGTCCGTAACCAGCTTAACGGACGTGTGGCAGAAAAGTTGAATCGTTGCGGATTATTTGTGCTTTGTGTCACTTTTTTGCCACGGTGCGACCCACAGCAGCAGCAGCATGCCCGGCACGGCCAGCGCGGCGCAGAGCAGAAAGAAGGCGAACCAGCCGAGTTGTTCGACCAGCCAGCCGGCGGCGGCGTTGATGAAGCTGCGCGGCACGGCGGCCAGGCTGGTGAACAGCGCGAACTGGGTCGCGGTATAGAGCGGATGTGTGGCACGGGCGATATAGGCGACGAATGCCGCCGTCCCCAAGCCGACACCGAGCGCTTCCAGGCCAATCACCGTAGCAAGGGCAATCAACTGCGCGGCCGAGATGCTGGCTTGCGGCCCGAGCCAGGCCAGCCAGGCGAAGCCAAAGATCGACACGAGCTGCACGACGCCGAACAGCCAGAGCGCACGGTTGATGCCCAGCCGCACCATCCACAAGCCGCCGGCGAGGCCGCCGATCACCGCTGGCCACAGTCCGGCATGCTTTGCCACAAGGCCGATTTGGGTTTTGCTGTAGCCCATGCTGAGATAGAACGGTGTGGCCAGCGCCGTGCACAGGCTGTCGCCGAGCTTGTAGAAAAAGATGAAGCCGAGGATCAGCAAGGCTTCGCGCACGCCGGCACGGCCGATGAATTCGCGGAAAGGCTCGACCACCGCCTCGCGCAGCGTCTTCGGCTTGCCTTTGGCCAACTTCGGCTCGCTCACCAGCAAGGCCATGGCCATGCCGGGCAGCATGAACAGCGCGGTGATCCAGAACACCTGCGACCAAGGCAGGTGGTCGGCGAGGATCAACGACAGCGAACCCGGCACCAGGCCGGCGATGCGGTAGGCATTGACATGCACCGAGTTGCCCAGGCCGAGTTCCGCATCGCTGAGAATTTCCCGGCGGAAGGCGTCGATGGCGATGTCCTGGGTGGACGAGAGCAGGGTGAGCAGGATGGCAAGCAGGATGATCTGGGTCAGATCGAGGCGCGGCGAGAGCATGCCGAGTCCGATGATGGTGAGCAGCAGGCCGGCCTGCGTCAGCAGCATCCAGCCGCGGCGCCGGCCGAAGCCGGGCAGGGCGTAGCGATCGAGCAGCGGCGACCAGAGGAACTTCCAGGTATAGGGCAGCTGGATCAGGGTCAAGGCACCGATTTCACGCAGGCTGATGCCTTCGGTGAACAGCCAGGCCGGCACCAGGTTGAGCAGCAGGTAGAGCGGCAGGCCCGAGGAAAAGCCGGTGAACACGCAGATCAGCATGCGCCGCGTGAGCAGCGCACGCAGCCAGTCAGGGGATTGCATGCCAACTCCGGTTATTCTGCCGAGCGATCACTTCAGCCAGTTTTCCAGCTTCAAACCTGGATACTTTGAAAAATCCTTCTCGTTGTTGGTCACAATAGTCGCATTGAGAGACACAGCATGTGCGGCAATCAGCTTGTCCAGGGTATCTTTCTTGGTGTCTCGAGTGGCTAATCGGATCGGGCCATAAGCAACGCAAGCGGCGGCATCGAAAGGCATGACGGGAATATCCTCAATCAGGTTTGCCAGGTGCTTGCGCTCCCGTTTCGGATTGGGCGCAGCCGCCACGCCGTATTCCAGTTCTGCCAACGTGATTGCAGACATCACCACGTCACCTACATAGCACTGGGCAAAACGTCGTGCGACCGACTCGGGCTGATTCTTCATCAGGTAGATGCACATGTTGGTATCCAGCATGTAACGCGGCATTACAGGGAATCCCTTTTGCCCTGCTCATGGTCGCCCCGGCCCTCGGCCATGAAGTCAGGAGTGAATTTGGCAAACTTGGCCAGCACACCAGACAGTGGGCGGCGTGTCGGCCTGATCCTGATTTCGTCGCCTTCTCGCTCTATCTCAAGATCGATGTCTGTACGTTCATAAGCCAGGTCGGCAGGAATGCGGACCGCCTGCGAGTTGCCATTCTTGAAAGCCCGGGTCGTGCGCATTTCCAACTCCATGGATGTACTATGGATGTACTATAGCTCGATCCGGGCAAAAAGCAAGTACGTGGATAGCAGCCCTTTGCAGAGCTAGGAATCAAAGTAGGCTTAAGGGGAACTGTCGTTCAGGACTGGGGCGACGAAGGATTGAGGATCGACGTTGAGACCGTTTGCAGAATCTGCTCGGCGAGTACCGGGTCGTCCACGCTGCGTGCCAGCACCACCGCGCCGACCATGCTGGCGTAGGTGGCCAACGCCTTCTCGCGCCGCGCAACCTTGGATCGTCCCGGCACGATCGCGGCCAGCAGATCAATGAGATCGCGTACACCTTTGGTCAGGGCGTGGCGTACGGCCTCGCTGTGGCGTGAGGCTTCCGACCCCAACGCGGCCAGTGCGCAACCCTCGCCGGGATGCTCGCAGTGGGTGCTGGAAAGATAGGCCGACGTGACCGCCGCCAGTGGGTTTTCTGGCGCTTGGTCGATCCGCTCCTGTAATTTCGATATCGAGGCACCCACCGCCTGCGCACAGGCTTCCGCCATCAGTTCTTCCTTCGAACCGAAGTGGCGGTAGAAGCCGCCGTGCGTGAAGCCGGCGCTCTTCATCAGATCGGCGACGCCGATCCCGTCCAGCCCGTGTTCGCGAAAGAGCTTCGAGGCGATTTCGATGACGCGCTGCCGACTTTCCGCAGCCTGCTCCCGGCTCACCTTCATCTTATCGGTTTCCTTCTTCAAACGGCCTAGTTGACATTATAGATGATAAGCGTAATCTAATGACAATGATGATGTTCATCATCTAACATAGCCACCGAGGAGACAGCCACGATGACCGAGCGATATCTGGAAGATTTTGAAGCAGGACAAACCTTTCGATCCGGGTGCATCCGGATTGAGGCGGACAGCATCAAGCGCTTTGCCGCCGAATTCGACCCGCAACCGTTCCATCTCGACGAACGAGCAGCCATCAAATCGATGTTTGGAAGTCTCGCCGCAAGCGGCTGGCATACCGCGGCGCTGACGATGAGACTGTTGGTCGAAGGTGATTTCAATCCTGCCGGCGGCATCGTCGGTGCCGGCTTCGACGAACTCCGCTGGCCACGACCGGTTCGGCCAGGGGATGAGCTTCGGGTCGAAAGCGAAGTGCTCGAGGTACGCGCCTCGAAGTCTCGCCCCGACCAGGGAGTCATCAAGGCGAGGACCACGACTCTGAATCAGAACAACGAAGCCGTGCAGGTATCCGTCGGCAATCTGATCGTGCCCCGCCGTCCCGCGTCTTTGGGAGAACTACATGGCTAAGCCCAAAACAATGATCGCGCTCATCACGGGCGCCTCGTCAGGCATCGGTGCAGCCACGGCGGAGAAGCTCGCGCTGGCTGGTTACAAGGTCTACGGCACAAGCCGACGGGGCGACGGAGCGCCCCATCTATCGTTCGAGATGCTTTCTCTTGACGTGACTAGCGATGAATCCGTCGAAGCCGCCGTCAAGGAAGTGATGCGACTGGACGGCCGCATCGACCTGCTCGTGAACAACGCCGGCTTCGGTGTCGCCCCCGCCGGAGCGGAAGAGAGCTCTATCGAACAGGCACGAGCGATCTTCGAGACGAACTTCTTCGGGATCGTCAGGATGACCCGAGCCGTCGTGCCTCACATGCGACACCAAGGCCGGGGCCGCATCATCAACATCGGTTCCGTGCTTGGCTTACTGCCCATGCCGTACATGGCGCTCTATGCCGCAACCAAACACGCGATCGAAGGATATTCGGAATCGCTC
>JBAYVG010000150.1:0-4054 GCA_041674785.1 Rhodocyclaceae bacterium
GTCTCGGAGATCGCCGGGTGGTGCGTGTCACCCCAGTTGATTTCCTTGCCGTCAATGTTGCCCTGACGCAGAACGGACTTCGAGTTTTCGTCGAAGCCATAACCCTGCCAGGGTTCCGGCGTGAACACGCCGATGTACTTGAGGATGCGCATCGACGGGATGCCATAAACGATGACCTGACCGGATTGACCGCCGGAAGCAAAGACAACGAATTCGTCGCGCTTGCCGGTCGGCACATAGGTCTTGGCCGCCGCCAGCAGATCCTGCTGCGACAGGTTGCGACGCTTCATGACATCCTGCAGGGACTCTGCGGAGTATGCGGCGCCGGCTGCTGCGAAACCGATGCCAGCTGCAAGCAGCATGGATGCGGTTTGCTTCATACGGGTCTTCATCTGGACTCTCCCATCTTATTAATCGTGCTTGCCAACGGAATCGCCGCACGCGGCAAAACGCCACTGCGGCAATATGTCGCACATGATCCTCGCCAGCAGTCTGCCGAACTTTGATTCAGGTCAAGATTCTCCATGATTGAAGCCCTCAGAATCTGCGTCGAGCTGGCTTATACTGCGCGCTCGCACCTGACATCGCGCACGTCAGACTCAGCCGCTGTGCAGACATCACCCACTCGAATGACCGAAACCGAAACCCCGCCCCGCCCTGCCGGCCGCAAGCTCCTCATCGATGCGTTGATCCTGCTGACCCTGATAGCACTCGGGGCAGCCGGCTATGTACTGGCGCCGCTGCTGACGCCGCGCACAGACCTTACCCTGCCGCTATCAACCTGTGACCTGGGCAAGACCTCCTGCACAATCGCCTTGCCAGACGGGGGCCGGGTAGAGGTGGCGATCGCCCCGCACCCGATTCCTTCGCTCAAACCCTTGCGTTTACTGGCTATCGTCAGCGACGCCAGGGTGCGCAAGATAGAAATGGACTTTGCCGGCGTCGACATGAAAATGGGATTCAACCGCCCGCAACTTGAAGACCTCGGGGAGGGGCGTTTTTCCGGACAAGCCAGCCTGCCGGTATGCATCACCGGCAAGATGCCGTGGGAAGTTACGGTGCTGATCGAATCGGGAAGAACGGTCATCGCCGCCCCCTTCCGTTTTGAAGCCGAGGGTTCCTGAATGGAAAACCGGATCAGCCCGACAAGCAGCCGAATGGCAATACTGCTGGCCGCCAGCCTCGCCAGCGCAGCCGCACTGGCGGGCGACATCAGCGTTGCCGATGCCTACGTACGCATGGTGCCGCAAGGCGTTCCGACCACGGCCGCGTTCATGACCCTCCGGAATGCCGGCACGACTGACCGCAAGCTGCTCCGCGTGGACAGCAGCGCGGCAAAAACCGTCGAGTTGCACAATCACATCAACGACAACGGCGTCATGAAAATGCGCCAGGTCCGGGAAATCGAGATCAAGGCCAAGGGGCAGGCCGAACTGAAACCCGGCAGCTACCACGTGATGATGATCGATCTCAAACAGGTGCTGCAGGAAGGTGGGAAGGTGCCGCTTACGCTTTCATTTGACGACGGCAGCAACGAGAAGATCGAGGCCATCGTCCGCATGCCGACAGCCCGTCCCCTGACACCCGGCACGCCAGATCAGCGCAGTCGGTAAAGCTTCATCCCCTCGCGCTCGGTTCGCCAGAACGCGAACAACTCCTTGCCACGCACCAAGGCGCGCGGCTGGTCGGTCATACCGAGGGATGCGGCCAATTCCACACTAGTGAAACGTGCACCGGAATCTTCGGAAATTTCGGCTCGCAGCAGCGTTTTCTCGCCATCGAATTCCTTCCAGACAATCGCGACGCGCTTGCCGCTGACGGCCAGATCGGCATGCGCGGCACCAAGCCCGCCGACCTTGCGCTGACCGGCAACAAACTCACCTTCACGGCGTGGCAAACGGCCGTAGGAGACCTGGCCTTCGCCATTGACCTGATTGAACCAGACGGCATGCCGCGCTCCTTCGTCATCAATAGCCAATGAAGGCCCATGATGGGGGCAACCGTCGATCTTCCAGCGATCATGGGTCGCCCGCAGCATCGGTTCCGGGGAGCCATCGCGGGAGATGCGAACCAGCGCATGGTCGCGTTCGTTCGGCAAAAATACGTGCCGCCAGAGAATGAGCGGGCTGCCATCCTGATCAACGGCCACCGCGATCCGGCAACATTCGCAGGAATGGTCGGCAAGCTTCCGTTCAGGCTGGAAACTGCGTCCGCCATCGACCGACACCGCAGCATAGATCGCCGCCCCCCGATACGCTGCCTTGGCAGCTTTTGCCGACTCGAGGTCTCGCTTGTCGATCCAGGCCACCAGTACGCGGCCATCCGGTGCAACCATCAAAGAATCAAAACGATGCGTAATCAGCGCCCGATCCTGGTGCACCGTTATCGGTGCTGTAAACACCTTGCCGTCATCAGCGCGGGCCAGGCGAATTTCACCACTGAAGGCCACGCTCAGCGGCTTGGTCCACGACACCAGGACCCCGCCATCGGCAGCAAAAGCCAGTTTCGGACGATTTTCACCATCGGCTGAAATGGCCTCCGGCTGGGCGTTGACCAGAACCGGCAATGACCAGCTGAGGCCTTCGTCACTGCTACGGTAAAGAACAACATGTTCCCCCTGTTTGGCAACCGCATACAGGCTGCCATCGGGGGCAAAGGCTGCAGAACTGCCTAGATCGGGACGTACCGTTTTGCGCATCGACATCGCGGATATCTGCTGAGCTTCGGCCGCGCTTGCCGGCGGCATGTACCACAGGCACCCCAGATAGACCGCCAGTACGAAACGAAGCGCCAGCGACTGTGGGAATTCAAAAATCCTGGTCATCATTACGGTTTCAATAGTCAAACTTGAGTTCTGCAACCGCCGTACGTTGCGGGTACGGATGCGCCACGTAGTAACGCTGGTTATTGAGGTTATCAATCCCCAGCGCAGCGCTCCACTGTTTGGCCACCTTGTAGCGGATACGCGCATCGACAACAAAGAAGTTGCTGGTGCCGCCATAGGTATCGGGATTGCTGTCAGTGTTTGTCAGGGTGCTGTATTGACGGCCGCTGTACCGCGCAGCCAAGGTATAGGACAAGCGATCACTCTGACGATAGGTTGCCGCCAGGGTAGCGCGCCACTTGGGGATACGCGGCTGCTGGTTACCCACCGTGGACGGCGCTTTTTCGTTTTTCATGATTTCCGAGTCGGCATAAGTCAGACTGCCCGTCAGGTCCAGACCGGTAATTGCAACATCCATTCCCTGATAGGCCAGCTCAATGCCCCGCGTACGGATCTCGTCAATGTTCTGGATATTGGTCACGCTTGGCGTAACCGATACATTGGTCTGGGTGTAGAGGGCGTCCTCGGTAGTTTCCTGAAACAGGGAGATACGCAGTAAACCATTGCCAAGGTCCCGTTCAGCAGTCAATTCGCCAGATAGTGCTTTTTCCGGCTTCAGATTCGGATCATTGTTGACGATCGCGGTTCCGGAAATGCTGCCTTGATAAAGTTCAGCGACGGTTGGCATCCGATAGGCACGCGCCAGAGAAGTGCGTAGCGCCCACACCGGAGTTGCTTGATAGGAAAGCGCTGCTTTCGGCGAGAAAAAGGTTTCGGCGCGCTCGCCATATCCGAGTGTGCGCGTCGAATTTGAAATCTCGCCATCGAATGCCTGCCAACGCTCAACCCGCCCACCCAGCGTCAGCTTCCAGTCGCGGACGAACTTCCATGCATCCTGAGCATAGAGGGCGTGCATTTCAGTTTTGCCGGCAAAAGCCGAGTTTCGGGCGCCGGCACTACCGTTAATCCAATTCGAGGTACTGGATACCAGGGTATCGAGCACGTAGCGATCATAGTGATAGCCGAAGCTGAGCTCATGCTGGCCCCGGCTCAAGCCTGGACGCCACTGGGCACGCGCATCCAAGGTATACCAGCCGGTTCCGCTCATGTCGGTAATTCTGCCCGCACCACCGCTATAAGCGTTCGACAAGGCGATGGTCGGCACGCGCGTAAGGTCCTTTCCATAGTAGTATAGTCTGGCGGCCAGCTCCCAAGCCCATTCCCCCCCCA
>JBAYVG010000151.1:0-4042 GCA_041674785.1 Rhodocyclaceae bacterium
ATGCCTGCCGATGGTAGCCACATCAAGCATGGCAACTGCGGCATCTGCCACTTCAGCTGTTGCAGTGCTCTGCCGATCGGCGCTGCGATTGCTCCCGTTTTTTCGGCGACCGAAAGCTTCACCTTCGCGCCACTGGCGCAACCGCCGGCACCACCTGCCGCGCGCCCCGAACGCCCCAAATGGGGTGGCCTCGCCTGATCCGGCGGGGCACTCGCTGCACTCCCAACGCATCCCGTTGCTGCCGTTGACGACATTCTGGGCCTGATGGCCTGATCGTCCCAGCAGGCGCGCGCCTGCGCACCGCCGGTTCTCCCCCTGCAATCCTTTCAACTCAGGAGAATCCGATGCGTCCATTCGCTATTGCAATCATTGCCGCCCTCACCTTGTGTGGGCAAGCCTTCGCCAACACGCCTATGGCCAACGGCGTGGTCAAAAAACTCGACAAACAGAAAGGCAATGTCGTCATTGCTCACGGCCCCCTGCCAAACGGCATGCCGGGGATGACCATGCCGTTCCGCGTCAAGGAACCCGGCTGGCTCGACCAGCTGAAGGAAGGCCAGAAGATCCGCTTCACCATCGAAGAAGCCAACGGGGTCATGATCCTGCAGCGCTACGAAGTGGTGAAATGAACGGCCGCTTGAATCACCGAGCGGCACATCGCGCACCCATTGGAGGACACGCCATGCAAGGTCCATGCTCCCCAAAATCACTGCTGGTGGCTGCCCTGGCAGCCGTCTGCTGCGTTGCGGCCAGCGCGCAGGAGCGCAGCCCTGCAGCACCCTCCGCAACAGCGCCCGGCAAAGGCGTCGAGTCGCTGCTGGCCTACGCTCGCGAACGCAACCCGGAACTCGCGGCCATGCGCCACGAAGCCGATGCTGCCGACGAACGGATCACCCCGGCCGGCGCCTTGCCGGACCCGAAGTTCCGCACCGAGCTGCGCGATATCACCCGCATGGGCGAGCAAAACGCCACGCTTTCTCCCAGCCAGGTCGGCAGTACAAAGTACCTGTTGATGCAGGATCTGCCCTGGTACGGCAAGCGCGACCTGAAGCGCGATGTCGCCGAGGCTGAGGCGCAAGGGGCGAAAGGACGTACGCAGGAAGCCTGGTCCGATGTTGCGGCGAAGATCAAGACCAGCTACGTGCAGCTCTGGTACGTGCGCAACAACGAGGCACTGATGCTGGAGATCCTCGACCTGATGCGCCGCTTCGAAAAGGTGGCGCAGGCGCGCTACGCCGGCGGGCTGGCGGCGCAGCAGGACGTCATTCGCGCCCAGGTGGAACAGACCGCGCTGAAGAACGATTTGATCGTGCTCGACAGCGAGCGGCATCACCTGCAAAGCCGCATCAACACCCTGCTTGCCCGCCCGCCAATGGCACCACTGGCGGACCCGGACCAGTTGCGCCCGCTGCCCTCCCCGGCCAAGCTCGACCCGGCGGTACTGGAGGATCGCCTGCGCGGCCGAAATCCGCAGCTCTTCACCGAGGAATCACGCATCAAGGCGGCGGAGAAAAACCGCGAGCTGACCTACAAGAACCGCTACCCGGATTTCACACTGGGCGTCTCGCCGATCCAGTACCAGAGCCAGGTCAAGGAATGGGAGTTGATGGTGGAAATGAACATCCCGCTGCAACTTTCCTCGCGCCGGGCACAGGAGCGGGAATCGGAATCGATGCTCTCCGCCGCCCGCGCGCGCAAGGAATCAACCACCTATCAGTTGCTCGGAGAACTCTCGGAGAACCTGTCGAGCATCGAAACCGCCCGGCGCACCGAAGCGCTGACCAGTAACAGCCTGCTGCCGCAGGCCGAACTGACCTTCCGCTCGGCGGTGGCCGGCTACGAAAACGGCAAGGTCGATTTCGCCACGCTGATCGACGCACAGAAACAGATCCGACAGGCAAAGCAGACGCGCATCAAGGCACAGGCCGAGGCGCAGATTCGCCTCGCCGAAGTGGAACGATTGCTGGGAGAAGAGCTATGACCGAAGGAAATCCCCGTGGGATGAATAGAAGTGGATTGGCCCTTGGCATCGTTGCTGTGGCTATTGTTGCCACAGGCGCCGGCTACTGGTTCGGCAGCCAGCGCGGGCCAGCCGCCACGACACCGGCAACGACGGCAGACACCGGCAAAAGTGAACAAAAAAGCGCACGCAAGCTGCTCTACTACCGTAACCCGATGGGTCTGCCCGACACCTCACCGGTGCCGAAGAAGGATCCGATGGGCATGGATTACATCCCCGTCTACGCAGGCGAGGAGAGCGACGAAAGCAACACAAGCGGCGCACTGAAGCTCAGTACCGAAAAGATCCAGAAGCTCGGCGTCAGGAGCGAAGCCGCACAGATGCGTGCGCTCGGCCAGCCGGTCCGTGCGCTCGGCCGCATCGAGCCTGACGAGCGCCGCCTCTACACCATCGCACCGAAATTCGAGGGCTACGTCGAGCGCCTGCACGTCAATGTCACCGGTCAGGCGGTGAGCAAGGGGCAGGTGCTGTTCGAGGTATACAGCCCGGAACTGGTCTCGGCACAGCGCGAGTACGCAATTGCAATGGAGGGCGTCGATTCGCTGAAGGACGCCGACGGCACGACGCAGGCCGGCATGCGTCAGCTTGCGCAATCGGCCCAGGCACGGCTAAAAAACTGGGACATTTCCGCGTCGCAGCTCAAGGCCCTCTCCGGCTCCGGCGAAGCACGGCGGACGCTGAGTTTCAGCTCGCCGGTCAGTGGCATCGTCACCGAAAAGAAAGCGGTGCAAGGCATGCGCTTCATGCCTGGCGAAGCGCTTTATCAGGTCGCCGACCTCTCTGCCGTATGGGTCATCGCCGATGTTGCCGAGCAGGATATCGGCCGGGTGAAGACCGGCGACAACGCCAATGTGCGCATCAACGCCTACCCGGACAAGGTGTTCGAAGGCAAGGTGGCCTACGTTTATCCGACGCTCAAGGTGGAAACCCGCAGCGTGCCGGTACGTATCGAGCTGGCCAACCCCGGCCTGCTGCTCAAGCCGGCGATGTTTGCACAGGTGGAACTACCCGGCGGCAACACAGGGAGTGTGCTCACCGTGCCCACTTCTGCCGTCATCGACAGCGGCACGCGCCGTGTCGTGCTGGTGCGCCTGGGCGAGGGGCGCTTCGAACCGCGCGAGGTGCAACTCGGCGATCGTAGCGACAGCCATGTGGAAGTGATCAACGGCGTCAAGGACGGCGAGCAGGTGGTGGTTTCGGCCAATTTCCTGATCGATGCCGAGAGCAACCTCAAGGCAGCGCTGAGCGGCTTCTCTTCGGCGCCAGCCGAGGCGCCGGCCAAAACCGTCGGCCATCAGGCCGAGGGCAGTGTCGACAGCATCGATACGCAAGCCGGCACCCTGATGCTTAGCCATGCCCCGGTCGCTAGCCTCAAATGGCCGGCGATGACGATGGAGTTCAAGGTGGCCAACGCGGCGCTTCTGCAGGGGCTGAAGCCGGGAGCCGCGATCAGCTTCGAGTTCGTCGAGCGGCAGCCGGGTGAGTGGGTAGTGACATCGATCAAGCCAGCCGCCTCGCAGGAGCACAAACATTGATCCGCGCTGTCCGACCTGTGGACACCACCACCCCGTCATTCCGGCGAAAGCCGGAATCCGACCGAAGGCAGTGCAAAGCCAGACGGCTGTGCCACGCGTCGAGGCCTTTGGAATGCGGCGCCACGCATTCGATGGATTCCGGCGTGCGCCGGAATGACGACGCAGCTGCAACGCTGCACTCAAAGGAAGTCATAAAGCCATGCTAGCCAAACTCATCGACTGGTCCGGTCGCAACCGCTTCCTGGTGCTGCTCGCCACGCTGTTCATCGTGCTGGCCGGCATCGTCGCCGTACTGCGCACGCCGATCGACGCGCTGCCCGACCTCTCCGACGTGCAGGTCATCGTCTATACCGAAGTACCGGGGCAGGCGCCGCAGGTGGTCGAGGACCAGGTCACCTACCCGCTGACCACCGCCATGCTGTCGGTGCCGAAATCTAAGGTGGTGCGCGGCTTCTCCTTCTTCGGCGCCTCCTTCGTCTACATCATC
>JBAYVG010000152.1:0-3996 GCA_041674785.1 Rhodocyclaceae bacterium
ATCAGTTGCGCATCGGTTTCCGGCTTCCTGATTTCTTCGATATTGACATGAACCTGGCCGCCGAGAATCTTTTGCAAATCGGACTTGAGGTGTTCGATATCCTCGCCCTTCTTGCCGATGACCACGCCTGGGCGCGCGCTATACACGGTAATGCGCGCGTTCTTTGCCGGGCGCTCGATGACGACGCGACCGACTGAGGCATGGGCAAGCTTCTTCTTCAGGTACTCGCGGACTTTAAGGTCCTCGAGGAGCATCCCGGAAAAGTTTTTACTATTGGCGAACCAGCGCGAAGTCCAGTTGCGTGTGACCGCAAGGCGGAAACCGGTTGGATGAATCTTCTGTCCCATAGTTTCTCCTTAATCGCCGACCGTAACGTAAATGTGACAAGTCGGCTTGAGGATGCGGTTTCCGCGTCCCTTCGCACGTGCCGTAAAGCGCTTGAGGACTGCACCTTTTTCGACGTGAATGATTTTCACCTTGAGGGCGTCGATGTCGGCGCCATCATTGTGTTCGGCGTTGGCAATCGCCGACTCAAGCACCTTCTTGATGATTCCCGCACCCTTCTTCGGATTGAAGGTCAGGATGTTGAGCGCCTGGTCGACCGGCTTGCCGCGCACCAGGTCGGCAACAAGCCGACCTTTTTGTGCCGACAGGCGGACGCCGCGCAATATCGCATTGGTTTCCATCGTCATCCCTTACTTCTTCACCGCGGCCTTCTTGCCGGCGGTGTGGCCCTTGAAGGTGCGCGTCAGGGCGAACTCGCCGAGCTTGTGGCCGACCATGTTCTCCGACACATACACCGGAATGTGTTGCTTGCCGTTATGCACGGCAATGGTCAGACCGACGAAATCCGGCAGGATGGTCGAACGGCGCGACCATGTCTTGATCGGGCGCTTGTCGCTTGTTCCGCGGACGGCGTCGACCTTTTTAAGCAAATGGGCATCGATGAACGGGCCCTTTTTAAGCGAACGTGTCATGGTTTACCTCTTATTCCTGGGCCGACGCGCAACAATCATGCTGCTCGTACGCTTGTTGCGACGGGTGCGATAGCCCTTGGTCTTGGTACCCCATGGGCTGACCGGATGCATACCGGCTGCGGTCTTGCCTTCGCCACCGCCATGCGGGTGGTCGACCGGGTTCATCGCGACGCCGCGCACCGTCGGGCGAATGCCCCGCCAGCGCTGAGCGCCGGCCTTGCCGATGGAGCGCAGACTGTTCTCTTCGTTACCGACTTCGCCGATGGTGGCGCGGCACTCGACATGCACGCGGCGGATTTCGCCGGAGCGCAGGCGAAGCTGGGCGTAGATGCCTTCACGCGCCAGAAGCTGCACCGAAGTACCTGCGGCACGCGCGATCTGTGCGCCCTTGCCGGGGATCATCTCGATGCAGTGGATCGTTGTTCCTACCGGGATGTTGCGTATCGGCAGGGTATTGCCCGGCTTGATCGGTGCTTCGGAGCCGCTAAGCAGTAGTGTGCCCACCGCCACGCCCTTGGGGGCGATGATGTAGCGGCGTTCGCCATCTGCGTAGCAAAGCAATGCCAGGTTGGCGGTCCGGTTCGGGTCGTATTCGAGACGCTCCACCTTGGCAGGAATGCCGTCCTTGTTGCGGCGGAAATCTACGATGCGATAGTGCTGCTTGTGACCGCCGCCTTGGTGCCGGACGGTGATATGACCGTGGTGGTTGCGACCGCCCTGGCTGCTCTTCTTCTCTAACAGCGGCGCATGAGGCCGACCCTTGTGCAGGTCGAGATTGACGACCTTGACTAGAGAGCGACGGCCCGGGGATGTCGGCTTGACTTTAACGAGTGCCATTTAAGCAGCCCCCCCTTCGGTGAAATTGATTTCCTGGCCCGGCATTAAGCAGACGAAAGCCTTTTTGACGTTGCTGCGACGACCCATGAAACGACCGAAACGCTTCGCCTTGCCTTTCAGGACGGAGATCTGCACAGACTTGACCGCAACCTTGAATAACAGCTCTACGGCGGCCTTCACTTCCGGCTTGGTAGCATCTGGCGCAACGATGAAAACGACCTGCTCATTCTTGTCGGCGACGTAAGTGGCCTTTTCGGAGATCTGCGGCGCGCGCAGCACCTGCAGCAACCGTTCTTGATTGAAGTTGCTCATCCCAGCATCTCCTCCATCTTAGCCACAGCACTCTTGGTCAGCAGCACTTTGGGGAAACGGATCAGCGACAGCGGATCGGTTTCGGACACTTCCAATACCAGCACATTGGGCAGATTGCGCGAGGCGAGGTAGAGGTTTTCTTCGAGTTCGGCAGTAACGACGAGCACCGAATCCAAGCCCATATCCTTGAGTTTTCCTGCCAGCACCTTCGTCTTCGGCGTCTCGAAACTGAAATCCTCGATCACCACGAGCCGGTTTTCGCGCGCCAGCTGCGACAGAATCGCAGCCAGGCCGGCACGGTACATCTTGCGGTTTACCTTCTGGCTGAAGTTTTCTTCAGGGGAGTTCGGGAATATACGGCCGCCTCCGCGCCACAGCGGGCTGGAGGTCATACCGGCACGAGCGCGGCCGGTGCCCTTTTGACGCCACGGCTTCTTGGTGCTGTGCTTGACCTGCTCGCGGTCCTTCTGCGCACGGTTACCGGCACGGGCGTTGGCCTGATAGGCAACGACCACTTGATGCACCAGCGCTTCGTTGTAGTCACGGCCAAACAGCGCATCGGACGCACTGTGCGTCGATGCCGGCTGGCCTTGTTCATTAATGAGTGTGAGTTCCATCGTATCTCGTTCCTCAGTTGCCAGCCAGAGCAGCTTTGACTGCCGGACGGACGACCACGTCGCCACCCCTGGAGCCCGGCACTGCGCCCTTGACCAGCAGCAGTTGACGTGCTTCATCGACACGCACCACTTCAAGAGTCTGCTGGGTGCAACTGACGTCGCCAAGATGGCCGGCCATGCGCTTACCGGGGAAAACCCGACCGGGGTCCTGCGCCATACCGATCGATCCCGCCGAATTGTGCGACCGCGAGTTGCCGTGCGATGCCCGATTGGACGAGAAATGGTAGCGTTTGATCGCGCCGGTGAAGCCTTTGCCGATCGAAGTGCCGCTGACATCGACCTTCTGGCCGACGGCAAAGATCGTGACGCTGACCACATCGCCGGGCTTGAAGCCGGCCAACTGGTCTGGCGTGACGCGGAATTCCTTGAGTACGGTACCGGCCTCGACGCCGGCCTTGGCGAGATGACCCGCTTCGGCCTTATTGACGCGGCTAGCGCGGCGCTTGCCGAAGGTCACCTGAACCGCGCTGTAGCCGTCGATTCCGGGAGTTTTGAGTTGAGTCACGCGGTTGTTCGACACATCGAGCACCGTCACCGGGATGGTCGTACCATCCTCGGCAAATATACGCGTCATGCCAACCTTGCGACCTACAAGGCCTAAAGTCATTTCTTCTTTCCTCCAAAGAGGTGCCGACTGCTATTGGCCGGCAAATCACTAAAAGTGGCGGAAGATTCGGCGATGCTGCCTGCCGTCTTCCAGCGCCCACTCGCTGCTTATCGCTGTTTACTAACCGCTTCTTACTTAAGTTTGATCTCGACATCAACACCGGCGGGAAGATCCAGCTTCATCAGAGCGTCGACCGTCTTGTCGGTCGGGTCGATGATATCCATCAAACGAAGATGGGTGCGGATCTCGAACTGGTCACGCGAGGTCTTGTTCACATGCGGGGAACGCAGCACGTCGAAGCGCTCAATGCGCGTCGGCAGCGGTACGGGGCCACGCACTACGGCGCCGGTGCGCTTGGCAGTCTCTACGATCTCGAGGGCCGACTGATCGATCAGTCGATAGTCGAACGCCTTGAGGCGTATACGAATTTTCTGCTGGTTCGCCATGGTATTCCTTTTAAAGAACGATGCGCTAATTTATGAGCGGCGCGCGAAAGAGCGGAATTGTAACGTCCCTTCGCTGCAGATGCAAGAACTATTATAGGATGACCCGAAGGGTTACTTGTGACCCGAAGGGTTACTTGTGA
>JBAYVG010000153.1:0-3791 GCA_041674785.1 Rhodocyclaceae bacterium
CAGCCGATACGCGACATTGCCGAAGCCCTGATCGACATGCACGTGACTTTGGCGGCGTGCTACCAGCGCGCGGCGAGCGCAGCGGCATCCAGCCAGCAATCCTCAGTCCGGAGAGACGTGCCCTTGCTGTGTACCTGCGCCCTGCGCCATTTCGTCAGGCAGTTTGAAGTATCCCTGCTGGTGGCGGCGCCCGCTCCCGCCGGCATGTGGAGTTGGGTGCAAAAGCTGCATTACCTGATGCGCGAGTCCTTCTCCCCGGAAGAGACGCTGCCGGGCAGCACCGCCCTCGCCGACAAGTTGGTGAAGGAGATGCTGGCACTTGCCGCTGCCCAACCGGAAGGGCTGACGCCAAGGGAAACCAACTTCCTTTTCCATTTCCTGGCGCGATACGCGACAGCAGTCGACATCAGCGGCCGCTTGCCCACCGTCGCGGGAGACTGGTTCTGGCTGAAAGAAACGCGCGATCAGCCGCCCATGGCGGTGGTGCGCCGCGCTCCGCCTTTAGAGGGGAGGATGCTGTTTTTTTCCTGTGCGGAACTCGGCCACAACACCCAGGCATTGCTTGCCCGGCTCGCCGCCGACGAGCCGCCGGATAAAATGGGCCTGCCTGCGGAAGCGCAACTACCCGCCTACATTAAAGTTCTCAAACGGGCTCAGGCGCGCTGGGGCGTGCCGGCGAAACGCCAATTTCCCCGCCGTCACAAAAGCCACCGCGTCGCCGTCTGCACCAATCCCGGCATGCTCTGGCAGATACTGCAGGGCGACACCACGCTTGACGACGATGCCATCAGCGACTGGATGGTGCTCAATGAAAGTCCGGAAGGTTTTGCAGTGATGCATGTCACCGGTCTCGTCACCGGCCTGATCACGGGCAGCGCACTGGGGCTGCGCGTGGCAAGCGATCAGCCTTGGAGCATCTGCATCGTGCGCTGGGCGCGCAGCGAAAATTCGGAACATATAGAGATCGGCCTCGAACTGGTCGGCCCCAGCGCGGAGCCGGTGCATGTCGCAGCCCACACTTCGCTTTCCGGCGAATCGCCGCTGGCGGCATTGCTGCTGCCACCGATGCCGCGCCTGCAGCGCGGCGAAACCCTGCTCACCGCCCGGGGTCTTTACCACCAGGGACGGTTCTCGCTCATCCAGGACCATCCCCGGCTGCGCATCTCGGAATGCGAGCCCGGCAAGCTCGCCGTAGAAACCAGCAGCATCGAACTCTTCGAGTTCCGCCGCGACCCCGGGAAACTGACCTAGTGCCATAGCTACAAAAGCTGGTACTAGTGCCATAGCTACAAAAGCTGGTACTAGCGTCGTCGGTGATTGCCTGTGGCTCCCGGCAACTCCGCGACAATCAGGGCACCGGCCAGCACCACGCTCCACGACAGATAGAGCCAGACGAGAAAGATCGGTATCGCGGCAAAGGCGCCGTAGATCACCGTATAGGCCGGGAAGTGGAGGATGAAACCGCCGAACAGGCGCTGCATCAGCAAGAAACCCAGGGTGGCGAACATGCCGCCAATCAAGGCATGCCAACGGCTCATCATCCGGTTCGGCACGGCATAGTAGAGCAGCGCAAACAACCCCGTCATGAAGACCGAGGGAAGAATTCTGAAAAACAAGGTATTCAGCCACTTCGGTTCGTCGACCAGGCCGAACGACACGCCGGCGAGATAGGCGATTGCCGCGAGGCTGCCGCCGAACAGCACTGGGCCCAGCAACAGGGCCAGAAGATGCATGAATATGCGGCGTAGCAAGGGGCGCTTTTCCTTGACCTGCCAGATGGCGTTGAAGGCATGTTCCATGGTCAGCATCTGCATCAGCGCGGTCGCCGCCAGCGCGACGATGCCGATCAACGTCAAATGTTCGGCCTTGTGCGCGAACTGGACGACATACTTGGCGATGATGCTGCCGGCCTTTTCCGGCAGCAGGTTGGCCAGCAGGAACTTCTCCAGCGCAGCGCTCATGCCGGCGGCGAAGGGGAAACGCGTGATCAGCGCCAGCGCCACAGCGATGAGCGGCACCAGACCGAGCAGCGTGGCAAAGGACAGGCTTGCTGCCGTCTGCGCGCAGCGCTCGGTATGGAAGCGCTGCAGGACCCTGGCGATTAAGCGGAATGGCGTCAACAGCATCACGGATGAAGGCGTCTAGCTGCCTATAATGTTCGATCGACTATTGTAGCGAAAGGCCAAGGTGATGAAGGAAGTTCTGGTGCTCTACTACAGCCACCACGGTGCCACGCGCAGCCTTGCCCAGCAGATAGCCCGCGGCATCGAGCAGGTGCCCGGCATCGCGGCGCGACTGCGCACCGTGCCCAAGGTGTCGGCGGTCTGCGAAGCCGTCGCAGCGGCCATACCCGATTCCGGCGCGCCTTACGCCGAGCCCGCCGACCTCGTGGAATGCATCGGCCTGGCGCTGGGCAGCCCGGTGCGTTTCGGCAATATGGCCGCGCCGCTCAAATACTTTCTCGACGGCACGGCCGCGCTCTGGCAGCAGGGCGGCCTTGCCGGTAAGCCGGCGGCGCTATTCACTTCGGGCGGCAATCCGCACGGTGGTCAGGAAACGACGCTGCTGTCGATGATGCTGCCGCTGCTGCATCACGGCATGCTGATCGTCGGCCTGCCATTTTCCGAAGCGGACCTCCATACCACCCGCGGCGGCGGCTCGCCCTATGGCGCCAGCCATGTCGCCTTGGCAGGCAGCGCAAGCCTCCTGGAGGCGGAGCAGCGCCTTGCCGTGGCGCTCGGCCTGCGTCTCGCGACAGCCGCCTTGAAGCTTGCCTCATGAACCGGGAGTCGCGGCTAGGCGCGCTCGAGCTTGCCGCCAGCGCCAACCTGATCGCGCTGATCCTGTTGTGTCTGGCCTGGGAGCTCTGGCTGGCGCCGCTGCGTCCGGTGGGGTCGATGCTGGTGTTGAAGGCGCTGCCCCTCCTGATGCCGCTGTTCGGCATCCTGAAAGGCAGGCGTTACACCTATCAGTGGAGCACCTTCCTGGCCCTGGCCTATCTCGCCGAAGGCCTGGTGCGCGCCACCTCCGACTCGGGCTTGTCGGCAGTGCTCGCCGCTGCCGAGACGCTGCTGGCGACGAGCTTCCTCATCTGCTGCATGGTGTACGCCAGGCTTTCCGCAGCCTCCCGTCAAACCTGAGGGTTCACCCGCTCGCGCGTCGAATAGAGCTTGTTCAAGGCGTTGAGATAGGCCTTGGCCGAGGCCACGATAATGTCCGTGTCGGCCCCCTGGCCATTGACGATGCGCCCGTCCATGGAAAGACGCACCGTCACTTCGCCCTGGGCATCCGTGCCCGTGGTGATGCTGTTCACGGAAAAAAGCAGCAGGTTGGCACCGCTCTTCGCCATGCTCTCGATCGCCTTGAAGGCGGCATCCACCGGGCCGCTGCCGTCGGCTTCGGCGCGATGCTCGTCGCCGCCTACCGCCAGGGTAATGTTGGCATGGGGCGTCTCGCCGGTTTCGGAGTGGAAACGCGAGGAGATCAGGCGGAAGTGCTCCTGCTCCGGCGTCACCGTCTCGTCGCTCATCAGGGCATGGAGGTCCTCGTCGAAGATGTCGTGCTTCTTGTCGGCGAGTTCCTTGAAACGGGCGAAGGCCGAGTTCAATACCTGCTCCGACTCGACCTCGATGCCCAGCTCCTTCAGCCGCGCCTTGAATGCCGTGCGGCCGGAATGCTTGCCGAGGATGAGCTTGTTGGCGTTCCAGCCGACATCCTCGGCGCGCATGATTTCGTAGGTCTCCCGATGCTTGAGCACGCCGTCCTGGTGGATGCCGGCTTCATGCGCGAAG
>JBAYVG010000154.1:0-3587 GCA_041674785.1 Rhodocyclaceae bacterium
AGGAAGATGCCGGCGGCGATGTCTGGCTGATCGAGGAGAAGGAACGCCCCGGCGAGCACATGCCGATCGAGGAAGACGAGCACGGCACCTACATCATGAACTCGAAGGATCTGCGCGCCATCGAGCATGTGCAGAAGCTGGTGGCCATGGGTATCGACTCGCTGAAGATCGAAGGCCGCACCAAATCACCCTACTATGCCGCGCGCACCTGCCAGGCTTATCGCCAGGCGATCGACGATGCCGTCGCCGGCCGGGCGCTCGACCCGGCCCTGCTGGCGCAGCTCGACGGGCTTGCCAACCGCGGCTACACCGACGGCTTCTACCAGCGCCACCACGACGCCGAGTACCAGAACTACCTGCGCGGCCACTCCGAATCGGCGCGTAGCCTTTACGTCGGCGATGTCGTTGCCTACGACGCGGCACGCGGGCTGGCCGAGATCGACGTGAAGAACCGATTTGCTGTCGGCGACCGCATCGAACTGGTGCACCCGGCCGGTAACAGCGAACTGGCACTGGAACGCATGGAGAAAGCCGACGGCACCGCAATCACGGTGGCCCCGGGCAACGGTCACCGCGTCTGGGTGCCGCTGCCCGAAACCAGTGTCGGGGCCTATGTCGCGCGCTTCGTCTGAGCGCTCGGATGCCGCACCTTTTCGTCGATATTTCCGCGCACGGCTTCGGCCACCTGGCGCAGACCGGTCCGGTGCTCAATGCGCTGGCGGAGCGCCTGCCTGAGCTTCATCTGAGCATTCGAAGTGGTCTACCGGCTGAGCAGCTTCGGCTGCGCATTGACCAGCCCTTCGACTATTTTCATGGCGCCAGCGACGTCGCCTTTCTCATGCACGACGCCGTGCGTGTCGACAGAAATGCCTCAGCCGCAGCCTACCGCGAGGCCCATGCCGACTGGCCGACGACCGTCGCCACCGAAGCGGAGTGGCTGGCCGGCCTGGCGCCGGATCTGGTGTTGTCGAATGTTTCCTGCCTGCCGCTGGCGGGGGCAAAGCGCGCAGGCATCCCCGCTGTGGCAATGTCCTCGCTGAACTGGGCCGACCAGTTCGCCTTCCTTTTTTCTGGTGAGGCCTGGGCCAAAAAAATCCACACCGACCTGCTGGCCGCCTATGCCGGCGCCGATGCTTTCCTGCGCTGCACGCCAGCGATGCCGATGCCCGACCTGCACAACACGCAGGACATTCCGCCGCTTTCCCGTCTTGGTCAGTGTCAGCGCGAAGCGCTCGAACAGGCCCTCGGCAGGAAGGCCGAACATCTGGTTCTGCTGGTCATGGGTGGTATCGGCTTCGACATGCCGGTCGGCAATTGGCCTCAGACTGCCGGCGTACGCTGGCTGGTCCGCGAGCCTCTACGCACGGCGCGCGAGGATGTGACCCCGTACCCCGCTCTCGGCCTGCATTTCTCGGATCTGTTGGCCAGTGTCGACGCCATTGTCACCAAGCCAGGCTATGGCCTGTTCGTCGAATCCGCCGCAGCCGGCACACCGGTGCTCTATCTGCGCCGCGAAGACTGGCCGGAGCAGGAGGTGTTGATTGACTGGTTGCTGCAGGAAGGCGTTGCGGCCGAAGTGGGTGCGGCCGATTTTGATGCCGGAAACTTGTTGCCGCAACTGGAAAGTTTCTGGCGCCAGCCGCGCCAACCGGTACCTGCCAACGGTGCGTTCGAAGCGGCCGCAGCGATTGAAAACCTGCTTAGACGGGGTAGCCGAAGCGCCTGAGCAGTAGCGCCGTTTCGTGCAGCGGCAGACCCATGACGCCGGTGTAGCTACCAGCAAGATACTCGACAAAAACCCCGGCGCGGCCCTGGATACCATAGGCACCGGCCTTGTCCATGGGTTCGCCGCTGTCGACATAGCGACGGATTTCTGCGGCATCGAGTGCAGAAAAACGGACTTCGCTGATCGAAAGCGCCGTTTCGATTCTCTGATCCTGACACATTGCCACTGCCGTCAGCACGCGATGCGTCTTGCCAGCCAGCCGCGCCAGGATGCGCCCGGCATCGGCAGCATCCACCGGCTTGCCGATCACTTCGCCTTCGAACTCCAGTGTCGTGTCGGCGGAGAGCACCGGCTGTGTCAGGAGCTTGCGCCAGCCAACACAGCGCCAGCCGTGTTCGGCCTTGGCGCGGGCAACGCGCTGCACGTAGTCGATCGGGTTTTCGCCGGGCTGTGGCGTTTCGTCGGTCTCCTTGTCGGCGCGGTTGCCGTCGCGAAAGATCAGGGTGTCGAATTGAACGCCGATCTGGGTCAGCAGTTCGCGCCGGCGCGGGCTGCGCGAGGCGAGGTGGATGCGGGCGGCAAGCTGACTCATGAACGGTTCATCCTTCCCGGTGGTACGGGTGGTTCTTTATGACACTGACGGCGCGATAGAGTTGCTCGCACAACACCAGCCGGGCCATGGCGTGCGGCAGCGTCAGGCTGGAGAGGCGGATCATTTCGTCAGCACCGTCCTTCAGTTCGGGGTCGAGGCCGTCGGCACCGCCGATCAGAAAAGCCGTGTCACCGCCTTCCTGCATCCAGTGTTCGACGCGCTGCGCCAGTTGCTGCGTGGTCAGATCCTTGCCGCGTTCGTCGAGGGCGATACTGCGACTGCAGCCAGCGATGGCTGGCGCAATGCGCGCCTTTTCCGCTGCGGTGAGCTGCTCGCGGGTCTTGCTTCCCCTTGGCTCCGGCTTGATTTCAACGACCGTGAGCGGCAGTTCGCGCGGCATGCGCTTGAGGTATTCGGCACAGCCTTTCGCCACCCAGTCGGGCATCTTGTGGCCGACGGCGGCGATGATCAGCTTCATGCAGCTGCGCCGCCCTCGCTACTGTCTGCGTCAGCCGCTTTCTTGCTGCGGCTGCGGGTAGTCGGGCGCGCCGACCAGAGCTCTTCCAGATTGTAGTGGGCACGAACCGCCGGCTGCATGACGTGCACGATGATCTCGCCGAGATCGACCAGCACCCATTCGCCATTGTCTTCACCTTCGGTTGAGAGGATCTCGCCGCCGGCTTCGAGCACCTTTTCCTGAACGCTGCGCGCGAGCGCTTTGACATGGCGATTGGAGTCGCCGCTGGCAATCACGATACGGTCGAACAGGGAAGTGAGCTTGGTCGTGTTGAGGGTTTCAATGTCGTGGCCCTTGATGTCTTCAAGGGCGGTGACGACAATTTTCTGCAGCTTTTTAAGATCCATCGTTGCTTCTATAGAGGTGGTGAAGATGAATATAGTCGATAACCGGCTGGGGCAGCAAATAGCGCAGGCTGCGGTTTTCGGCGAGGAGTGTGCGTATCGCGGTGGCAGAAATCGCCAGTGGTGTCATCGCATAAGTGCTGATCTGGCCGGCTGGTGCCGTGGTGAATGTCGCAGCTTCCACCAATCGCTGCTGATGTTCGCTGGCCAGCGCTGCCGGTAGTGTTGTCGCGTCGATGGCGAAGCCTGGGCGGTGCGCGACGGCGACGTGCGCCAGTGAAAAGATTTCCTGCCAGCGATGCCAGGTCGGCAGCCCGGCATAAGCGTCGGCACCGAGAAGAAGAACCAGTGGCTGCGTTGGCCCGAACGTTTTGCGGAGGTGCTCCAGCGTCGGCACCGTATAGCTGG
>JBAYVG010000155.1:0-3570 GCA_041674785.1 Rhodocyclaceae bacterium
AGTGGCGTTGCTGTGGTGATTGCCAAGATGCACGCGCATGCGCCGCTTACCGCAGTGGCGCCGGCCAGCCGGATCATGGCGGGGGATCTGCCGATCAAGACGCAACTCCCGGCCATCAGCGTGACCCTCATCAGTTCCGTCCCGCACATGACCGTGGCGATGGAAGAGGACTTCAACACCGACCGCGTACAGGTCACGGTCTTGGCGAAGAACTACCCGCAGATGCGGCAGATCCTGCGACTTGTGCGGGCGGCATGCCCGGCAACGCGCGGGACCGTTGGAGGCATCGCGGTTGACAGCATCTACACGACCGGAGAAGGCCCCGACTTCTTCGATGACGAGCTTTCCATCGTCGGCGGGTCTAGGGACTTTCTAGTTCGCTGGACCGCCTGACCACACAAGACACCGCACCGGCCGCCTGAGGGCGGCTTTTTTGCGTCCCGAGTTCCCCGAAAGGGGACAGGCCCGCCCGCCGAGCGATTCCCGCCAGGTGGGTTTTTCAATTCTCGAAAGGAATCATCATGGCTGAACGTACCGTATTGCAAACCATGCTGGGCGCGACCCTGCACATCTCGGCCACTGCGCCGGAAACCTACGATGCTGCTGGCTACCAGTCCACCGACTTCGTGTGGACCGAAGTGAACCACGTCGAAGACTTCGGCAACCACGGCCCCAGGTCGAGCGTCACGAACTTCACCGCCGTGGAAGACGGCGCCATCCAGAAGTTCAAGACCACCACCGACCACGGCCAGATGAACGTCACGATGGGCCACATGCCAAGCGATGCCGGCCAGGCCATCGTCTACACGGCGGCAGGCTCGCGCGACCGCTACCAGCTCAAGGCTGTGTATCCGCTGGGCGCTGGCGAAGTCACTGCGGAAACGCACTTCTTGGATGTGCTGGTCACGTCCTTTGAGTTCCAAGACGGCACCGTCGAAGGGCTGCGCAAGGTCGCTGCGACCTGCGAAGTCTGCCGCGCCGCCGTGATTGTGGACGCCACCTGATCCCCCGCCCGCAAGGGCACACCTAGCACGTACCCGGGCCGGCTTCGCTTCCTTCGCGGGGAGCGGGTCGGTTCGGGCAACGGCATTCAACCACCCCGCGAAAGGAAATCATCATGTCGGAAACCATTGACCTGTCCGCTTTCGAGCTGGACGACACCGCCACCATGGAAGTGCTCACCAAGAAAGGTGACCAGATGGAATGGGAAGGCAAGCCCGTATCCATCGAGTTCTACGGCCCCGGCAGCGAGAAGGCGCAAGCCTGGGAGAACAAGCAGGCCCGCGAACAGACCGCCCGCGCCATGAAGATGGCACGCGGCAAGACCAGCGACGTTGACCCGCACAAGGACATGACCGATCGCCTCGTGTTCATGACCAAGCAGATCCACAATCTGCCCGTCACGCCGGCCGCCCTGTTCGGAAACCGCAAGCTGCTGCACGTCGCGGACCAGTCCGTCCGGTTCCTTGGCGATATGGGAAATTTCTAACAGGGGTCAGGGATGACCTGACCCTGTATGCGCGGCAGATTGCGTGGCTTCACGCAGTCCCGCGCAACGATACGGTTAGGAATGACGCCAAGCGCACGCGGCTGAAAATCCTGGCCGACGCTGACTTTGATGCTGAGATACCGGACATCAGCCCGGCGTGTCAGCACCTGGCCCGTTACCTGTTTGAAGTTGGGCCATTGATGCCTGGCGGGATGGGGCCATCGCCCCTGACCTTCGGGGAAATCGAGAGTTGGGCGCGAATGACCGGAACGCGGCTGCTGCCATGGGAAGCGCGGGCAGTGCGTGAATCGTCGGTTGCCTATGTCGGACAGGCCGGGAAGGCGGAAGACTTGTCCTGTGATGCGCCATACGGCAGTGATGCGGCGAACAGGCTGCTGAAGGTGGAAACGCAGCGCGCAGTCGGGCGCACGATGGGGGCGAAGGGGCAAGCGGCCCCGCCCGCTAAGGTTTCCGGCCGTACTTCGTCAAAAAGTTTGCCTCCATCAGCTCGCACGCGCTAGCGATAAATCTCGCTGTTCCCGGGTCATTTGACTTGCGCTTCTGATTTTCCCAGCACAGATCGATGCCCGCCCGAGTGCCATCCATTTCCCGATCTTCTGGGGTTGGCCGATGGAACGCAGCCGCGAAAAGAAACAGGGCCAACATCCCAAGCGGAACCGCGATCCACCACTTGACCGCCTTCTTAGGCGTGGCTTCCGGTACGAACCGACGAGCGACGCCGCAATGCGGACAGGTGGATGCGATGTCACTCACCTGTAGTTTGCATTCGCGGCAGGCGACTATAGCCATGGCCCCTCCTGTGCTGAAAAGCGCACATCTTATCCACAGCCGCTTACGAGCGGCTTTTTCGTTCCCGCCAATGTCAAAAACATCACAGAAAGCGCCGGCATGAGCGAAGCACTAGCAGCGATGCGCCTTGATTTTGAACTTGGCGTGGCGAAAGTCATTGCCCAAGCCGATCAGATCAAAAAGGCCATGGGCGCCATGGGCACCGAAGGCGAAAGGTCGGGGGAGAAGTTCGACCGCGCCACGGCGAAGATGGCCGCCCGCGTCCGCGAGGCGACTATCGCCATGGAGGCCGGTGGCCGCACGTCATCGCGCTACTTCGAGGCGCTGGCCAAGTCCAAGGGGCAGGAGAAGGCGCTAGAACCTCTGATTGCCAAGCTGCGAGAAGTGGAGGCCGCCCAGCAGCGCGTGGGCGGCGGGATGGCGGCCAATGATGCCGCCTTCAATCGAACTGGCATGTCTGCGCGGCAACTGTCGGCGGCTATGCGTGGCGTCCCGGCGCAGTTCACCGACATTTTCACCAGCATTCAGGGCGGCCAGGCCCCGCTAACAGTCCTGCTGCAACAGGGCGGCCAGCTCAAGGATATGTTCGGCGGCATCGGCCCGGCCGTCCGCGCTCTGGGCGGTTACCTGCTTGGCCTCATCACGCCCCTAACCGTGCTTATCGGCGTGTTTGCCACGATGGGGACGGCCCTGTTTGTTGGCTCGCGCGAGTGGTCGAACTTCCGCAAGGAAGCGATTTTGACCGGCAACACCATGGCGATGTCGGCCAGTCAGTACACGACTGCCCGCGACGCCATCGCCTCCATTGGGGCAACCCGTGGCAAGGCGACGGACGCCATGGAGGAAATCGCCAAGAACGGACAGATTGTCGCCAGCAGCATGACGCTTGTTGGGCAAACCGCCGTCCTGATGGAAAAGGTGGCCGGCACAAAGATCGCGGACACGGTGAAGGCGTTTGCGTCGCTGGCTGACGATCCTGTCAAGGCGTCGGAAAGGCTGAACAAGCAGACCAACTATCTGACGGCTGCGATCTATGAGCAGATCCGAGCGCTGGATGAGCAAGGGAAGAAGGCGCAGGCGGCGGCGCTGGCTGAGCAGACCTATGCGGACGCCATGCAGTCGCGCGCTACCAAGGTTCAAGAAAGCCTTGGTTGGATGGAACGCGGCTGGAATGCCGTTGCCGGGGCGGCTAAGAAGGCGTGGGACTTCATGCTCAACATCGGCCGCGCTGACAGCCCTGCCGAGAAGATGGCGAAGCTATCCCAGCAGAT
>JBAYVG010000156.1:0-3550 GCA_041674785.1 Rhodocyclaceae bacterium
GCTGGTCTGGGACGCCAGCCTCGATCTCACCGCCAAGCTGCTCTACGGCCAGGCTTTCCGCGCCCCGTCGGTTTCCGAACAATACACGATCAACCCGACCACCAACGGCAACCCGGCCCTGAAGCCCGAGTCCATTCGCACCCTGGAGGCTGCATTCTCCTGGCAGGCGCGCAAGGATGCCCAGATCAACCTGAGTTTCTTCCGCTACGACATGAAGGACACGATACGCGCCATGCCCAATGCCGTGGCGGGAACGGGATCCACCTTCACCAATACCGGCAAGCAGAACGGTCGGGGCGCCGAACTGGAGCTGGTGTGGGATCTCAGTCGCACGGTTCGTTTCACCGGCAGCTACTCGAATCAGAAAACCATCGACGAAGCCACCAATACCGACACCGGTTACGCGCCTCACCACCACGTTTATGCGCGGGCCGACTGGCGCTTTGCCGGCAACTGGCTGCTCAGTCCGCAGCTCAATTGGGTTGCGGAGCGCAAGCGCGCCGTCGGCGATACGCGCCCCGCCGTGTCCGACTACACCAGCGCGGACCTGACGTTGCGTGCCGAACGCGGCAAGGGTCAATGGAGCTTCGCCGCTTCGATCCGCAATCTCTTCAATGCGACGGCCCGCGAGCCGACCCTCTACGCGGCCGCGGTTCCGGGCCGGCCCGACATACCGACAAGCCTGATTCCCTATGACCTGCCGCTGCCGGAACGTTCGTTCTACCTGCAGGCAGCCTACTCTTTATGAATCCGGCCGGCATGACATGATGAAACAATCGACGGCAAACTGGCCGGGGGTGACGATATGGCAGGACGTCACGGCCGTCTGGCGTCACGTCAAGGCCTGCCGCCGAAATATATGGCGGACTGCGCTGTGCGGTCTTCTGGGGCTCATGGTGGTTGCTGCCGCGGCCGCGCTGCAACCGGGGCGCGGCATCGCCGTGGTTTACCCGGACATCGGCGAACCCTACCGCAGCATCTTCGCCAAGATCATCGAAGGCATAGAAGAGCAGACCAAGAGTCGCGTCCCGAGCTTTGCCATCGGCGCCAACCCCAACCTGCAGGAAATCGCCGGCGAACTCAGCCGCCAGGACATTCGCGTTGTCATCGCGCTGGGACGCAACGGCCTTAAGTTCACCGCCGGCCTCGATCGCAACATCGGCGTCGTCGCCGGCGGTGTGCTCTCCATCCCCGAAACCGAAGCGCGCAACATCTCCGTACACAGTCTGGCGCCCGAACCGGGACTCCTGTTCGCGCGCCTGAATGCCTTCATGCCCGGCGCCAGGCGCGTCTTCGTCGTGTACGACCCGAACCAGAATGCCTGGCTGATGCGCCTGGCCAAGGAAGCGGCGCGTGCGCGCGGCCTCGAACTCGTCAGCTTTGAGGCATCCGACCTCAAGACGGCACTGCGCTTCTACCAGGATATCCTCGCCAGCGCCGACCCGCGCACGGACGCGCTCTGGCTGCCGCAGGACTCGACCACGGTGGACGAAGGCGCCGTGCTGCCGCTGGTCCTGCAGGAGACCTGGACGCGCAACCTCGCCTTCTTCTCCAGCAACGTCGCCCACGTCCGGCGCGGCGCGCTGTTCTCGCTCTATCCCGACAACGCCGAGATCGGACGGCAGCTGGCCAATTCCGCGCTCGGCTACATTGCTTCGAACGGCCAGGGGCCGCGCGGCGTTTTTCCGCTGAAGGCCGTACTGCTGGCCGTCAACGTCCGCACCGCCGGCCACCTTGGCGTGAACCTCGCCGACAAGCAGAATTTCGACCTGGTTTTTCCAGGGCGGTGACGGACTGCCAACATGCCTCTCGACTCCCGCCTTCTCCGCGACACACCGTTCAAGCAGCAGCTGAACATCGTCGTCACCGTGGGTGTCCTCTTCTTTGCCCTGGCCTCCTCGCTGCTGACCTCGTGGCAAGGCAGCCACCAGATACGCCGCAACCTGCTTGAGCAGGGCGAGCATATCGCCGGGAACCTCGCCAGCCAAAGCAAGCTCGCCTTGCTCTATGCCTCCGCCGAAAACGCCGACGTGGCCATCAGGACCGCGCTGTCATTCCCCGATGTCATGCGCGTGGAAATCCGCCATGCCAGCGGCCGGCCGCTGATCGTGGGCGGCGGGCAGGCCGCCGAGAACGAGGCGCCGCTGGTAGACAAGGGCATCCGCCGGGCCTACCTGGAAACGGAAACCGGCGAGGACTGGCGTTTCGTTGCGCCGGTGCTGAGCGAGGGCGACAACTCGCCGTACGCTGTCGTGGAACGCAAGGAGGAGGTTCTCGGCTTCGTGCGCGTAGTGCAAAGCAAAGCGACGCTGTCGCGCATGCTGACGCAGATCTTCCTGCTCAACCTCGCCATCTCGCTGGTCTTTGCCGTCGTCTTCCTGTTCGTCCTGCGCAAGCTGGCCGACAGGCTGACGCACCCGATCACGGAACTGTCCGAGGCCATGGCACGCACCGAACGCGGCGAGTCGAACGTGCGCGCCGGGGTTGGCGGGCCGAAGGACATCCGCGATATGGCCCAGGCCTTCAACAGCATGATCGCCACGCTGCAGGAGCGCGAGCAGGCACTGCGGGAAAGCAAGGAAAGCTACAGCGAAGTGGTGAACAGTGTCAAAGAAGTGATTTTTCAGACCAACGCCGCTGGAGAGTTGTCTTTCCTCAATATGACCTGGGTAGAGATTACCGGCATTGATGCGGATCAGGCTATCGGCCAGCCGATGGCGCAATACTTCGTCAAAGAGGATCGGTCGCGCGTCGTTCTGTGCATGGAGACCCTGAACCGGCACGAGGCATCGAAGTGCCGGTTCGAAGCGCGCTATCCGCGTCAGGACGGCAGTCTCGGCTGGTTCGACGTGGCCCAGCGCGCGCGCTATGACGAAGCAGGCGGGTTCGCCGGCACCTCGGGCACCCTTGACGATATCACCGAGCAAAAACATGCCGAGGAACGCATTCACTTTCTTGCCTACCATGATGCCCTGACCCGCTTGCCGAACCGCATGCTGGCGCAAGACCGCTTCGAACGGGCGATGGCTCTGGCCGACCGCGCACGCACGAAAGTGGCATTGATCTTTCTCGACCTCGACAATTTCAAGACCATCAACGATTCGTTGGGGCATTTGACCGGCGATGAACTGCTCAAGGAAGTTACCCGGCGGCTGACCGAATGCGTGCGCGACACGGACACGGTCAGCCGCCTTGGTGGAGATGAGTTCCTGGTTATCCTGCCCGCGCTGCCCGATGCCGATGCCATCGCTCCGGTGATTGTCAATCTGCTTGCCCGCATGGTGGAAGTATTCAAAATTGGCGAACAGGAACTCAATACCTCGGCCTCCATCGGCATCGCCTTGTATCCCGACGACGGCACGGACTTCGATGCCTTATTGAAAAAGTCCGACATGGCCATGTATCGCGCCAAGGATGCCGGCCGCAATACCTACCGCTTCTTCGACGACCAGATGAACGTCGAAGCCGTCGAGCATCTGCGCATGCGCAACGGCCTGCGCAAGGCTCTGGAACGCGATGAGTTCGTGCTGCACTACCAACCGCAGATCAA
>JBAYVG010000157.1:0-3536 GCA_041674785.1 Rhodocyclaceae bacterium
GCCCGTAATAGCTGCCGACGCCGGCATGGTCGCGGCCGACGATCAGGTGCGAGCAGCCGTAGTTCTGGCGGAACAACGCATGCAGCAGCGCCTCGCGCGGACCGGCGTAGCGCATGTCAAGCGGATAGCCGGCCTGCAGCACGGTGTTCTTGACGAAATAGTGCTCGGCCAGCGTGGCGATCGCCTCAGAACGCACGTCGGCGGGAATGTCGCCGGGCTTGAGGTTGCCCAGCAGCGAATGGATCAGCACGCCGTCGCAGGTTTCGATGGCGATCTTGGCCAGGTACTCGTGCGAGCGGTGCATCGGGTTGCGCGTCTGGAAAGCCGCGACCTTGCTCCAGCCCATGGCCTCGAACTGCGCCCGGGTTTGCTTCGGCGAGAGGAACAGGTCGCCGTACTTTTCCGGAAAATCGCCCTGCGAGAGAACCTTGATCGGGCCGGCCAGATTGACCTCGCCCTGCTCCATGACCATCTTGACGCCGGGATGCTCGATGTCGGTGGTCTTATACACCGTGGCGCATTCGTGCGCCTTGTTGATCGCATACTTCTCGGTCACCTTCATGGTGGCGAGAATCGAATCGTCGTCCGGATCGATCAGGGCGATATCGCCCCCGGTGTGGAAGCCTGCAGCAGTGGCCGTGTCGGTCGACAGCGTGATCGGGATCGGCCAGAACAGCCCGTTGGCCATTTTCATGCCGTCGCAGACGCCCTGCCAGTCGGTATGGGTCATGAAGCCTTCGAGCGGCGTGAAGCCACCGATGCCCAGCATGATGATGTCGCCCTTCTCACGCGAGCTGACTTTTACTTTTGGCAGCGACGAAGCGCGTGCCAGTTCGGAAATCAGCGCCTCGCCTTCCAACAGCAAGGGTCGCAGATTGCCGCCGCCGTGCGGATTGACCAACGCCATGCCAAGCCTCCTCGAATAATGGTTATCGTTTGAAGTCGGCAGGTTAACAATTTCCCCTTCGCGCGCCAATGCGATTATTTCTATTTGGCGATAAGGGGATTGTTTATTGGGTTCGGAAAGGCGCCGATCGGCGGCTCTGATAACATTTGGCGAGCCCCACATCGACATCCATTCCCCAACCATAATGAAAGCAGTGATTCTTGCCGGCGGTCTTGGCACCCGTCTCGCCGAAGAGACTGTGCTCCGCCCGAAACCGATGGTAGAAATCGGCGGCAAGCCGATTCTCTGGCACATCATGAAGGGCTATGCGCATTTTGACATTACCGAATTCGTGATTTGCCTCGGCTACCGTGGTTACATGGTCAAGGAATATTTCGCCAACCTGGCGCTGCATACCTCGGACGTGACAATCAATCTGGCGCAAAACCGGGTCGACCTGCATCAGAACCAGTCCGAGCCGTGGAACATCACACTGGTCGATACCGGCGATCAGACGCAGACCGGGGGCCGACTGCGTCGGATTCGCCGCCTGCTCGACGACGATGACTTCTGCATGACCTACGGCGACGGAGTGGCCGACATCGACATTGCGGCCCTGCTCGCCTTTCACCGCGAGGAAGCCTGCCTGGCCACAGTTACCGCCGTGCGTCCGCCGGCGCGCTTCGGCCGTCTCGACCTGGTGGGTCGGCGCGCCCAGGGCTTTCAGGAAAAGCCGCGCGGTGACGGCGACTGGATCAATGGCGGCTTTTTCGTGCTTTCACCCGCCGCGCTCGATCACATCGACAGCGACGACACCCCTTGGGAAAAGGAGCCGATGCAGCGCCTGTCCAGCGCCGGACAACTGGCCGCCTATCGCCATGACGGCTTCTGGCAGCCGATGGACACGCTACGCGACAAGAATCATCTTGAAGAACTCTGGGCCACGGGCCACGCTCCCTGGAAGCTGTGGGCGTGAATCCAGCCTTCTGGAAAGGCCGTCAGGTATTCCTTACCGGACATACAGGCTTCAAGGGCGCCTGGCTGGCACTGTGGCTGCAGAAAATGGGTGCTCGCGTGACGGCGTTCTCACTTGAGCCACCGACACAGCCAAGTCTGTTTGAGACGGCGCGAGTTGCCCAGCGCATCACTTCGATCCATGGCGACATCCGTGACTACGATGCACTCAACGCTACGCTGCGTGGCAGTCGCGCCAGCATCGTCTTTCACCTCGCGGCGCAGGCAATTGTGGCAGATGGCTACCGCTTTGCACGCGACACCTTCGCCACCAACGTCACGGGCACCGTCAACCTGCTTGAAGCCCTGCGTGACAACCCCACCGTCGACGCCGCTGTAGTCGTCACCAGCGACAAGTGTTACGTACCTGCGCCGGATGGCGCGCCCTTGCTTGAAGGTAATCCGCTGGGCGGCAAGGATCCCTACAGCGCGAGCAAGAGTTGCGCTGAAATTGCCACGGCCTCATGGCGCGAGTCCTTCTTCAACACTGAAGACTCGCCGCGTATCGCTGCTGCTCGCGCCGGCAACGTGATCGGCGGCGGAGACTGGGCGGCGCACCGCCTGCTGCCTGATCTGGTACGTGCCTTTGCCGCCGGTCAGGCGCCAATGCTGCGCATGCCCGGAGCGATTCGGCCTTGGCAGCATGTGCTCGATGCGCTGTCCGGCTATCTGCTGCTGGCGGAGCACCTGTGCGGCAAGGATGGCGCCTGTCTTGCACGAGCCTGGAACTTCGGCCCGGCAGATGCCGACCATCTGACGGTGGGGGAAGTAGCAGCACATTGCGCCGATCTCTGGGGAGACGGCGCCCGCATCGAAGTCGCCGCAGCCAATTTCCAGAAGGAAACCGAGACCCTGCGCCTCGACGCCACCCAGGCGCGCGAGACGCTGGGCTGGCACCCGCGCTGGTCGGCAGACGACGCTCTACGACGCGCGCTGGACTGGTATCGCGCCTGGTATTCACAGCCGGGTGATACTGCCCGCATGCGCGCCATAACTCTGGCGCAGATCGACGACTACACTTCCATTCCATGACCCTCGACCGACAACGGCAACGGATTCTCGCCCAGGTGCGCGACTATGCCGGGCAAAAGGAGCAGCGCGAACCCTTCATCCCGGGCCAGACTCCCGTGCCGCCTGCCGGACGCGTGCTCGACGCGGAAGCCTACGTCGCCATGGTCGATGCCGCGCTCGATGGCTGGCTCACTACAGGCCGCTTCAACGATGAGTTCGAGCGCCTGATTGCGCAACGCATCGGCGTAAAGCGGGCGCTCACCACGAACTCAGGTTCGTCGGCCAACTTGTTGGCACTTTCGGCACTTACTTCACCCTTGCTGGGCGAACGAGCGCTGAAGCCTGGCGACGAGGTGATTACTGCGGCGGCTGGCTTCCCTACCACCATCAACCCGATCTTGCAGAATGGCTTGGTGCCGGTATTCGTAGATTCCGGGCTGCCGACATACAACCCGACGCCGCAAACAATTGGGGCAGCCATTGGCCCGCGCACGCGCGCCATCATGCTGGCCCACGCGCTGGGCAATCCCTTCGAGGCGGCAGAGTTACGCCGCCTGGCCGACCAGCACGGTGTCTGGCTGGTCGAAGACTGCTGCGACGCCTTCGGCTCGTTGCTCCACGGCCA
>JBAYVG010000158.1:0-3523 GCA_041674785.1 Rhodocyclaceae bacterium
CGTACCGGTGCATTGAATCAAAGCTGAGACAAGCGGCTGCCTTGCGCGCCGTTCAGTTCAAGGTCGCGGCAGATGGCATTGTTCGCCGGCCACGAGGTATAGCACCAGTGCGGCGCAATCAGGGTCGGCGTGCGCGAAGTGGCCGAGATGCGGTGAAAAACCACATCGGCGGGGGTGCGCCGGATCAGTTCGGCAGCGGTCGCGGCGTACTCGTCCAGCGTCAAGATCGGCACGCCGTGCCTGGAGTGATCTGCCGCCAGCGGACTGCCCTTGACGATCATCAGCGGGTGCAGCTTGATGCCCTCTACGCCCAGCTCCAGCACGCGCCGGTGCGTCGCCAGGCTCGCGGCTGCGGCCTCTCCCGGCAAGCCGACGATCAGATGGGCACAAACCGGAACATGATGCCTCCGCGCACGCTCGACAGCATCCGCGTAGGCGGCGAAACCATGGCCGCGATTGATGCGCGCCAGGGTCGCGTCGTCGGCGCTCTGCAGGCCAAGCTCGAGCCACACCTCCAGGCCGCGTTGCCGGTACTCGGCCAGCATCTCCAGCACGCCGTCCGGCACGCAATCGGGCCGGGTACCGATGCACAGGCCGATGATGTCGGCCTGCGTCGTCGCTTCGTCATAGAGCCGGCGCAGGTCCTCGATCTCGGCATAGGTGCTGGTGTAGGCCTGGAAATACGCCAGGTAACGGGCGGCGCGCTTGATCTCGGCCTTGCGCTGGCTGAGCTGGGCGCTGATCGCCTGGTGCGGGTCGGCATGGCTGAACGAGCGCACGCTGCAAAAGCTGCAGCCGCCGCGCCCCAAGGTGCCATCCCGGTTCGGGCAACTGAATCCGGCATGCAGCGAGAGCTTGCGCACGCGCACGCCGTAGCGCTGCCGCAGGTGCTTGCCGAGGGTGGTGACGTAGCGATCCAGTTGCACTGCCTGCTGCCGGCTAGCTTGCGCCGCCGGCGTTTCGGTAGTTCTTGACCGATCCATTATGCGGCATTTTCGATCATGCGAAACCGTCGATGGGCAAGCCCAAACGTATATTCACCGGGTGGCAACAAGTACGGCCTTATTCCTAATTGTTATTAGCAAATCCGAAATTGGTATTTCATGCTTATGATCGAGGACGCCATAATCCTCCACAACCAAGCAGAAACTTTTGGTTGATCGTCCATCTTTTCAAGCGAGGAAGTCCAATGTCACTGTCTCCACTGTTTCGACTGATCGGCTTTGCCCTGGCGTCCGCTTTGTTGTCCCCAACGGCGAACGCCGACACCACCCTGCTGAATGTCTCCTATGACGTGGCACGCGAATTTTACAAAGACTACAACCAGATCTTCATCAAGCACTGGAAGGAAAAGACCGGCGAGACGCTGATCGTCAACCAGTCGCATGGCGGATCGAGCAAACAGGCGCGGGCCGTGCTCGACGGCCTGGAAGCCGATGTCGTCACCATGAACCAGGCCAACGACGTGGACATCCTCGCCGAGCGCGGCAAGCTGATTCCTGCCGACTGGGCCAAGCGCCTGCCCAACAACAGCGCGCCCTACACTTCCACCACCGTGTTCCTGGTGCGCAAGGGCAATCCCAAGGGCATCAAGGATTGGGACGATCTGATCAAACCCGGCGTCGCGGTGATCATCCCCAATCCCAAGATCACCGGCAACGGCCGCTACAGCTATCTCGCGGCCTGGGGCTATGTCATGAAGAAGGGCGGCAACGAGGCCAAGGCGCGCGAGTTCGTCACCAAGCTGTTCGGCAATGTGCCGGTGTTCGACGGCGGCGGCCGCGCCGCGACCACCACCTTCGCCCAGCGCAACATCGGCGATGTCCTGCTCACCTTCGAGAACGAGGTTCAGCTGATCCAAAAGGAATTCAGCGCGGAACAGATCGAGGTGGTCTATCCGTCGCTGAGCATCCTCGCGGAAGCGCCCGTCACCATCATCGATAAAGTGGTCGACAAGCGCGGCACACGCAAGCAGGCGCAGGCCTACCTCGAATATCTCTTCTCCGACGAGGGACAGGAACTCGCCGCCAAGCATCACTACCGCCCGCGCAACGAAAAAGTGCTGAAGCGCTATGCCGCGACCTTCAAGCCGATCCCGATGTTCTCCGTAGATGAAGTGTTCGGCGGCTGGCAGAAGGCACAGAAAGTGCATTTCGACGATGGCGGCATTTTCGACCAGGTCTTCGCCAAAAAATAAATGGCTGCTGCGCGACCACTTCTGCTGACGCGCCATACCGTGCTGCCAGGCTTCGGCCTGGCGCTCGGCTTCACCTTGCTCTACCTGAGCCTGATCGTGCTGATCCCGCTCTCGGCAACCTTCTTCAAGTCCTTCAGCATGGGCTGGCCGGCATTCTGGGATGCCGTCACCACGCCGCGCGTGCTCGCCTCGCTGCGCCTGACTTTCGGCGCCTCGCTGATCGCCGCGCTCGCCAATGCCGTGTTCGGCCTGCTGGTGGCCTGGGTGCTGGTGCGTTACCGCTTCTTCGGCAAACGGCTGATCGACGCCCTGGTCGACCTGCCCTTTGCCCTGCCCACGGCCGTGGCCGGCATCGCCCTGACCACGCTGTATGCCCAGAACGGCTTGATCGGCCGCTGGCTGGACCCGTTCGGCATCAAGGTGGCGTTCACGCCGCTCGGCGTCGTGGTGGCGCTGACCTTCATCGGCCTGCCCTTCGTGGTGCGCACCGTGCAACCGGTGCTCGAAGACATCGAGGCGGAACTCGAGGAAGCCGCCGCCTGCCTTGGCGCCAATCGCCTGCAAATCTTCCTCCGCATCATTCTGCCGGCGGTCGGGCCGGCCTTGTTGACCGGCTTTGCCCTGGCTTTCGCGCGTGCCATCGGCGAATACGGCTCGGTGGTGTTCATCGCCGGCAACCTGCCGATGGTTTCCGAAATTGCGCCGCTGCTGATCATCACCAAGCTGGAACAATACGACTATGCCGGCGCCATCGCGATTGCCGTGGTGATGCTGGTGATCTCCTTCCTGCTGCTGCTCGCCATCAACCTGCTGCAATGGTGGAGCAGCCGCCGCACCAAACTGGTCAAATGAGACGAGCGCAACGATGACCGCCACGACGATACTGCATGTTCCCGTCCCGCTCGAGCCGTCGCGCAATGCCGCGACCAGCGAGCCCGCCTGGGTGCGCTGGCTGCTCATCGCGCTGGCGCTGACTTTCCTGACACTGTTCCTGTTCATTCCGCTCGCCACGGTGTTCTATGAAGCCCTGAAGCGGGGCGGCGAGGTCTATCTGAAAGCGCTCCAGGAACCCGACGCCTTATCCGCCATCCAGCTGACCCTGATCACGGCGGCAATCGCGGTACCGGCCAACCTGGTCTTCGGCGTGGCGGCGGCCTGGGCCATCGCCAAGTTCGAGTTCCGCGGCAAGAGTGTGCTGATCACCCTGATCGACCTGCCATTCGCCGTCTCGCCGGTGATCTCCGGGCTGATCTATGTGCTGCTGTTCGGCGCCCAGGGCTGGTTCGGCCCCTGGCTGCAGGCGCACGACATCAAAATCATATTTGC
>JBAYVG010000159.1:0-3511 GCA_041674785.1 Rhodocyclaceae bacterium
ATCTTCAGGCCGTTGTAGTCCGGCGGGTTGTGGCTGCCGGTGACCGAGACGCAGCTGTGGCAGTCGAGGTGGTAGGCGGCAAAGTAGGTCAGCGGGGTCGGCACACAGCCGACATCGATAGCATCGACACCGGCACTGACAATGCCTTGCATCAAGGCGCCGGCCAGCTCCGGGCCGGACAGGCGGCCGTCGCGGCCGACGGCGATTGCCGTCTGCTGGCGCTCACGGGCCAGTGAGCCAAGCGCCTGGCCAACCGCACGACAGATTTCCGGGGTGAGTGTTTTGCCGACGATGCCGCGGATGTCGTAGGCCTTGAAAATTTCGGCGGGGAGCTGGAGAGTCATGTCAGTTCACTTGGTCGAAGAAATGGAGAAGCCGCTGCGGCAGCCAGTCGAGCCGGCCCGGCAGGCTGCCGGTGACGAAACCAACATGGCCGCCTTCGCGAGGGTAGTCGGGCGTTACTTTAGCCGATAGCTCGCTGTCATGGGGGAGCGCGTGTGCCGGCAGAAAGGGATCGTTCTGGGCATTGAGCAGCAGCGTCGGAAGGCGGATGCCGCGCAGGAACGGCTTGGAAGATGCGCGCTGCCAGTAATCGTCGGCGCCGAGAAAGCCGTGCAGCGGGCCGGTGACGACATCGTCGAATTCGTGCAGGGTGCGCGCGTGCTGCATGCGTCTGGGGTCGAAGAGGCCGGGAAAGCGCGCCAGCTTTTCGGCGGCACCGCGCTTCAGCGTCTGCAGGAAGTGCTGTGTATAGATCTTGTTGAAGCCCCGGCCAAGCTGATGGCCGCAGATGGCGAGATCGAGCGGCGCGCAGACGGCTGCTGCGGCATCGACCAGGTCGGCAGCGAGAAACTCGCGTTCCCCCAGCCATTTCAGCAGGGCATTGCCACCGAGGGAGACGCCTACCGCGTAGATCGTGCGCTTCGGGTGTTGCTGGCGCAGGCGGCGGAGGATCCAGTCGACTTCGTCCGAATCGCCGGAGTGGTAGGCGCGCGCCAGGCGGTTGCTTTCGCCTGAGCAGCCACGGAAATGGGTGACGACGCCGGTCCAGCCCCTGGCCTTGGTTGCGGCCATCAGCGCGGTGGCGTAGTGGCTTGCGGAGCTGCCTTCAAGACCGTGAAAGAGAACGACCAGCGGCGGCTCGGCGGGTGATGCTGGCGCATCCATCCAGTCGAGATCGATGAAGTCGCCGTCCGGGGTTTCCCAGCGCTCACGCCGGTAGGGCGGGGGTGGGCCTTTGATCAGCAGCGGGTAGATCGTCTGTGCATGCCCGCCGGGCAGCCACTTGGGTGCGCGGTATGGCGAGCATGCAGCACTCGCAGTGGTCAATGCAGGACTCGTGGCGGATGACTGCCGGCCGGGTTTTCGGCCGGCGGTTCGCTGGCGGTGGAGGCGTGGTGCGAGAGCAGGCGCCAGCCGCTGGCGCCACGCACATAGACATTGGTTGCCAGCATCGGCCCGTGCGGGGTCGGGTCATCGCCGATATACAGGGTTTCCAGCACGTTATGTACGGCCATCAAGGCGCTCGACCAGCGCACGGCATGCGAGACACGCACATGCAGCCGGGCCGCGTTCTCGAATACGTGCCGCCAGCTTTCGCGCACGGCGGCATGGCCGGCAAGGCGTTGCCCGTTGGGCTGGATGCAGACGATGTCCTCGTCTTCCGCCCAGGTGGCCATCATCGCTTCAAGGTCGCCGCGCTCGATGGCGTCGTAGAAGGCGGTTTCAGCATCGTCGGGGGTTGAATACAGGTTGGCGCTTTTCACAGGCAGGCCTCCAGAACACGTTGTGGCTCCAGTTTTTCCAGGCAGTCGAGGTGCCCCAGCGGGCATTCGCGCTTGAAGCATGGGCTGCATTCCAGCTTGAGACTGATGACGCGAGCCTTTGGCGACAATGGCGGCGTGAATCCCGGCGACGATGAGCCATAGACGGCAACGAGCGGGCGGCCGACAGCGGCCGCCACATGCATCAGCCCGGAATCGTTGCAGACGACAAAATCGGCGGCGGCAATGAGGTCCACGGCTTCACCGAGCGAGGTCTTGCCGCAGAGGTTGCGCAGTCTTGCCTGCGGTGCTTGCGCCAAGATTTCGTCGCCGACCGGGGCGTCCTTGGGCGAGCCGAGCATCCAGAGCGTGTAGCCACGCGCATCGAGTTCGCGCGCCAGCGTGGCGAAATGCCGGGTCGGCCAGCGTTTGGCCGGGCCATATTCCGCTCCGGGGCAGAAAACGGCCAGTTTGGCCGGTCGCTCGAGGCCCAGCGAAGCCAGCGTTGCATCCTGCTGTTCGGTTGTTGAGGCCAGTTGCGGCAGCGGCAGCGGGCGCGGCAACGGCGCGCCGATCGGCTCTGCCAGTTGCGCAAAACGTTCGGCCATCTCCGGCAGTGCGGCCTTGTCGAGCGTATGGCGGCGGTTGATCAGGCCCATGCGCGATTCGCCGGTAAAGCCGATGCGTTCGGGGATGCCGGCCATGAACGGGATGAGGGCTGACTTCAGCGAATTCGGCAGGACATAGACGCGGTCAAAATTCTCTGCGGCCAGTTTGCGGGCCAGGCGCCAGCGCGTCTTGAGCGAAAGGTCGCCGTGGCCGAAGGGGCTGTCGAAGACCGAGGCGATTTCCGGCATGCGCTGCAGAACGGGCGCTACCCAGCGGGGTGCCAGTGCGTGCAGTTCGAGGCCGGGGGTGTGTTCGTGCAGGCGCACGAACAGAGGGTGCGCCATCACGGTGTCGCCAATCCAGGAGGGGGCGACGATCAGTGCTTTCATGCGCGGGGCGGTGTGAGGCCGGAGGCTGTGTGGCCGGGCGGAGGGGAAGACTGCGAGCATCGGTGCCCGCAATGCTTCCCGGTTCGCCGGGTCAGTGCCCTTTCGGCGCCGGACCCTTGAGGACGTAGTGGGCGCTGCAGTAAGGGCAGGTGGCGTCGCCAGTGTGGGTGACGTCGAGATAGACGCGCGGATGCCGTGCCCAGAGCGGCGCCCCGGGTTGCGGGCAGTGCAGCGGCAGATCCTTGGCGGTGACTTCGACCGTCATTTGCGTGGCGTTGGCTTGATCGGACATATTTTTCTCCCTGAACTCTCTCAGACCTTGGCCAGCCAGTCGGCGTACTGCGGCAGGCGGCCATTCACCAGATCGAAGAAGCGGGCCTGGATCTGGGTGGTGATCGGGCCGCGCTTGCCTTCGCCGATGGTGCGGTTGTCGAGTTCGCGGATCGGCGTGACTTCAGCGGCGGTGCCGGTGAAGAAGGCTTCGTCGGCGATGTAGATGTCGTCGCGGGTGATCGGCTTGGAGATGACTTCGTAGCCAAGGTCGGCAGCCAGCGCGATGATCGTTTCACGCGTGATGCCGCACAGGCCGGAGGTGATCTGCGGTTCGTAGATCTTGCCGTTCTTGATGATGAAGACGTTCTCGCCGGCACCTTCGGCGACGAAGCCCTGGGTGTCGAGCAGCAGCGCCTCGTCGTAGCCGTCCTGCGTGGCTTCGAGGTTGGCCAGGATCGAGTTGGCGTAGGTGGTGGC
>JBAYVG010000160.1:0-3443 GCA_041674785.1 Rhodocyclaceae bacterium
GTACCTTGGCCTCGCCGGCAACGGTGAGGGTGACTCTGCCGCTGCTGTCCTTGTAGGTGAGCGCACTGCCGTTGGCGGTTGGGGCGTTGAGCGCCGCCTGGAGGGCGGGCTGGTTCCTGATCGTGAGCAGGCCGTTCTGCATCAGGGCGGCTACAGCGGCTTCGCCTGTTTGTAGGACTTCGGGGGCGAAGCTGTCGCTGGCGCCGCTGCGGATACCCTGCGCTGCGAGATTGCCGAGAACCTTGCTGGTCGGGCCGTTGGTGGTCGTACCTTTCTTGTCGTCGGTATGGGTGAGGCTGACTTGCTGGCGGTCGCTGCCTTTGATGACGCCGGTGGCGGTCATGCGGTCGGCTTGCAGATTGCCTTCGGCGTCTATGCTGCCCACCTGGGCGGCGATGTTGCCGCCGACATTGAGGTCGATGCTGTTGCCGGCGGTGAGGGTGGCGAGCAGGGCGCGGTTTTGTTCGAGTTCGAAGTTGAGGGCTTCGAGTTTCTTGCGCCCCTGCGTGGTGCGCTGGGTGGTTTCGCGGCTTTGGCTGTAGGCGGCGAGGAGTTGCAGGTCGCCGGTGGTCTGGATGGCAAGGTCGCGGCCGGCGTCGAGGGCGCTGCCTTGAACGGTGAGGTTGCCCGGCAAGGGGCTTTGCACTTCCTGCGGTCGGCTCTGCTGCGCGGCACTGTCGCCGGGGAGCGCTTCGATACCGGCCACCAGCGTGAGATCACGGCCGGCGCTGATCACACTGCCCTTTGCGCTGACCGCCTCTTTTGTCTTGTTCAGTGCATCGAGGCCGGAGGAGAGGAAGCCGGATTTCTTTTTGTAGAGGGTATGGGTTTCGCTGTGGGTTTCGAAGGCGGTCTCGATGGCGATGTCGCGCCGAGCGCCGAGGGTGGTGCTGGCGTAACCATCAAGACAGCGACGGCCTGCGAGGCAAGCTGGAAGGGCATTTCGGGATGGATTGGCGTGGGCGGCAGTGTTCATGCGGTTATCAGACTGCACGGCTTGGAGATCGCCGGTTGACGGGCGTCACAGGGCAGCACAAGAAAAGGGAAGAACCGTGCTACGTCCCCTATTTCCGCCTATTTCCCGCTGACTTATGAGCGCTCGTATGTCTTACAAAGTCAGACGTCCAGTAACGAGAATCTGCCCACCAGATTTCTTGAAATCACCTACCGTGAGCTCTTCAATTACTCGGCTCTCGCCTTTGCCGCAGCAGGCACACGAATAAACTAACATTGGTGATTTATAACCTTTATGGAACTCACGAAAGCTTAATCCTGCGGCCGGAGTTGTCTCACGTTCTACCCTTAGCAAGCGCAAGACTTTGAGATCAGTACGACCAAGCTGCTGCGCCAACCTTTTCTCAATCACCAAAGTCCACGTGCTTTCAAGATTGTTCCACTCGTCAGGCTCAGCCTCCGCGATCACCACTTCGTTCTGGTTACAACTGCTAGCAGAGCAAAGTCCGGCGGTATCGGTGTCCTCCTCTCCGGAGAACAAGAAATGCGGAAACACCATCCCGCAGGCCCCGCAACTGAGCCTCAAAACCGTACCTGCTATAGACCGTGTTGGCATTGTCATTTCAAGCTGTTCCCATAAAAAAGGATTACATTCACACCGCCGTCGGCTTGTGCGGACGGTGCAACAATGCCCTTATAGCCGTTTTGTTGAGCCCATGAACCAAGGGGTTGCGTTACTTCATAGCGCCATGCCTGCGTACCACCTGTACGCGTAAGGTCTCCTAGGCTAACGCCAAGCGCATCACGTGTTGCGGGATTAGACAGGTTTAACAGATTGGACACCGTGGAGTTCGAGAAACTATGCATCTGCTTGCCGGCAAGCGAGGCACCATTATTTACGAACTCCGCCTCGACCACGTGCTCACCGGTTCCAAAGTAAAGCCCACCCTGCCCAGGGGCGGTATAACGATGGCTCGCTGCAATATTTCCTGGATGAATCAGCAGGGGATCATATCCTTCGCCTACTGCACGGTATAGCGTTCCTTCAAAGGTCGCACCACTAGGTAACGTGCTGCTTCCCCCAACCCCCTTCACGCCACCACCAACCAGCGCCTCCGCTCCCGCTGCACCCACCCGCAGCGCATTACGCGCCACGAGATACTCCCCCGCCGTCGCGAGGGTCAGCACAGCCTCCGCCGCCAGCACCACCGGCTCCATCTTTTCCCCGGCACGAGCGGAATTGAGTATGCCATTGATCTCGCTGATGCTGTTCATGACATCCGTTCGGCATGTCGTGCTGGCATTGCACGGGGTCGGGCCGCTAACGAGCGTGGCTAGACTGTCCTTCGTTGCTTCGAGATCGGCGACCGTCATGACCGACTTCACCTCGGCCAGCGCCTTGTTCCTGTTGTCGGTACTGACGCCGATGTATTCCTTCACGATCGCCGCTCGCTCTTCCAGCGTTTTTGCCGCTGCCAGCCGCGCCTGTTTGGCCTCGATGTTTTCCTTTGTGAGGAAGTTATTCACCGTCTCGTTCTGCGCCACCAGTGCAGCGGTCATGCCGTCCTTGCCAAGAGCCGCAGCAGTGGCAGCAGAGACCGCCATGCTGCCGAGCTGAAGCGTGGCCGTTTGCATCTGCTGCGCGGTTTCCGGCGTGCTGCCCCATCCTGCACCATCGCTACCGCCAATCGCCTGGTCGAGCAGCGGATTAACGATAGCCGCTCCGGCGCCACCAATGGCGCCTGCAGCGCAGTCCTTGCCGTTGGCGGCAGCAGCAGCGCAGCCGACGGCGGCATGGCCGAGGATGTTGCCGACCGACAGGGCATTGGTACCTTGCCCCACCGCATTCGCCCCGACTGCCGCCAGATCGCCAACCACACTCGACTTGAAGGCATCGCCAAAGCTGCCGCCATACATCGCGGTATTCACGCCCGCATTAACGACGCCTCTTGCGGCGATGCCTCCAAGATTTTGTGCGAAGGTATCGGCGTTGAAATTGCCCACGATATTGGCACCCGTGGTCTGCACGTTGGCCAACTGGTTGATGCTTTGCATGCCCTGCGCGGTGTCGATCATCTGGGTATTGAGGATGCCGGCGGTGAGGGCACTTGTAGTGCCGGCCTTCAACGCCATCTGAAACGCCTGATCGAAGCTGGCCCCTGCTGCCAGTTGCCCGGTCATCGTGCTGGCCATGGCGATGAAGGCGGCGTTGGCGGCTGCGGCGCTGGCCGTGCCGGCAGTGGCACCGACCATGGCCGCGCCGGCGCCGGAGGTCATCACCGTCAACGCAATCGCCGCCACCAGCGTCACCACCTGCGCCGTACCCTGATCGGCGAAGTGCTTTACGTCGAAGGTTTCGGTCAGCCTGAGCTGGTTGTAGACGGCTTGTACCTTGGCCTCGCCGGCAACGGTGAGGGTGACTCTGCCGCTGCTGTCCTTGTAGGTGAGCGCACTGCCGTTGGCGGTTGGGGCGTTGAGCGCCGCCTGGA
>JBAYVG010000161.1:0-3403 GCA_041674785.1 Rhodocyclaceae bacterium
CGGATAAAGAACTCAGGCAACTGGCGGGCGTGCAGCGCGGGGTAGTGTTCGGCCTGCCGTGTCTTGAGCGCTTTCTCCAAGCCGGAAACCGGATTTTCTGAGTCGCGCAGGCCTTCCGCAATGGCGAAGGTGAAAACGTCACGAACGCGCTGACGAACCCGTTTCAGGGTTTCCAGCGTGCCGCGCGCCTCGACCTTGCGTAGCATCGCCAGTGCCTCGGGTGGCCTGATTTCATTGATCGGCCGGGCGCCGATCTGCGGGAATACGTCGACCTCCAGTGATCGCATGATTTTTTCTGCGTACTCCGGCAGCCATAGCTTTTTGGGATTGCCGCGCTGGTGCCATCGCCGTGCAACTGCCTCGAAGCTGTTTTCTGCTGCAATGGTCTGAGCGTGTTTGGCTGCCTTCTTTGCTTCGCTGGGGTCGGCACCGTTTGCAATCAGCTCGCGGGCGTAGTCGCGGCGACGGCGAGCCTCGGCAAGCGACGTCTCGGGATAGACCCCCAGCGCCAGGCGCTTTTCCTTCCCGGCGAAGCGGTACTTGAGGCGCCAGTATTTGCCGCCACTGGGGTGGGTCTCCAGGTACATACCCTTTTCGTCGGCGAGACGGTAGGGCTTCTCCTTCGGCTTGGCGTTGCGGACGGCGACTTCTGTCAGCGGCATGGGGCATCTCCGAGGCATGGGGGCACAGAAAAATGCCCCCTTCGTGATATGCCCCCAATTGTGCCCCCATTGCAGGGGCGTTGTCCAGATATGTCCTGATACGTCCTGACAAGCAAAACCGGGGTGGAGTGCCTGCTATTGCTGGGTTTTTGAGACGTTGTGAGACGTCCTGATTTGTCTCTGTGGTCTCCTCGACAGGAATCGAACCTGTATCTGGCGCTTAGGAGGCGCCTGTTCTATCCGTTGAACTACGGGGAGGGCCAGGCCGGCATTGTAGCTGCTGGCGCCACTGGCGGCCAGTGTGTGTGCAGTCTTGTGCGCAGTTTGCGCGGTGAGCCATGTGTTTATCCATGCGCTGACAACTACCCTGACGCGGTAGAATTGCGGCCTCGCAAACTTCAACCGCTTCGGCGTTCTTCATGCCCTTCATCACCCTCAGTAACGCCTCGCTCGCCTTTGGCCATGTGCCCCTGCTCGATCACACCGATTTTCAGCTCGATCCGGGCGAACGCGTCGCGTTGATCGGCCGCAACGGCACTGGCAAGTCGTCGCTGCTGGCAGCATTGGCGGGTAGCGGTGCGCTCGACGATGGCATTGTCTGGCGCCAGCCGGGCGCGCGCATCGGCTACGTGCCGCAGGAACCGCCGTTCGACCCTGAGCTGACGGTTTTCAAGGCTGTGGTTGCCGGCATGGGGGCGACTTCTGCCGTGCTGGCCGAATATCACGAGGTGTCGCACCAGCTTTCCGAAGAAGGCGCCGATCATGAGCCCCTGCTGGCGCGTTTGCACACGCTGCAGACCGAGCTCGAAGCACTCGGCGCATGGGAACAGGAGTCGCAGGCCGAACGTGTGATCCAGCGCTTTTCGCTCGACCCCGATGCCCGTGTCGGCAGCCTTTCCGGCGGCCAGAAGAAGCGCCTGGCGTTGGCCCAGGCGCTGGCGGTATCGCCTGACGTGCTGCTGCTCGACGAGCCGACCAACCACCTCGATATCGCGGCCATCGAATGGTTGGAAAATCTGTTGATCGAATCGAATGTGACCCTGCTGTTCATTACCCACGACCGGCGTTTCCTCGACCGCGTGGCAACGCGCATTGTCGAGCTTGATCGCGGCAAGCTGATGAGTTGCCCCGGCAGCTTTGCCGAGTATCAGAAGCGCAAGGAGCAGATGCTCTACGACGAAGAAATCGTCAATGCAAAATTCGACAAGGTGCTGGCTCAGGAAGAAGTGTGGATTCGCACCGGCGTCAAAGCCCGGCGTACCCGCAACGAAGGCCGCGTGCTGCGGCTTGAACAGCTGCGGCGTGAGCGCGCGGCCCGCCGCGAGCGGCAGGGCAAGGTCGAGCTGGCCGTAGACGCCGGCGAGAAGAGCGGCCAGCTGGTGGCTGAACTGCAGCATGTGAGCAAGTGGTTTGGTGAAGGCGAACAACAGCGCACCGTCATTCGAGATTTCTCCTGCCGCATCATGCGCGGCGACAAGATCGGCCTGATCGGCCCCAACGGTGCCGGCAAGACCACGCTGCTGCGCCTGATCCTCGGCGAACTGGAAGCTGACGAAGGCTCCGTGCGCCAGGGCACCAGGGTTCAGGTCGCCTACTTCGACCAGTTTCGCGCGCAGCTTGACCCTGAATCCGCGCTGGTCGATGTCATTTCTCCGGGCTCCGATTACGTCGAGATCGGCACCGAGAAGAAGCATGTCATCAGCTACCTCGGTGACTTCCTCTTTGCCCCGCAGCGTGCGCGTTCGCCGGTGAAGTCGCTCTCCGGCGGCGAGCGTAACCGCTTGCTGCTGGCCCGCCTGTTCGCCCGGCCGGCCAACGTCATGGTGCTCGACGAGCCGACCAACGACCTCGACATCGAAACGCTGGAGTTGCTCGAAGAACTCCTGCAGGACTACAAGGGCACACTGTTCCTGGTCAGCCACGACCGCGCCTTCCTCGATGCGGTGGTGACCCAGACGATTGCCGCCGAAGGCGATGGCGTCTGGCATGAATACGCCGGTGGTTACAGCGACTGGGCGAATTATCAAAGCCAGCGTCGGGCCGAGGCCGCTGCCGAAGCCCAGGCGGCGAAGAGCCGCGAGGCGGCAAAAACGGTCGCAGCCGCCAAGCCGAAAGCCGCTGCGGGTAACCGCCTTTCCTACAAGGATCAGCGCGAACTCGATGTGTTGCCGGGCAAGATCGCCGCGCTGGAAGAGGAGCAGAAATCGCTCACCGCCAAGCTCGAAGACCCGGCGATCTACGCTGGTGACACGCAGACAGCACAGGGGTTCGCTACACGCCTGACCGAGATCGACGATGAACTGCTGGTGCTGCTCGAACGCTGGGAAGCGCTGGAAGCGATGGTCGGGCAGAACTGAGGACGACTCGTCTTCGCGTACTGACTGGAATGAACTACCGGTCGAGAGATTTGCCGAAGGTGGAAATCTGCAGCAATTGGGGCGAAAGCACGGACGGAAAAGTGGGTAGAAAAGCTGGCAGAAGCGCGGAAAAAAGCAAGGAAATGACGATGCTGAAAAATTTGATTATCGGGTTGCTTTCCGTATTCCTGATGCACGGGGCCTTTGCCACCGAGAAGAAGCCACCCTCAGTCGAAGTCTTCATCCCCGGCCTTTGCCTGGCCTGCCTGGACTGGGCCGAACACCTGCGCCAGAACGGCTTTGCCGAGGTGAAGGTGAAGGAAGTGGCCGACATGGCAGCCTTGAAGAAAAAACTGAAAGTGCCGGCCGACCTTGAATCGGTGC
>JBAYVG010000162.1:0-3325 GCA_041674785.1 Rhodocyclaceae bacterium
GCGGATGCCCTTGTCCGCCAGCGGCGCCTCGTTCTCGGCGGCTTGCTTGCCGCCCACGATCAGCGGCCGTCCGCTGGCATGGCGGATTTCCACGCGCATGACATCGGGGAATGATAGCGCGGTCCTGACGGCCTCGTCGGCGTTCTCGGCGGAGGCATAGAGCAAGGCGAGCTTGCTTTGGCTGGCGAGGTTCCCGGCGATGTGCTCGCCCTGCTCAAGCAGGTTGCGGCGTATCTGGTGGCTGCCTTGCCACGAGGTCAGCAGCGAGGAGGCCAGGGCAAAGAAGAGGACACCCACGGTAACGACGATGTTCAGCTGCTGCTTGAACGGCGTGTCACGGAGAAGGCGGGAGTCGAGAAACATGTTGGCAGGCCGTTACCGCTCGGGAAAAACCAGGTCGAAATTCTGCCTGCCGGCGAGGTTCACGCCGAGGTGGCTGGCGGTGCGGACGTTGACCGCCAGCAGTACGGCTTTCAGCGGCAAAACACCGCGCGGCCCCTGGCCGTTCGACGCAATGTAGCCGAGCGCGGAATTGGCCAGATGCCGCCCGATCTCGACGTTGTCGGGATAGAGCGAGAACAGCGCGCCGCGCCGGACGTGGGCGACGTTGCTGGAGAAGAAGGCGAGGTTGCGCGTCCAGGTTTCCTGCAGGACCAGCGGCAGCACGGCGCCATCGTCCACCGTGGTCGAGTCCTGCGGCAGCCAGAGCGCATCCGTCCGCGGGTCGGCGTTGGCGAGGATATTCTGGTAGAGGCGCAGCGCCGTCTTGAGGTCGGACGCCTCAAAGCTGACGAGTTCGAGGCCGCGTTCACGTGCCGCTTCCTTGGCCAGGCGCATCAGCCAGTCATTCTGGTTCGGGTCGTACACAACGAAGACGCGCCTGGCGCCGGGCATGAAGGCATTCAGGCGCGCGAACAGGAGCCCCGGTTCGGGCGCCAAACTGTGTACGGAGATATTGCGCGCTTCGGTTTCCGGAATGGAGAGCACACCGCCGGCGACGATGCCGATGTCGCGATCGAGGCTGGCGGTGAACTTAAGGCCGTTGCGGCCCAGCGCGATGACGACGCGAATGTCCTGGCGGCTGAGTTCGCCGGCGATTTCCTGCAGGTTGGGGCTGGCGCCGATGGCAAAGCTCGGGACGCGGCTCTTGGTTTGCTCTTCTATGCCTTCGATGATCTTGGCGAAGATGCTGCGGTAGGGTTCGCCGATGTCCGGGTAAACCACGGCGATGCCGCGTCCCGGTTGCAGTGCAGCCGCGGCGGCAACCATCATGAGTCCCAGGAAACCGTACAGCGCAGTCCGCCATACACCCCGGCGGCAGGCCTTGACGTGACGCCAGACGGCCGCGATGTCCTGCCACACCGTCAAGCCCGGCCAGTTTGCCGTCCATTGTTTCATCGTGTCACGCCGGCCGGGCTCATAAAGAGTAGGTTGCCTGCAGGTAGAACGACTGCCCCGGCAGCGGCAGGTCGTAGGGAATCAGGCTTGTCGGTATGTCGGGCCGGCCTGGAACCGCGGCCGCGTAGAGGGTCGGCTCGCGGACCGTCGCATTGAAGAGATTGCGGATCGAAGCGGCGAAGCTCCATTGACTCTTGCCACGGTCGGCACGCAGCGTCAGGTCTGCGCTGGTGTAGTCGGGCACGCCGGGGCGCGTATCGCCGGCAGCGCGCTTGCGATCCGCGACCCAATTGAACTGCGGACTCAGCAGCCAGTTGCCGGCAAAACGCCAGTCGGCCCGCGCATAGACGTGGTGGTGCGGGGCATAGCCGGCATCGGTATCGGTGGCCGCGTCGATGGTTCTCTGGTTCGAGTAGCTGCCGGTGAAACGAAGGGCGCGGCTGATGTCCCACACAACTTCCACCTCTGCCCCCTGTCCGTTCAGCTTGCCGGTATTGGCGAAGGTCGCTCCCGTATTCGCTACGGCATTCGCCACGGCGCGTATGGTGTCCTTCATGTCGTAGCGGAAGAAGCTCAGGTTGATCTGGGCATCCTTGCGCGCCTGCCAGGAGAAGGCGGCTTCGAGGGTGCGAATGGATTCCGGTTTGAGGGCAGGGTTGCCGTTGGCGGTGGGATTGATCGTGTATTGCTCGGCGAACGACGGGGCGCGGAAAGCCCGGCCGTAGAGCAGCTTGGCCGTCAGTTCCAGGCTGGCGTCCCAGACCAGCGCCAGACGCGGGTTGGTGGTGGCGCCGAAGTCGGAAAATCTGTCGTGGCGCAGGCCTGCGGTCAGCGTCCAGTCACGGGTGAAATTCCACTCGTCCTGGACGTAGTAGTAGTCATTGAAGCGCCGATGAGGCAGTTGATGAGGCTGGATGCCGGAATAATCGATCAGGTCTCCCGAAACCGGGTTGGGAACCGGCGTGCCGGCGGCGTTTAGCAGGAAATTCTTCAGCGTCCTGACCTTGTACAGATTCAGGTCTTCGTGGCCCAGGCCGAAACGCAAATTCTGGCCGGCGAAACCGGAATAGGTGGCGTAGCCCGAAGCCCTGACCTGTCGCTCCCAACGGCCAGGCGAACCGATCATGCCATGCGGGAATACGCCGGTGGGGAAGCGGGTGCCGGGCGGGTATAGATTGAAGTTGGCCACATCATCAGAGTACTGAAAATAACTGCCGATGAAACCCAGGCTCCAGTTCCGGGCAAACTGAGGATCGCTCCAGGAAACATCGGCGTTGATGCGCTCGCTCTTTTCCTTGCCCACCGGGTCGAGGGCGTAGGAAACGCCGGCGCCGGTGCCCAGGTTGTCGCGCAGCTTGTAGCCGGCGCGCACCCGCCATTTGCCGTAGCCGAGATCGAGGCCGGCGTCGACGGCATCGTAGCCGGTATTCAGCGGTCCAGGCGCCAAACTGGCATGGGTGCCGAAGAGCTTGTCGAGCTTGCTTGCGGCGTCGCTTTTGACGATTCCCTTGTAACCGTCGGTGCTGCCAACCCGCAGGTAGGCCGCCACATCCACATCTCCGAGCTTGCCACCATGCTGTACCCAGGCGTTCCGGGTATTGAAGGAGCCGCCGCGCACGCCGAATTCGGTGCCCGGCGCATCTGCTGCCGTCTTGGTGATGATATTGATGACGCCGGCGAGGGCGTCTGCGCCGTAGAGCGCGGAACCGGGGCCGCGGATGATCTCGATGCGAGCGACGTTCTCCAGTGGCTGACCGCCCCAGCCTTCGCCCCGGTCGCCGCGATACATCGAATTCACCGAAATGCCGTTCTGCAGCACCAGTACCTGGGGATTGGTCGGGATACCGTTGATGCCGCGAAAAGCATAACTCGAAAAGTATTGGTTCGCGGTGCGGGTGACATGCACACCCGGCACCGTTTCCATCAC
>JBAYVG010000163.1:0-3323 GCA_041674785.1 Rhodocyclaceae bacterium
ATGCTGCTCGCCAAGCCGAAGGTTTGGCTTCTGGACGAGCCGACCGGGGCGATGGATTCGGCAACGGAGGCGCGCGTGGTCAATCTGTTGCGCGAACTGGCCGCCGAGGGCGCGACCCTGCTGGTGACGACGCACAAGACGGCCTTGCTGCCCCTGCTCGATCGGCTTGTGGTGCTGCATGGCGGGCGCGTGCAACTCGACGGTCCGCGCGACGCCGTGCTGGCGCGGATTTCCGGCAAGGCACCCGCCCAGCAACCTTTGCCCCAGGAGGCATCCGCGTGATTGCGCATTTGAAAATGGGAACCGGCCGCATATTGATCTGGGGCAGCGCACTGGCCGTCGTTGGCTTCCTGGTTTGGGCCGACTGGGCGGTACTGGATCAGATCACGCGTGCCAGCGGCCAGGTAATTTCCAGTTCGCGCAATCAGGTGATTCAGGTCATGGAAGGTGGCGTGTTATCGGAACTCCCGGTGCGCGAGGGCTCGGCAGTGAAGCGCGGGCAACTGCTGGCGCGCTTCGACCACACCAAGGCCGAAGCCAGCTATCTGGAAAGTGCGGCGAAGTCGGCGGCGCTCAAGGGGACGGTGGCGCGCCTGAATGCCGAGATATTCGGCGGCGCGCCGGCTTTTCCCCGTGAACTGGCCAAATACCCCGAGTTTCGTGCCAACCAGCTCGCCTTGTTCGCCAAGCGCCAGGGGGCCTTGCGCGAGGAAGTCAGCTCGCTGGAGAAAGCCGAAGCCCTGATCAAGGAAGAGCTTGAGATGAATTTGCCGCTGGTCCAGGCCGGCGATGTCAGCCGCGCCGAAATCATCAAGCTGCAGCGGCAGCTCGTCGATGTCCGCAGCCAGATCACCAACAAGCGCAACAAGTACCTGCAGGACTGCCAGGCCGAGTTGGTGAAGGCCGAGGAAGACCTCGCGGGCGTGCAGCAGATCGTCACCCAGCGCAAGGAACAACTCAGTTTCACCGAGGTACTTTCGCCCATGGATGGCATCGTCCGCAATGTGCGACTGACCACGCTGGGCGGGGTGGCCAAGCCGGGCGAGGAAATCATGCAGATCGTGCCAGCGGACGAGGACCTGATCATCGAGGCCAAGGTCAAGCCCGCCGAGATCGCTTTCGTCAAACCGGGTTTGCCGGCAACGATCAAGCTCGACGCCTACGATTATTCGATCTACGGCATTCTTCATGGCGAAGTCAGCTATATCAGCGCGGATACGTTGACCGAAACCATCCAGGGGACCGAACAGTCGTACTACCGAGTGCAGATCAAGACCACAGGCAAGGGTCTGGTCAATAAGCAGAACGAGCCCATTCTGATTCAGCCGGGGATGACGGCCATGGTCGAGGTCAAGACGGGGCAAAAGAGCGTCTTGCAGTATCTGACCAAGCCGATCACCAAGACACTCTCGGAGTCGCTGGGAGAACGCTGACCCGATGGTTAGCCGCCAGGAACCTGGAAATCCAGCGCCGTGATGGCGCTGGCACTGGTGTGCAGCAGCACGACCAAGTATTCCCCGCTGTTGGTGCCGATGACCGTGTTGCCGGTGCCGTCGGCCGGGCTGAAGGTCAGATCGGCAAAGTCGAGCCCGCCCGCCAGCGCAATACGATCGACGCCGTCCTCGAAGTCGTAGAGCAGGTCGGCCGCGGCCAGGCTGGCGCCGCCATCGCCGGTGGCAAAAACGAAGACATCGGCCCCGGCGCCGCCCACCAGCCGGTCCGCCCCCGTGCCACCCTGCAGGACATCCGCCCCGGCGCCGCCGAGCAGGGTGTCGTTGCCGCCCAGGCCGCTAAGTTCGTTGTGGCCCCGGTTTCCGCGCAGCAGGTTGTCGGAGTCATTGCCGATACCGTCGATGTTCAGATCGATGGTGGTGGTCTTGCGGCTGAAGAAGCCCCCACTGCGCAGCGTGACGGAACCGGTAAGGAAGAGGTTCTCGATGTTGTCGGTCAGGGCGTGGCTCACCTTGGCGCTGACGCTGTCGAAACCGGTATCGACGAATTCGGTGACCTGGTCGTAGCGGTGGTCGACGACATACAGATCGTTGCCGGCGCCGCCCGCCATCTGGTCGGCGCCGCGGCCGCCATCGAGCAGGTCGTTGCCGTCGCCGCCGAGCAGGGTGTCGTTGCCGAGGCCACCGTGAAGAATGTTTGCGAAGTCGTTGCCGATGATCGAATCGGCTGCGCTGCCGCCTATTGCGCGCTCGATGACCGCACCAGCGGCAATTGCGAGGTTGTTCTGTCCATCGTAGAGGGCTCCGGACACCGACGGGCCGAACATTTCAAGGATGTCGGCCATGTCCAGTCCGGTCGGTTGCGAGATCAGCAACTCAGCTTCCGTGCTGCGCATGCCGATCGAGCTGTAGGCACCTGGCCGCAGGTCGATAGCGCAGCCCAGAGTCTGGCTGCTGCAATCGATGGTGTCCCGGCCGCCGCCATCCCATATCGTCTGGTAGAAAGCCGCATTGTTCTCCCACCGATACACGTCATCGCCAGTTGCCGTGCCTTCATTTGCGCCATAGAGATACTGCAGGGCCGCAACGTCACCCGGCATCAGCGAACTTACCGGGACCTGGGTGTAGGTGTAGAAGCCACTTTCCAGGCTCGAAACGATGACCGAAGACGGCGCCGCGGTGTAGGACATCATCGTGAAGCTTTCGACGTCGTGCGCCGCATCCAGCGTGATGTTGCCTTCGAAGGGATGCTTGAGGCCAAGGGCATGGCCGATTTCATGCAAGAGAACGGCATAACCCTGGTTGCCGGGAAGAAAGTCGCCCGCCACCCAGTCGATGGCATGCCCTTCGATCCAGATATCCCCGCCGACGCCGGCTTCGGCGACCTCCAGAATCGCGCCCTGATCGTCGTGGAAATACTGCCAGGCCGGGTAGTAGGCGTAGCCAGCCGACCCGGGCTGGCTGTTCAGGCCAAAGGTGATCTGCCCGGTCTGACCGTCGGGCGCCTCGACAAAAACGACATCGACGAAATTGGCAATGCTTGCCAATGCTGCCCGGGCGGCGGTACGCATGCCCAGCAAGGTTTCGTCAAATGCCGCGAAGTCGATGATGGGCGATGAATAGTCGGCGGCATACTCTGGAAGTGATTCGAGAAAGGAAAACGTGACGACTGCGCTCATGCCGATGCCGGCCGGATTGGAATCCTGGCTGCCTACGGCCGCCGGAAAGTTCCAGCGCGCCGTCGTGTAGCCGTCGAAAATCGCCAACAAGCCGTCCAGCGGGTCTGTAGTCGTAGTCATGTCATCGGAATTGCGCTTCGCGTTCGGATGAATGAATCAAGCGTGCTGCCTCAAGTGCCGGCGAAATCGGTCA
>JBAYVG010000164.1:0-3319 GCA_041674785.1 Rhodocyclaceae bacterium
AAGACGGCGCCTGCGTCGTTGCACGGCTTGCCCGCACATCAGTGCGGGCGGTGCCGCGCGCCTAGCATTCGCCGCCTTTGCACAGCAACGCGCTCCACGAATCTACTGTGAACACGCCCTAGGGAAATGCCGATCAAGTCGAGATTCGCCATTCCGGCGAAAGCCGGAATCCAGAATTACCCACTGGACCCCGGCTTTCGCCGGGGTGACGGAGTTGATCAGCGTGTCCCTAGAAATCGGCAGATCAGGTGCTGGCAACGGCCAGTTCAGCGCTGACCCGGTTCCGCCCCTGGTGCTTTGACTGATAGAGAAAGTGGTCGGCTTCGGTGATCAGCCGGTCAAGGCTTTCCTTACCATCGCTGCTGGCAACACCCAGGCTGACCGTAAAGCCGATGTCGACACCGTCCATCGGCACGCGTACCTCCTCGATGCGCTGGCGCAGGCGTTCGGCCAGCAGCGCGGCAGCAGCGAGGGGCGTTTCCGGCAAAAGTACGAGAAACTCCTCGCCGCCCCAGCGTGCGACCACGTCGCCTTCACGCACCGTCTCGACCAGTACCCGCGTCAACGCGACAATGGCATTGTCGCCGGCGGCATGACCATGGCTGTCGTTGATCGACTTGAAGTGGTCGATATCGACCATGATCAAGGACAGATTTCGCTCGTGGCGCTTGGCGTTGGTCCAGAGCGGGCGTGCCAGTTCGAGAAACGAACGGCGGTTGTAGAGGTTGGTCAGCGAATCCCTGGCGGCCAGTTGCTCGGCAAACAGACGCTCGGCCTGCATGGTCCGGAACTGGCTCCCGAGAGCCAGGGCCAACAAGGTCGCATCAATCACCATGCCGATTTCGACCGCGCGGAACCTCAGATCGCTGAAGGAAATGAATCCAAGCACCGCCAGCGAGGTAACTGCTGTACCCAGCGTCGATGCCAGCGTGGCGGTCAGGAAGTAGCGGGAGAAAGGATGGCGGGCATAGAGGGCCAGCAGTCCCAGCGCCGGCATGGCAATTGAATAGACGTTTACGCAGACGAAAGCCACAAGAATGGCCATTGCCTGGTCGTTGGAAAACAGGCAGGCAACGACCAGCGCTGCTAAAAAGATGCCGCTGCTCCACACCATGGCACGGTGGGTGCGGGGAAAATTCTTCGGTGTGTCGAGAAAATATCGGGCGAACAGCAGGCCACTGAGCGAAAACAGCACCATCAGGATCGGGATGATCCAGCGCTGCAGGGCGACATTGTCCTGCCAGAGATGAGCAAAACCGTGGCCGGTGTAGGCCAGATTGGTGCCGACGAAAAGCGCGATATAAACAGCGTAGGAGAGGTGGCGTTTGTCGCGCAGGCTGAGATAGAGCAGCAGGTTATAGCCCATCAGCGCCAGCAGATAGCCATAGATGAAGCCATAGCGGTAGCCTTGCGTCAGTTCGCGCTTGCCGGCGTTTTCGGGTTCGCTGAGAAAGAGTGGCAGGACAATGGGATCGGCGGCCGCAACACGCAGATAGATGTCGGTAGTTCCCGGCGCGAAGCGATGCTCCGCGACAAAATAACGACTCTTGATGCTGCGCTCGGCGAACGGCTGGTTATCGCCAAAGTGCTGGTGCTGGCGCGACCCGTCCGGGGATATGAAATAGAGATCGATGCGATCCTGCCAGGCATTTTCGATCTGAAAGCGTCGTAATGCGGCAAAGTCACCTTGGTTGAAAACCGGGAGGTGCACCCAGACGGGGTGTGCGCCGATGCCGAAGGAGAGAACGTCGGTGTTTGAAGGAGAGAACTTGCCCGAGGTGCGTGCTGCGATGGCCTCTTCCAGGCCAAGCGCCTGGCCGCTTTCCTTGAAGTAGGCGGCGTGCACCCCCAGCGCACGGTTGCCGGGCGTGTTATGTAGCGAGAGAGCGTCTGCATTGGCGAGGGCATGCCAAAAGCCACCCATGAGCAGGGTGCAATACGAAAGCCAGCGCAGGATTGCCGGAAGGCCATGCATGGTCGGGGGTTCCATCTTTTTGGGCGGAAGAAAAAGCCCGTATTTTTTGCCAGATTAGCATGAAGCGATGGCGAAGATGGTGCCAAAACGATAGCCAAATCCAAGGCTTAGACGACGAAGCGGGTATAATCGCGGCCCTTGATCCCATGCTGCAGTGAATCCCGCCGTGACCGCCCTCGACAACGAAATCGCCCGCCGCCGCACCTTTGCCATCATTTCCCACCCGGATGCCGGTAAAACCACGCTGACCGAAAAGCTGCTGTGGTTCGGTGGCGCCATCCAGGTCGCCGGTGAAGTCCGTGCGCGCAAGGCCTCGCGCCATGCGACCTCGGACTGGATGGAGCTGGAGAAGCAGCGCGGCATCTCGGTCACCTCGTCGGTGATGCAGTTCCCCTACCGCGAATGCATGATCAACCTGCTCGACACGCCGGGCCACGAGGACTTCTCGGAAGACACCTACCGCACGCTGACCGCCGTCGACTCGGCGGTGATGGTCATCGACTCGGTCAACGGCGTCGAGGCCCAGACGATCAAGCTCCTGAACGTCTGCCGCATGCGCGACACGCCGATCCTGACCTTCATCAACAAGCTTGACCGCGAGGGCAAGGAGCCGATCGACCTGCTCGACGAAATCGAGTCGGTGCTCGGCATCCAGTGCGCGCCGATGACCTGGCCGATCGGCATGGGCAAGCGCTTTCGCGGTGTCTATCACCTCTACGACGATTCGATCGCATTCTTCGACCCGCAGGCCGAGAAGGGCACCTCGGAGATTATCAAGGGCCTGGACAATCCGCGTGTCGATGAATTGCTCGGCAGCCAGGCCGACGAACTGCGCACCGACATCGAACTGGTGCGTGGTGCCTCGCACGCCTTCTGCGCCAAGGCCTATGCCGAAGGCAAGCAGACGCCGGTGTTCTTTGGTTCGGCGGTGAACAACTTCGGTGTGCAATCGCTGCTCGACGCCGTCGTCGAGCTGTCGCCGGCGCCGCTGGCACGGCCGGCCAAGACGCGCAGCGTCGAGCCGAACGAGCCGAAATTCTCTGGTTTCGTCTTCAAGATCCAGGCCAACATGGACCCCAAGCACCGCGACCGCATCGCCTTCCTGCGTGTCTGCTCGGGCCGCTTCGAGCGCGGCATGAAGGTCAAGCAGGTCGATGGCGGCAAGATGATTTCGGTGAACAACGCCATCACCTTCATGGCCCGCGACCGCAGCACCACCGACGAAGCCTTTCCCGGCGACATCCTCGGCATCCCGAACCACGGCACCATCCGCCTCGGCGAAACCTTTACCGAGGGCGAGGAGCTGCGCTTCACCGGCATCCCGTCCTTCGCCCCCGAACACTT
>JBAYVG010000165.1:0-3297 GCA_041674785.1 Rhodocyclaceae bacterium
AGTCAATCCGTGTCGTGCACCACCAGTACGAGGGAGATACGAGAAAAAAGAAGTAATTCTCCGTGTTGACATTGTGACGTATATAGATGAGAATGCTTCTCATTCGCGCTATTCATACCGTACTGCTGCAATGAAACCAAACACACCAACTTATTCATTTCCGCCAACCGATTCCCTGAGTGTCGCCCGTGTAGCGGCTTCCGCATGGTCAATTGACAGCGCAACGCTGCTCGGTGCCCGAGGCGAAGTTGAAATTTCCCATTCGGGCGAAATTTATCGCTTGCGGCGCACGCGCCAGGGCAAGCTGATCTTGACCAAATAGGCACCATCATGTTCGTCTGCGTCTGCAATGCCGTTACAGAGCGCGATATTGGCTCCGCCGTTGCCGAAGGCTGCCGGAGCCTTCGAGAATTGCGCGCGCAACTCGGTGTCGGCACCTGCTGCGGCCGGTGTTGCGATTGCGCACGCAGCGTATTGCGGGATACCCTGCATGCGCACACGTCCGATCGATTCGCCGCCATGCCTCAACTCGCCGCGGCATGAGCAGGGCAGATTCCCATGCAAAGCTTACGATGAAAGGCTCACCATGAAAGGCGACAAGAAGGTCATCCAGTTGCTGAACAAACAACTTGTCAACGAACTCAGCGCGGTCAACCAGTATTTCCTGCATGCCCGGATGTACAAGAACTGGGGTTTTGCCGCGCTGGGCAAGCACGAGTACGCAGAGTCCATCGAGGAAATGCGCCACGCCGACAGCCTGATCGAACGAATACTGTTCCTTGAGGGCCTGCCCAACATGCAAGCACTGAACAAGCTCCTGATCGGTGAGAACGTGCCCGAATGTCTGGCCGGCGATCTCAAGCTCGAAACAGGTGCTCACGCCGACCTCAAAATGGCCATCGCTTACTGCGAGAGCGTTAACGATTATGTTTCGCGCGACGTGCTGCAGAAGATTCTCGAAGACACTGAAGAGCACATCGACTATCTCGAAACCCAGCTTGAGCTGATCGGCAAGGTCGGCGCGCAGAACTATCTGCAAACGCAGATGGGGGAGTCGTCCAGCTCGTAATCACCGTTGCCGCGGCAGCGCCTCGCACTGCCGCATCCAGCCAGCCAGCCGGTGCATCGGCAAGCCAGCCAAAGACAGCTTTTCGTTCACCTTTGGAGGTTTGCCATGCGTTTGCTTCATTCTCTGTCTCTCGTTCTCGGCGCCGGTCTTTCGTTCGCCGCCGCCGCTCTCGAATATCCCATCGGAACACCCCAAAACCTGGCCGGCATGGAGGTCGCCGCCGTGTATCTGCAAGCGGTGGAAATGGAACCCGAAGGTCATATGCGCAAGGCCGCCGAATCCGACATCCATCTCGAAGCCGATATCCACGCCCTGGCCAATAATCCGAACGGTTTTCCAGAAGGCTCCTGGATGCCCCACCTGATGGTGAAGTACGAACTCACCAAACTGCCGGGCAACGAGATCATCAAGGGTGACATGATGCCCATGGTAGCCAGCGACGGCCCGCACTATGGCGACAACGTGAAACTCAAGGGGCCGGGCAAGTACAAGGTCAAGTTCCTCATCTATCCGCCCGGCGCCAGGGAAAATCCCCAGGGCAACCACTTCGGCCGCCACACCGACCGGGCCACCGGCGTGCGGCCCTGGTTCAAGCCTTTTGAAGTGGAATGGGAGTTCACCTACGCCGGCATCGGCAAAAAAGGCGGGTACTGAAATGAAACTCACCCATACCGCCATTGCCGCGACCGTGGCGGCCATGCTCGCGTGCATGACGCCTACATTAGCGTTCGCCGCTGACGACATCGCCGCGCTCAAGGCGGAATTCAAGCGCCTGGCCGAGCGCATCGAAACCCTTGAGCGCCAGAACCTGGAAATGGAAAAGGCGCTGTCTACCGAGCGCCTCAGCGAACGTGAACCGGAAATCGTTACCCGCCTCAAGGCGGTCGAATTCCAGACCCTGGCGATGCAGAAGCAGGCGCGTCAGATCGAGTCGCTGGAAGATATCACGGCCGGCGCCACCCTAACCAGTGTCCTGCAGAAAGTCGGTGCCGGCGGCACGGCCGCCGGCATCGACGAAACCCGCGCCAACTATCGGGGCGACGTTTCCGTGACGCTGCCAGGCGGCGAAATGGGCAATGCGCAAGGCAAAGTATTCGCCCACTTCCGTCTTGGCCAGGGCACCGGCACAGGCTTGCGGCCGACCTACGCCAGCACCGTCAACACCACTGCGTTCGAGACTAATGCCGGCCCGGACGACTCCTTCGGCATCCTGGCGCAGGCCTGGTATCAACTGACCGTGCCGCTGATGGATGACGGCGTCAAGGCCAATGCGCGCGAGCATCTGCATCTGACCATCGGCAAGATCGATCCCTTCGTCTTCTTCGACCAGAATGCGGCGGCGGATGACGAGTCGGCGAAGTTCATGAACAACGCATTTGTGCATAACCCGCTGCTGGATTCGGGCGGCGACACCGGCGCCGATGCCTACGGCTTCGCTCCCGGCGCCATCATCAAATATGCCAACACGCGCCACAAGGGCGCGGAATGGGGCCTCTCGCTGGGGGTCTTCGGCTCCGGGCCGGGGGCCAACTTCACCGGTTCGCTGACCGGCCCCTTCGTCATCGCCCAGGCCGAGACCGCCACACGCATCAACTACCTGCCGGGCAATTACCGCGCTTACCTGTGGCATAACGGCCGTGGCACCGACTACGACGGCAGCGAACGACGCCACGGCGGGGTCGGTTTCTCGGCCGATCAGAAGGTGGCCGACGATCTGACTTTGTTTGGCCGCTACGGTCACCAGCTCACCGGCAGGGTCCGCTTCGACCGCGCGCTGACCTTCGGTGCGGAACTTGCGGGCAACCGCTGGGGGCGCGCAGCCGACGGCTTCGGCATGGCGCTGGGAAGCTTGCGCACCAGCACAGATTTCCGCAATGACTCGCCGACGCTGGACGCCGATGCCAATGGTACGCCTGACTTCGGCTACCAGGCCGGCGGCAGCGAGAACCAGGTGGAAATCTACTACCGCTACAAGCTCACCAGCAAGATCGAGCTGACGCCGGACTTTCAGTGGATCCGTCAGCCCGGCGGCGATGCCAGCGCACCTTCGGTCAAGGTTTTGGGCCTGCGCGCCAAGGTCGGGTTTTGATCATGGTGCGCGCATCCTATGTCTATGCAGCGTTAACCGTGACGCTCTGGATGGGCCTGGGCTGGGCGACGAACAGCCACGCCCAGGCCAGTGAATTGCCGACTTTTCATGTCGTTGCCAAGGGCGGCCGGCTGTCGCC
>JBAYVG010000166.1:0-3238 GCA_041674785.1 Rhodocyclaceae bacterium
CGTGTCGGTCTGGCTGGCTCGGCAAGATCCGCGTCGGCGATGCGTGGGCGCGGTACCGGCGCCGGGCGGGGGCGCTCCAGGTTGGCACGGCGGGATTGCGCAAGCGGCGCGACGCCGCTGATAGCCGCTTGAAAGGCGGCTGCATCTTCTTCAGCCCCGGCAGCCGTTGTGGCGCGTGTGATGGTCGAAGTGCCGGCCACAGTTGGGCGCGGCTCGGGTGCAGCGCTGCGGACCTTGTGCCGCAGATCGGCCAGCGCCCCGAAGGGATTATCCTTGGGGCGCTTTGCCATTGGCTTCAGGCGGTGCCGAGGGCGTCCAGGTAGCGCTCGGCGTCGAGCGCGGCCATGCAGCCGGTGCCGGCCGAGGTGCAGGCCTGGCGGTAGATGTGGTCCTGCACGTCGCCGGCTGCGAAGACGCCTTCGATGCTGGTGGCGGTGGCATTCCCCGCGCGACCGGCCTGGGTGACGATGTAGCCGTTCTCCATTTCCAGCTGGCCGGCAAAGATGTCGGTATTCGGCTTGTGGCCGATGGCGATGAAGACGCCGGTAAGCTTCAGTTCGCTGGTGTCGCCATTCTTGGTGCTCTTCACACGCAGGCCGGTGACGCCGGTGCTGTCGCCGAGGACTTCGTCGAGTGTCGAGTCGAGCACCAGGCTGATCTTGCCTTCCTCGACCTTCTTGTAGAGCTTGTCGATGAGGATCTTCTCGGCCTTGAACTTCTCGCGACGGTGGATCAGCGAGACGTGGCTGGCGATGTTGGCCAGATACAGTGCTTCCTCGACGGCGGTATTGCCGCCGCCGATGACCGCGACTTGCTGGTTGCGGTAGAAGAAACCATCGCAGGTGGCGCAGGCGGAGACGCCGCGGCCGGAGAACTTCTCTTCCGAGGGCAGGCCCAGGTATTGAGCAGAGGCGCCGGTGGCGATGATCAGCGCGTCGCAGGTGTAGGTACCGGAGTCGCCGACGAGGCGGATCGGCTTTTCGGTGAGGTGGGTGGTGTGGATGTGGTCGAACACCAGTTCGGTCTCGAAGCGCTCGGCGTGTTTCTGGAAGCGCGCCATCAGGTCCGGGCCCTGCACGCCATCAGCGTCGGCCGGCCAGTTATCGACATCGGTCGTAGTCATCAGCTGGCCGCCCTGGGCGATGCCGGTGATCAGCACGGGCTTGAGGTTGGCGCGGGCAGCGTAAACAGCGGCGGTGTAGCCGGCGGGGCCGGAACCAAGAATGAGCAGGCGGCAGTGGCGAGTGGTTTGATTGCTCTGGGTCATGATTTTTTAGTCGGCGTGGTTGGGTAATCATTAAATTATAACGGTGACCGGCGCGGCGAAGCGTCACGTTTCGCTGCCACGCGTAGGCCACATACCGCTTGCGTTTTACGAAACAGTCTTATAACTTTCAGGCAACTTCATGAATTACTGGAAAAAAGGTTATCAGGGATGGCGACTGGAAGTGTAGGAACAAGAGGGCTGGTCCTCCTGCGGACAATCCCTTTGTTCAGTGGTGTTCTTGACCCGCAGCTCGAACAGATTGCTGGCGTCGCGGCGCATCGCAAGGTGGCGCGCGGAACAGTGATCGTGCGTGCCGGTGATGCGACCGATTCCCTCTATATCCTGATCAACGGCAGTGCCCGCGTTCTCAACAGCGACGAGGAAGGGCGCGAAGTCATCCTCTCGATCCTCGGTCCCGGTGATTTTTTCGGCGAGATGGGCTTGATCGACGGTAGCCCCCGTTCTGCCGACGTTGTCGCCGCCGAAGCCTGCGAGATGCTGGTGATTTCAAAGGCTGATTTCAAGCGTTGCCTGCAGGAAAACTTCGAAGTTGCGCTGAACATCATGAAGCGTCTGGTCGAGCGCCTGCGCGACGCTGACCGCAAGATCGAAAGCCTGGCGCTGATGGACGTTTATGGCCGTGTTGCCAAGCTGTTGCTGGAATTTTCCGAAATTCACGAGGGGCAGCGCGTCATCCGCCGCAAGGTGACAAAGCAGGATATCGCCAAGATGATCGGCGCCTCGCGCGAGATGGTCAGCCGGGTGATGAAGGATCTTGAAGCCAGCGGCTATATCCGTGTCGAAGAAGGCCTGATCATCCTCGACGCAGCCTGATTGCTTCTGCAAACACCTGAATGCCGGCAAGCAGGTCTTGTCGCTCCTTGTTGCCTTGTTGCGTCGCCTCGTTGCCGGAAGTGCGACGGAGGGCGCGTATAATTCCCTTTTCATTTTTGCTTGTCGACATCCTTGACTGCCAAGACTGCTGAACGGGGCGAAAATGCGCCGAGCCCGCTGCCCGAGAAAATTGCACTGATCCTGCAGGAGTCACGCTGGCTCGCGCTGGTGGTGCTGGCCGGCTTCCTCTCGCTGGCCTTGTTCGGCTACCACCCGGACGATCCGGGCTGGTCGAAGGCCGTCTTCAGTACCGCCATGAACAATCCCGCCGGACGCGCCGGTGCCTGGATTTCCGATCTTCTTCTCTATCTTTTCGGGCTTTCTGCCTGGTGGTGGGTAGTGCTCTGTGCCGCCATCGTCTGGTGGGGCTATCGTCGGCTTGACGGTCTGCGCTCCGGTGACCGGCGGCCGCTGGCGATCGCTCTGGTCGGCTTTGTCGTGCTGCTTGTTTCCAGCAGCACCATCGAATTCCTGCGCTTCCATTCAATGAAGATCGCCCTGCCGCTGGAGGCGGGGGGCATGCTTGGACATGAGATCGGCATGCTGGTGGTTCGCTATATCGGTTTTACCGGTGCCACGCTGTTGTTGCTGGCTGCGCTGGCTATGGGCTGGAGCCTGTTTTCCGGAATGTCGTGGCTGAACGCTGCCGAGCGCGTCGGCGCCTTGCTTGAAGGGGGTTACTTTGGGGTGCGCGATCTTTTCGAGCGCTGGCAGGATCGGCGGATCGGCCGCGAGGTCGCGCAGCAGCGCGAAGTGGAAGTCGAGGTTGAAAAGCAGCGTGTCGAACAATACGAACCGATCTTCATCGAGACACCCGCACCGGCGGTGGAAGTCTCGAAGAAAATTGAAAAACGTATCGAGCGCGAGCGCCAGACACCGCTTTTCCCGGAAGCCGTTGAGGGCGGCATGCTGCCGCCGCTGCACCTGCTGGCCCCGGCCCCCGCGCAGACCGACCTGCCTAGCGCCGAGACGCTGGAATTCACCTCGCGCCTGATCGAGCGCAAGCTCGCCGAATTCGGCGTTCAGGTGCATGTGCTGGCGGCTTACCCCGGCCCGGTGGTGACCCGTTACGAAATC
>JBAYVG010000167.1:0-3192 GCA_041674785.1 Rhodocyclaceae bacterium
ACCTCGTAGTCGAGGTGCAGCTTCTGCTCAAGGATGCAGGTTTCGCCCTTGAAGGCATGGAAGGCGGCCATGGCCTCGTCACGGTCATTGACCACTGCCTGCCCCTTGCCGTCATAGCCGAAGCGCGCGACCTTGAGGATGCCCGGAAAGAGGACGGCATTGGCATGCCTGATGTCATCCTCGGCATGTATCGGGGCGAAGGCACCATGCGGCAGGCCGTTATCGCGCAGAAAGGTTTTTTCGGCAATGCGGTTCTGGCAGACAGCAACTGCCGCTGCCGACGGGCGCACCGGCAAAAACTTGGCGAGGTAATCGAGGGTATCGGCCGGAACGTTTTCGAATTCGGTGGTAATCGCGGCACAGCCCTGTGCCAGCTCATCAAGCGCGGCGTAATCGTCGTAGGCTGCCGCCAGGTGACGCTCGGCGATCTGCCCGGCCGGGCTGTTCGTATCGGGGTCGAGCACCCAGACCTTGTAGCCGAGTTCGTGCGCGGCAGAAACAAAGAAGCGGCCCAACTGGCCGCCACCCAGCATACCCAGTGTTGCGGGAGGCAAAATCATGGCGAAATTCAGACGGGAGGCAGGGTCATCGCCAGCACTTTTTCGGTCTGTGCCTGACGGAAGGTCGATAACTTCTGAGCCAGTTCTTCATCGGTGTTGGCCAGCATGGCCACCGCGAACAGCGCGGCGTTGGCGGCACCGGCCTCACCGATGGCGAAGGTCGCGACGGGAATGCCCTTCGGCATCTGCACGATGGAAAGCAGAGAGTCCTGGCCGGAAAGCGCCTTCGACTGCACCGGCACACCAAGCACCGGCACCGTTGTCTTGGCGGCCAGCATGCCCGGCAGATGGGCCGCCCCGCCGGCACCGGCGATGATTGCCTTCAGCCCGCGCTCACTGGCCATGCCGGCATAATCAAACAACAGATCTGGCGTGCGGTGTGCAGAGACGACACGGCATTCGTGCGGCACACCAAACTCTTTGAGGATGACAGCAGCTGCCTGCATCGTCGGCCAGTCGGAATCCGAACCCATGACGATGCCAACCACGGGATGTTTGGGCTGAGTCACTTGGCACTCCTTTCGGCCGCTTCGAGCGTATTGGCGAGCAGCATGGTAATGGTCATCGGACCGACGCCGCCGGGTACCGGCGTGATGGCGCCGGCCACTTCTTTTACACCTTCAAAATCGACGTCGCCGCAGAGCTTGCCCGCATCCGGCCCGTCTTGCAGACGGTTGATGCCGACATCGATGACGATCGCGCCGGGCTTGACCATGTCGGCAGTGACGAATTTCGGCCGGCCGACGGCAGCGACCAGCACGTCAGCGCGCTTCGTGTGAAAAGCCAGGTCCTTCGTCTGCGAATGGCAGATGGTGACGGTGGCGCCGGCCTGCAGCAGCAGCATGGCCATCGGCTTGCCGACGATGTTCGAGCGGCCGATGACGACAGCTTCTGCGCCCTTCAGATTGACGCCGGCTTCCTCGAAGAACTTGGTGACGCCGTAAGGCGTGCACGGGATGAAACGCGGCTGCCCCTGCATCAGCGCGCCGACGTTCTCGGCATGGAAGCCATCGACATCCTTCTCCGGGGCGATGGCTTCGAGCACGGCATCAGCATCGAAATGCTTCGGCAGCGGCAACTGCACGAGGATGCCGTGGATCTTCGGATCGGCGTTGAGTTCGGCGATCTTGGCCAGCACCACGTCCTGTGCGACGTCAGTCGGATAAACGATCTTCTCGGAATGGAAGCTCGCCTTCTCGCAGCCGGCGACCTTGTTACGCACATAGACAGCGGAGGCCGGGTCCTCCCCGACGAGGATCACGGCCAGGCCGGGGCGCGTGCCCTTGGCAGCGAGCGCTTCGGCGCGGGTTTTGAAGTCAGCGCGCAGCTTCTGCGCCAGGGCGTTGCCATCGAGGATCGTTGCAGTCATCTCAGTTCCAGCAAATGAAAAGAGGAAAGGCGAGCATCGCGCTCGCCTTTCCCTTTGATCGGATTGCCTATTTTACCGCAATTCAGGCCGCAGTCAGGCAGGAACGGCTTCTGCCGCGCCCTGCGTTTTTGCGGCCTCGGCGGCCGCAGCGCGGCCGGCAGCAAAAGCCTGGTGATTCATTTCGATCACCTTCTCGCCCTTCCGGGCAAAGCGCTTGAGCACGCATTCTTCAAGAATTTCGGCCGAGAACGACAGGTGATCGGCGATGGCGCCAAGCATGATCGTGTTGCCGAGGCGGATGTTGCCCAGTTCGTTGGCGATGGCTGAGGCATCGAAGGAATAGACGCGGGCGCCGGAGGTGCGCATCTCGCCAATCGGGTCAGCGGGATATTCGAAGAGGCCGAGTTCGACGACCGGCGGCGTCAGGTTGCCGGTGTTGATCAGCGCAAGCGCATCCGGCCGCATCATGTGCCGCCAGCGCATACCTTCGGCCGCCTCGAAGGCGAGCAGGACGTCGGCGGTGCCCGGTGCGATCTGCGGCGAGAGCACCTTGGGGCCGAAGCGCAGGTGCGACGAGACGACACCGCCGCGCTGCGCCATGCCGGCGACTTCGGTTTTCTTGACGTCGTGGCCAAGCGCGATCGCGGCTTCAGCGAGGATTTCGGTGGCCGTCATGACGCCCTGACCGCCGACACCGACAACGAGGATGTTAGTGATTTCGCTCATGTTTAGTGCCTCTGCAAAGCCTTGATCTGGATAACCTTGTCGGCATGCACGATGGCGTCCGGCGCGCACGGCTGCACGCACAGGCCGCAACCGGTACAGACCGAGCTTTCGATGCGCACCCAGGCGAGGTCAACGGTCTTGCCCGAGGGCTTGACGACGCTGTCGCGCTTGGTCACGTGGATCGCCGGGCAGCCGGTGTCGAGGCAGTTGCCGCAGCCGGTGCACTTGTCGTCGATGACGGTAAAGGGCTTCAGTCCGTGATAGTGATCAACCAGCACGCAGGGCTGGTTGGTGATGATCACCGACGGTTCCGGAATCTTGGTTTCATCGCGCACGGTCTTGAACAGCGTCGGCAGCTCGTAGGGGTTGACCACGTGCACGCGCTCTTCCTTGACGCCGAGCGCCTTCACGATTGCGGCGAAGTCGACGCGCGGCGCCGGATCGCCGTGGATATCGCGGCCGGTGCCCGGATTGTCCTGGCCGCCGGTCATGCCGACGGCGCGGTTGTCGAGCAGCAGGACAGTGACGTTGCCCTTG
>JBAYVG010000168.1:0-3185 GCA_041674785.1 Rhodocyclaceae bacterium
GGCTGCGTGCGGCAGTGCCCAGCCGATGATGTCGAGATCGTCGAGAAGATGGGCGCCCTTGCCGACATCAATCATCGGCACACCGTGAAAATACTCCCAGGCAATGGCCACGAGCATTGCTGTCGGCAAGGCGATGGCCACGTTGCCGATGATGGCGGCGATCTGGCTGCGGGTGACGGCAGCAACCAGGTCGGCCAGCCGTTCCAGTTGCTGCGGCTTGCCGCGCTCGGCCTCGCCGAGGTAGCCGGCGATGGTCTGCGCTGTCATCGCCGGCTGCTTGGTGGCGATGGTCAGGTGCAGCATGTAGATCAGCATGAAGCCGAGGCCGTAGATCATGCTGTAGAAGAAGGCGTAGCCGATCAGTGCCAGATCGAGCTTCGAGGCGAAGATCTTGAGCAGGGCCAGCAGGGCGATGATGATGCCGGCGCCCATTGCCGAGCGCCACATGCCGAAGTAGGCGCTGCGGGTTTCGGTGATGTAGTGCTCACCTGATTTGGCGGCGTTGTCGGTGACGCGCAAGGCGAGCAGGCTCATGCCGCGCGCCACATGCCGACGGAGGCTGTTGCGCTGGTTTTCGGCGTAGGCCGTTTCGCGCACCAGCGCCGTCCAGTGGCTGACGGCATCGCTGCGCGCATCCTCTCGCCAGTAGGCGCCAAGCAGGGTAACGATGCGCTCCAGCCGCTGCAGGCTCTGCGTCGCCCGACGCAGGGCGAAGGTCAGCGACAGGCTGGTACCGACACGCATGGCGGCCCGGTGCGCCTTGTCGACAACCTTCTGGCACTGATCGATCAGCACCAGCAGATGGCGTTCGTCCTCATGCGGCGTCTCGCCGGCTTCTTCTGCGCGCCGCCACGCATCCGCATAGCGCTGCGCTTCGCCGGCAACGGCGCGAAAAGCGGCCGAGTAGCCGGAAAACGAGTCGCCAAGCCGGCGGAAATCCTGGTCAAGATCAAGCCCGCTGATGCGATAGGCGAGTACCAGCATGGCTTCGATGAACTGGTCGAAGACCTTGAGCTTTTCGGCCGGGCCGAGTTCGTCATCGGGCGTAACCAGGGTCCAGAAACGCAGAGAATTTTCGGCCGGGATAGTGCTTAGCCAGACCCAATCGTCCTTCCTGTGCAGCATGATCTGCAGGCAATCGCGGAACTCGTCCGGATCAGGAATCTCCGGCAGCAGGCGGTGGCTGGCTATACGCATCAGTTCGGTGAAAAACCCGGTCGGCGGCAGGATGCCGCTATCGGCAAGAAAGCTGACCATGCGTCGGGTAGAGACGATTTCAGCAAAAGCCTGGCGGACCAGGCGCCGCTTTTCCTCGTCACGTTCGAGCAGCTCGACGAGCGCTGCGTGCTTATCGACCGCGCTGGCCGCCACTTCTCCCGGCATTGGCCGGATCAGCCCGTAGATGGCCGTGAAAAGCACCAGCGGGTCGCGGTGCTCCTTGTAGCCTTCAAGTTCAGCGTGCAAGTGCAGGCCGGGGAATTCAGCGATGGTTGATTCAGTCAAAGTAGCTGCGTCCGGCAGTAAAGCGTGGTGCGAAATAGGAGCTGCTCAGTCGGTCAATGCGAACGCGGCCACTGGCAGCCGACGGGGCGTGAATGAAACGGCCGTCGCCGATGTAGATGCCGACGTGCGAAATGGTCGAAAACGGCCGGTTCGAGGTGTCGAAGAACACCAGGTCGCCGGGAACCAGTGCTGCCTTGTCTACCGGGCGTCCCTGTTGGGCGATATCGGCGGCACTGCCAGTAACTTTCAGCCCGGCGGCGCGGTTGAAGACATAGGTGACCATGCCGCTGCAATCGAGCCCGGCCTCCGGGTTCTTGCCACCAAAGCGGTAGCCGGTATCGAGTAGCGAGAGGGCGAACATTGTCACTTCCCGGCCGTGGTCGGAGAGCGTGCGTTCGCTACGATCCGGGGTCGGGCGCATCGGTGCGCCGCCGCACGCTGTCAGCACAAGTGCCGCCAGCAGCGTCGCAAATGCCGGGAGAAAACTTCTTCGATGCATGCGCCAAGTATAAACTGCGATTCTCGAACTTCAGCTTTCAGAGGCCCTTGCCATGCAACTTGCCGAACCTATCCTGCTGCGCTCCAACGCTTACATCGACGGCCGCTGGGAGGCTGCTGACAGCGGAAAAACGCTGTACGTGACCGACCCCGCCAGCGGCGAACTGCTCGGCGAGGTACCGGCGATGGGTACCAATGAAACGGCGCGCGCCATACTTGCCGCCGAGGCCGCCCTGCCCGCCTGGCGTGCGAAAACGGCAAAGGAACGCGCTGCCATCATGCGCCGCTGGTTCGAGCTGATCGTTACGCACGGCGACGACCTCGCCCGCATGATCACTGCCGAATGCGGCAAGCCACTGAGCGAAGCCAAGGGCGAGGTTGGCTACGGCGCCTCCTTCGTCGAGTGGTTTGCCGAAGAAGCCAAGCGGGCCTACGGCGAAACCATTCCGCCGGTAGTCGGTGACAAGCGCCTGATCACCATCAAGCAGCCGATTGGTGTCTGCGCCGCGATCACGCCGTGGAATTTTCCGCTGGCGATGATCACGCGCAAGGTGGCGCCGGCCATCGCTGCCGGTTGCACGGTGGTGGTCAAGCCGGCCGAGCAGACGCCGCTGACAGCGCTGGCGCTGGCCAAGCTGGCGCACTTCGCCGAACTGCCGCCGGGCGTTTTCAACGTGATTACCGGCGACCCGGTAGCCATCGGTGGCGTGCTCACCGCCAGCCCGATCGTGCGTCATCTCTCCTTCACCGGTTCGACCGAAGTCGGTCGCCTGCTGATGGCGCAGAGCGCGCCGACGATCAAGAAGCTGGCCCTCGAACTCGGTGGCAACGCCCCCTTCATCGTTTTCGACGATGCCGATATCGATGCCGCCGTCGAAGGCGCATTGATCGCCAAATATCGCAACACCGGCCAGACCTGTGTCTGCGCCAACCGTTTCCTGGTGCAATCCGGCATCTACGACGCCTTCGCCAGCAAACTGGCCGCGCGCGTTGCCGCGCTACAGGTTGGCGCAGGCAGCGAGCCGGGAGTCGTGCAGGGGCCGCTGATCGATGTGGCCGGGCTGGAAAAGGTCGAGGCCCATCTGGCCGACGCCATCGCCCAGGGCGCGCGGGTGCTCACCGGCGGCAAGCGCCATGCCCGTGGCGGCACCTTCTTCGAGCCGACGGTGTTGGCCGATGTGACA
>JBAYVG010000169.1:0-3164 GCA_041674785.1 Rhodocyclaceae bacterium
CCAATAGGTCGAAATCTGTACGTCAAGCATGGCCGTCTCCTCAGCGCAGGCTACGGCCGAACGTCAGCGAACTGCGCAGCGTCTGGGACAGATTTGCGCTCAAGGCGCGCTCCATGAACTGCACTTCCTGCACCATGTTGAAGGTGCTCATGGTCTGCGTGTAGGCTGCGGCCATCTGCTGGCGCGCCTGTGCTTTCACTCGTTCAGCCGCTTCGAGGACCGTCTTAATCTGATCGGACATCACACCGCTTGCCGCCACGGTCTGATAACGGACAAGTGCCTGCACCAAGTCTGAAACAGCACTACGAATGTAGACCTCGGCATATTTCGCAGCAATCAAGTCCTGATAACGATTGACCATCGCATCGGCCAGGCCGGTGTTATTCATCGTCGTGCCGACGGCGATCATCTTGTAGACCGGCAAGTCTGTGACATTGATGAAGTTGATGACGTCCTGCAAACTGTCATGCGACTGACGCGCGGCGATCTTGTCGGCGATGGACCACAGCTTCGCGCGCACCATGGCTCGGAAGCTCGGCACCATTTGATTGTCGTTCACCTTGCCCTGGTAAGGATTTAGGCAACCCTCGTCGGTCGTCGTGTCGCAGCGCCAAATCGTAAAATCCAGATTCGGAGATGCGTCCTGTTTGCCGACAAGCTGTTCCAAAGATATATCGAGCGCCGGCAATACCCGCGCTGACGCCGGATTAACGCCGCCGTCAGTCGGAAAGATTGCCGTACCGACCATCGACATGATGATCATGCGGTATTCGTCGTCGATGCCGTTGAGCTTCTTCAACGCCTTCCACACCACGTTTCCCGTCGGCATCGCGTCCTTGGCCGCCGGATTCGCCGCCGCCACCTGATTGATGGTGTCGTTGGCCTTCGGCTCGTTGTTCATGACGTTGGTCCAGGCGTCGGATAGGTCACTGAAGAGGTTGGTATTCACGCCGAAGTTCTTGGCTGCGTCCTGCTTGCCCCGCGTCCAGGTATCCGGCAGTGCGGCGTTGACGATCCCCTTGGCGGTCTCGCAGGAATCGATGTTCTGCCGATTGATCATCTGCGCCGAGGCCTGCAGCGCCTGCATGACGTTGTCGCAGGTCGGGCAGAGATTCTGGATCGCCAGCTTGAAACCGTAGCCCAGGGCATTGGAACCGATGTTGCGCAGCATGGCGACAAACGCATCCTTGTTGATGAACGAGAAGCCCCCCATGAACAGGTCGATACCGCCGCAGCCGGCGTTCCAGCTCGGCGGCGTCACATTGACCAGGTTGTAGGTCTTCCTGGGCATACGCATGAACAGGCTGCCACCCGTATAGAGGTTCAGGGTCTGGCCCTGCAAAATGGCCGGGTTCGAAACATTGCCCTGGGCGTTGACCGAGTCGAACAGCTGCTGCATGGTCATGGCCCACGTTTGGGTGGCCAAGACGCAAGCGAAGACAAAGACAAGGAAGCGCTTCATGGACGATGGCTCCTAGAAGTTCTGGCCAGGGACGGTGCCGGTCAGCACAAAGATGCGATCCACGATCTCGGTCAGCGCCATCTGGCCGAAACCGACGGCGGCGTGGTCGCCGGTGAATTTCGACCCAATAAAGAGCGCCGGTACGCGCTCGACACCCCACGCCGCCGCCTGGCCGCGACCATCGGTCGGGTTGGGGTACTCCGGCAGCAGACCGGGGCCGTCCACCGACACCGGTAGCACTTCGATGCCGAATCTTTCGGACAAGAGCTTGAGGGTCGGCGCCATGGCGTGGCAATACGGGCAGTCGGAGCGGAAGAAGAAGATGAGGCCGTGCACCTGCGCCAACGCCTTCAAGTGTTCTGCTTCGCTCTCTTCGCGCTGCGCATCGAAGGTCTTGATCGCCGCGTTATTGGCGGGCCGGCGCAGCGAGTAGTCCAGTTCGGGGTTCTGCCACACCACCCGCCGCCAGCTATCCGCGAATACTGCGCCCTTCTCCTGGACAAGCTGCCACAGCGCAAGGTAGTTCTTGAGATTGGCCTCGGTTGGGTTCATCACCGCCAGGTCTTCCCGGCGCTTAAGTTCCGCACGCAGCGCTTCGGCGCTCTTGATATCCCGGATGGCAAGCCCCTTCGTGGCCGAGGCCTGCGGCACAACCACGGTAGGTGCAGGCCGGGATTCATCGAGGTCGCAATACCAGTGGGGCTTGTTGGCATCGCAAATCCACACCGACGGGTAGTCGAGCCCATCGTCAGCATGAGCTAGAGGCGCCAACAGGGCCAGCACAGCGAAGGGAAACGTCTTCGACATGGACTTCATTCCGAGGCGATGGGCGGGTGACCGTCGAGGCAGTAGTTGATCCGGGTATTGAGATGAACAGCGGTCGTGCCCTGGAGCGTGGGCACACCCCGCTGGGTGTAATTGACCTGCAGGCGCTTGCACCCAGGCTCAGGAAGGGCGCGCTCCACCGTGGCGTCCACGAGCAAATCACCGTGGCTTCCGAACTGCGCCGCGAATGCCTGAGCGATGGCGCCGTTCATGACACCGGCAGCGTGCCCCGTGACGATGGCCTCGACCATCAGCTCGCGTGCATTGCGGTAGGGCCCGGCGGCAGCACACTCATGCCCGCCTGCGAAGGCCAAGATGAGCACCGGGAAATAGGCGAATGGCGTCATGGCGTTTGCTGGTAGTAGTTCTGCACCTTTTGCCGCACCGTCGCATTGACCTGACTGGTCACAGCGGTCAGATTCGGCGCCGGCGGCGTGATCGTGGCGATGAATTCGGAGAAATCCATCTGAGAGAAATTCAGGGCCTTGAGTTGCGTCTCGTTGAAGCCGCCGCACTGGTTGCCGGGCAGGCCCAGCTGCGCCCTGCCCTGCCGATTCACGATCTTGGCCAGGAGGGAATTGAAGCAGCAGGATTGCTGCTTCAATTCCACGCAGACATTGATGATGGGAACCTTGCTGGCGCAATAGCTGCCGACGAAGACGCAGAGGTTTTGCCCCTTCTTCATCGCCAGCGCCTGTTCGTTCGCGGCGCAGGCGAGCCACTCCTCGACCATCATGATCGCGATCTGGGCGGCGAAGGTGTAAGGGTCAAAGGCCACGAACTGGAAACCGCTGTCCACCGAGAAGCTGAAAGAAAAGCCGTAGGCACCGAAGGTCGAACCGGTGCCCAAGTCGGACGCCCAGTTATTCATGGCGCC
>JBAYVG010000170.1:0-3045 GCA_041674785.1 Rhodocyclaceae bacterium
ATGAAAACGAGGGCATTGCCCGCAACGGCGCCAAGATGGTGACGGCCGTGGCCACGGCCGCGGTGCCCAAGTTCACCATCATCATCGGCGGCAGTTTTGGCGCCGGCAACTACGGCATGTGCGGGCGCGCCTACAGCCCGCGTATGCTGTGGATGTGGCCCAACGCGCGGATCAGCGTGATGGGCGGCGAGCAGGCGGCGAGCGTGCTCTCGACGATCCGCCGCGACGGCATGGAAGCCGCCGGCAAGAGCTGGAGCAAGGAAGAGGAAGAGGCTTTCAAGGCGCCGATCCGCAGCCAGTACGAAACCCAGGGTCATCCCTACTACGCCACGGCGCGGATCTGGGATGACGGCGTGCTCGACCCGGCGCAAACCAGGCGCGCGCTCGGCCTCGGACTGTCGGCTGCGCTGAACGCACCGATCCAGAAGACAACTTTCGGCGTGTTCCGCATGTAAAGGAAAATATTAACCTTCCCCCCCATCCCCCTTCCCCAGGAAGGGGGTGACGGTTGATCGCTTCGCTCACTTACTATTGGCTGTTCCTCCTTGGGGCGGCCCTACGGAGGAACCATGTTTCAGAACATACTCACCGAAGTCGACAAGGGCGTCGGCATCCTCACCCTCAACCGCCCCGAACGCCACAACGCTTTCGACGATGCGCTGATCGCCGAACTCATCGATGCCATCGGCATGATGGCGGACGACGATGCGGTGCGCGTGCTGGTGATCTCCAGCACCGGCAAAAGCTTCTGCGCCGGCGCCGACCTCAACTGGATGAAACGCGCCGCCAGTTTCTCGGCAGAAGACAGCCTGCGCGATTCGCGCACCCTGGCCGAGATGCTGCGCTGCCTGGCGCAGATGAAGAAGCCGACGCTGGCACGGGTGCAAGGCCCGGCCTATGGCGGCGGAGTCGGCCTGGTGGCGGCCTGCGACATCGCCGTGGCGACTTTTGATGCGCAATTCACGCTGTCCGAAGTCAAACTCGGCATCATCCCGTCGGTGATCAGCCCGCACGTGATCGCCGCCATCGGCGAACGCTACTCGCGCCGCTACATGCTCACGGCCGAACGTTTTGCGGCCGCCGAAGCCTACCGCATCGGCCTGGTGCACGAGATCGTGCCGGATGAGGCAGCGCTCGACCAGGCGCTGGGCGAACTCATCGACGCGCTGCTGAAAAACAGCCCGAACGCCCTGGGCGAGTGCAAGGAACTGATCCGCGCCGTGGCCTCGCAACCGATCACCGCGGCAGTCGTCGAGGACACGGCGCAACGCATCTGCCGCCTGCGTGCCTCGGACGAAGGCCGGGAGGGCATGAGCGCGTTTCTGGAAAAGCGCAAACCCTCCTGGGTGCTGCAGAACGACAAATAAACATGTTCGACAAGATACTCATTGCCAACCGCGGAGAAATCGCCTGCCGGGTCATCAAGACCGCACGGCGCATGGGCATACGCACGGTGGCCGTGTATTCCGAAGCGGATGCCGGCGCACGCCATGTGCGCCTGGCTGATGAAGCGGTCCTGATCGGTGCGGCCGAGGCGGGGGCTTCCTATCTGGTGGCCGACAAGGTGCTTGCCGCCGCCAGGCAAACCGGCGCCCAGGCCGTACATCCGGGCTACGGTTTCCTCTCGGAAAATGCTGCTTTCGCGGAAGCCTGCGAAGCTTCAGGCATCGTCTTCATCGGCCCGCCGGTGGCGGCGATCCGGGCGATGGGCTCGAAGTCGGAAGCCAAGAAGCTCATGGAGAAAGCCGGCGTACCGCTGACTCCCGGCTATCACGGCGACGAGCAAACACCGGAATTCCTCAAGCAGCAGGCCGATCGCATCGGCTATCCGGTGCTGATCAAGGCGGCAGCCGGCGGCGGCGGCAAGGGCATGCGCGCGGTACTCAAGGGCGAAGAATTCCTCGACGCGCTCGCTTCCTGTCAGCGCGAGGCGCAGTCGTCCTTCGGTGATAGCCACGTGCTGATCGAGAAATACCTGCTGCGCTCGCGCCACATCGAGATGCAGGTGTTCGGCGACAGCCAGGGCAACGTCGTGTATCTGTTCGAGCGCGACTGCTCGGTGCAGCGACGCCATCAGAAAGTGCTCGAGGAAGCGCCCGCACCCGGCATGACGCTGGAGCGACGCGCCGCGATGGGCAAGGCCGCGGTGGATGCGGCCAAGGCAGTCGGCTACGTCGGTGCCGGTACCGTGGAGTTCATCGTTGACCACGATTTTGCCAACACAGGCACGTTCTTCTTCATGGAGATGAACACCCGGCTGCAGGTCGAGCATCCGGTCACGGAGATGATCACCGGTCAGGACCTGGTGGAATGGCAGTTGCTGGTCGCCGCCGGCGCGCCGCTGCCCCTCTCGCAGGAACAACTCTCGATCCGCGGCCATGCGCTCGAAGCGCGTATCTATGCCGAGGACCCGGACAAGGGTTTCCTGCCGTCCACCGGCCGCCTGGTGCATCTCGCACCACCCGAGGAATCGCTGCATGTGCGCGTCGACACCGGCGTCGAACAGGGCGACGAGATCACCCCCTATTACGATCCGATGATCGCCAAGCTGATCGTCTGGGACGAAACCCGCGAGCGGGCGCTGGCGCGCATGCTGCAGGCTCTGGCACAGTATCGCGTGGTCGGTGTTGCCAACAACGTCGGCTTCCTGGCGCGGCTGGTGGCCTGCCCTTCGTTTGCCGCCGCCGAACTCGACACCGGCCTGATCGAACGCGAACGCACCCTGCTCTTCCCGGAGAGCGCCGAGCCGCCGCACCAAGCCTGGCTCATCGCGGCGCTGGCAGAACTCTTGCGCGAGGCGCGTCTGGCCGACCGGGTGGCGCAGCGCAGCGCCGATCCCTATTCCCCCTGGCATCGCCGCGACGGCTGGCGTATGAATAGCGCGGCGCAACGCACCTTGATCCTGCGCCACGGCGAAATCGAAAAGAGCATCGCCGTTGCCTATGACACGCGCAAAGGCTACGCGCTGACTGTGGATGGGCAGACCAGTCGCGTGGCTGGCGAACTGGGCGAGAACGGCAACCTGCGCGTCGACCTCGGCGGCAC
>JBAYVG010000171.1:0-3028 GCA_041674785.1 Rhodocyclaceae bacterium
TCCGGCGCAGCGTTCGCATAGATGCGGGCCAGCTTTTGCAGCAGCCCGACATGGGCCATGAGCCTGCCAGCACCATCCGTGCTGGAGAGAAAGCGGTCGAGGGAATGGGTCAAAAGGGATATCCGGTGTTCAGAGGAGCGCAGCAAAGTGCATATTATTCTCGTCTCTAACAGGCTGGCAACCGCAAGAACCTTTGTCATCACTCCACGCTTCGTGATGACCGTGTTGGTCATGCTGGTCGCTCTGATGTTTTCGCTCTCGGCATTGTTCTCCTGGCTCTCCGTTCAGTTTCGTTTGCCGTTTCTCGAAAAACTCGTCATTTCGGTGCAGAAATCCGAGTCCCAGCGCAGCGATGCCTATCTGCGCGACAACCTCGATGCCATGGCCGCCAAGCTGGGGCAGATGCAGGCGCAGTTGCTGCGCCTCGACTCGCTGAGCGAGCGGGTGTCAACGCTGTCCGGGATCAAGCCGCAGGAGCGTCCCATCGATTTGCGTGGGGGGCAGGGCGGCCCGTTGCTGCTGGCGCAACCGCAGACGACCGCCGAGCTGGATCAGGCCCTTGATCAGCTGGCCAGGCGGCTGGACTATCGAGCTGACTCGCTGACCGCCGTGGAGTCACAATTGCTCGACGAACGCGTGCGCCGTGCACTCTTGCCGACGGTTACGCCGATTCTGGGTAACTACACCGGGTCTGGCTTTGGCTGGCGCGTGGATCCATTTGTCGGCACCGGGGCCATGCATGAAGGCATCGATTTTGTTGCCGACATCGGCACGCCCGTTGTGGCCGCTGCGGGTGGCGTGGTGGTGACAGCCGAGAAGCACCCCCAGTACGGCAATCTCATCGAGATCGATCACGGCAACGATTTCACGACCCGCTACGCGCATTTGTCAGCTTTCAAGATCAAGGACGGGCAGGTCGTCAAGCGCGGGCAGCATATCGGCTTTTCCGGCAATACCGGCCGTTCGACAGGGCCGCACCTGCATTTCGAGGTTCGCCTTAACGGCGTCGCCCAAAACCCCGCCCGGTTCCTGAAACAGGGCGAAAACTACGCGCAGTTGCCGTCACGGCGCAAATAGCCTGTACGCATCTTGACCTTCGTTGTGCCGGTTGGGGCGGCGGCCGTGCCCGGCGTGATAGAATCCGCGCTTTCCCGAATCCACGACCGAGGTCGCTCCAACAATGCTTTCCGGCCTACTCAAGAAGATTTTCGGCAGCCGCAATGATCGGCTGATCAAGCAGTATTTCCTCACCGTCAAGAAGATCAATGCGTTTGAACCCGCAATGGTTGCGCTTGATGATGCAGCCTTGCAGGCCAAGACCGAGGAGTTTCGCGGGCGTCTGGCCCAGGGCGAGACGCTTGACGATCTGCTGCCTGAAGCGTTTGCCGTTGTTCGCGAGGCGAGCAAGCGTGTGCTCGGCATGCGCCACTTTGACGTCCAGATGATCGGCGGCATGGTGCTGCATTACGGCAAGATTGCCGAAATGCGCACCGGTGAAGGCAAGACCCTGGTTGCGACGCTGCCCTGCTATCTCAATGCGCTGACGGGCAAGAGCGTGCATGTCATTACCGTGAACGATTATCTCGCCAGTCGCGATGCCGAGTGGATGGGGCGTCTGCATCGTTTTCTCGGCCTTTCCGTCGGTGTCAATCTCTCGCAGATGGATCACGAGGCCAAGCAGGCCGCCTACGCCGCTGATATCACCTACGGCACGAACAACGAATTTGGCTTCGACTACCTGCGTGACAACATGGTCTATACGACCGGCGAACGCGTGCAGCGTACGCTCAACTATGCCATCGTCGACGAAGTGGACTCGATCCTTATCGACGAAGCACGGACGCCACTGATCATCTCCGGCCAGGCGGAAGACCACACCGACCTCTATGTGCGCATGAACCAGGTGGCACCGATGCTGACGCGCTGCGCCGAGGAAAATGGTCCCGGCGACTACTGGGTCGACGAGAAGGGACATCAGGTTCTGCTTACCGAGGAAGGTTATGAGCACGCCGAGGCGGTGCTCTCGCAGGTTGGTCTCCTGGAGGAAGGGCGCAGCCTCTACGAGGCTTCCAACATTCTGCTGATCCATCATCTCTACGCCGCATTACGCGCCCATACGCTGTTCCTCAAGGATCAGCAGTACGTTGTCCAGAACGGCGAAATCATCATCGTTGATGAATTCACCGGCCGCCTGATGACCGGTCGCCGCTGGTCCGACGGGCTGCACCAGGCAGTCGAGGCGAAGGAAGGCGTGGCGATTCAGAACGAGAACCAGACGCTGGCCTCGATCACCTTCCAGAACTATTTCCGCATGTACGGCAAGCTGGCCGGCATGACCGGTACGGCCGACACCGAAGCCTATGAATTCCAGCAGATCTACAGCCTGGAAACCGTCGTCATCCCGACCAATCAGCCGGTGCTGCGCAAGGACTTCAACGACCAGATCTTCCGCACGTCGGAAGAAAAGCACGCGGCGATCATTGCCGATATCCGCGACTGCCACAAACGTGGCCAGCCGGTGTTGGTCGGTACGACCTCGATCGAGAATTCGGAACTGCTCTCGGCGCTGCTCGACAAGGAAAAGCTGCCGCATCAGGTGCTCAACGCCAAGCAGCACGCGCGGGAAGCCGAGATCGTCGTCCAGGCGGGGCGTCCGGGCATGATCACCATCGCCACTAACATGGCGGGTCGCGGCACCGATATCGTGCTGGGCGGCAACGTCGAGCGGGGTGTTTCGGTCCTCAAGGACGACGAAAGCGTCCCGGCGGAACAGAAGGATGCCCGCATCGCCGCCATGCGCGAAGAATGGAAAGGCCTGCACGACAAGGTTCTGTCTGCTGGCGGCCTGCACATCATCGGTTCCGAGCGCCATGAGTCGCGCCGTATCGACAACCAGCTGCGCGGCCGTTCCGGCCGCCAGGGCGATCCGGGTTCCTCGCGCTTCTACCTGGCACTCGACGATTCGCTGCTGCGCATCTTTGCCGGTGAGCGCCTGAAGGCGATCATGGAGCGGCTGAAGATGCCGGAA
>JBAYVG010000172.1:0-2917 GCA_041674785.1 Rhodocyclaceae bacterium
GATTCGTCGAATGCCAGCGCGCAAACCAAGCTGGCGATGATCCGCGATCTCATGTCGGCGTCATCGCGTCCCGTTGCCAACGCCTCCAATGCTGCCAGCCCTGCCACTGCCACCAAACCCGTAGCAGCGGCACCAGCTCAACCCGAGACCAAGCCGGCCGAGGCGAAACCCGAATCCAAGCCGGAGCCAGCCAAACCCGTGGTCGCAAGCACTGCCCCGGTTGCCGCGCCCGCACCTGTCGTGGCCGCCGAAAGCAAGGCATCCGCAGGCGGCAGCGAAATCGGCAAGACCCTCGAGGCGTGGGCCACAGCCTGGTCGAAGAAAAACGTCAAGGGCTATCTGAGCTATTACGCCAGGGATTTCCAGACGCCGGGCGGCGAAGCCCGCGCAGCCTGGGAGAGCGAGCGCAGCAAGCGGCTCACCAAGCCGGGCAACATTCTGGTCTCCATCGAGGGTCTGCACGTCACTCCCGAAAGCGCCGACCGCGCCACGGTCAGGTTTCGTCAACATTACCGTTCCGCTTCTCTCAAGACCAGCAGCACCAAGGTCATGGTCATGGTCAGGCAGGATGGCAGGTGGCTGATTCAGCAGGAACGTGTCGGCAAGTGAGGCACCGGCAGCAACCATGCGCATGACCCGGCGTTTGCACCTTGCGGCCGCTCTGATTGCCGGTTTGCTCATCGGTGTGGCGGCTGCGGCCGTTGATTCCAACGCTGCGCGCTATTCGGACAGCGGACCTGAACCGATTCTGGCAAGAGTCTTCGAGCAGATCGAGCAGAATCGCCTGGATATCGCCCTGAAGGAAGTCGAATCACTGGTCAAGGCCTATCCCAATTTCCATCTCGCCAATCTCATCAAGGGCGATTTGCTGCTGGCGCGCAGCCGCCCGATCCAGGCCTTCGGCAACATCGCCAATGCGCCCAAAGACAAGCTGGCAGACCTGCGCGAAGAGGCGATTGCCCGCCTCAAGGCTTACCGCGAAAAACCGCCGGCGGACTATGTGCCGCGCTACCTGCTACAGATGCGTGCCGATCAGAACTTTGCCATTGTCGTGGATACGCAAAAGTCGCGGCTCTATCTCTACCAGAACGAGAAAGGCACGCCGCGCTTCGTCGCCGACTATTACATTTCCCACGGCAAGCTCGGCACCGACAAGGTGCGCGAGGGCGACAAGAAGACGCCGATCGGCGTCTATCACGTGACGGGCAGCCTGCCGCGGCAAAAGCTGGGCGATTTCTACGGCAGCGGCGCTTTCCCGATCAGCTATCCGAACGAGTGGGACAAGCGCAACGGGCGCAATGGGCACGGCATCTGGTTGCATGGCACGCCTTCCGACACTTTTTCGCGTCCCCCCAAGGCTTCCGATGGTTGCGTGGTGCTGGCCAACCAGGATCTGGACGCGCTCTCGAAGAACCTGCAGATCGGCCTGACGCCGGTCATCATCAGCAACAGCATCGAATGGCTGTCGCTTGATGACTGGCAAGCCGAGCGCAGCGCGCTCAACAAGCAGATCGAACAATGGCGCAGCGACTGGGAAAGTCTCAACGTCGACCGCTATCTCAACCATTATTCGAAGAAGTTCTACAGCGATGGGCAGAACTTCGAGCAATGGAGCGCGCGCAAGCACCAGGTGGGCAGCGGCAAAAGCTGGATCAAGCTGGCGACCAACAACATCAGCATGCTGCGCAACCCCGGCAAGGAAGACATGGTCGTGGTGACCTTCGACCAGGACTATCGCAGCAACAATCTTTCCAATGTCATGAAAAAACGCCAGTACTGGCAGAAGGAAGACGGGCAGTGGAAGATCATGTACGAAGGTGCCGGCTAGAGCGCTGGCAATCCTTACCGGCTTTTCTCTTTTCCTAATCGGAGCGCTTCATGAAACATCTTGTCCTGCTGGCCGTCGGCCTGCTGCTTAACCTGTCTGCCTTTGCCGCCAATCCAACGCTGGAGATGAAGACCAGCCAGGGTACCCTGATCATCGAACTGTATGCCGACAAGGCACCCAAGAGCGCGGCCAACTTCCTGCAGTACGTCAAGGACGGCTTTTACAATGGCACCGTGTTTCACCGCGTGATCGACGGTTTCATGATCCAGGGCGGCGGCTTCACGTCCGACATGCAGCAGAAGCCCACTCGGGCGCCGATCGAGAACGAGGCCAAGAACGGCCTCAAGAACAATACCGGCACGCTCGCCATGGCCCGTACCGGCGACCCGCATTCTGCGACTGCGCAGTTCTTCATCAACCTGGTGGATAACGTCCCACTCGATTATCCCAGCCGCGACGGCTGGGGTTACGCGGTCTTCGGCAAAGTCACGCAGGGCCTCGACGTGGTTCAGAAAATTGCCAAGGTCAGGACCGGCAATGCCGGTATGCATCAGAATGTGCCGACCACTCCGGTCGTGATCGAGTCGGTCAAGTTGCTCACCGAAAAATAACCCGTCACCCAATCCAAGGATGCTCAAATGATCAAGCTCCACACCAATCATGGCGTCATCGATATCGAACTCGAGACCGAGAAGGCGCCCGAATCGGCGAAGAATTTTCTTGCCTATGTCGAAGCGGGCCACTATGACAACACGATTTTTCATCGCGTGATCGACGGCTTCATGATCCAGGGCGGCGGCTTCGAGCCGGGCATGAAGCAGAAGCCCTGCAATCCGCCGATCAAGAACGAGGCCGACAACGGTCTCAAGAATCAGCGTTATACCGTCGCCATGGCGCGCACTTCCGATCCGCATTCGGCGACTGCGCAGTTCTTCATCAATGTTGCCGACAACGGCTTTCTCGATTTCACCGCGGCAAGCGGCAGCGGCTGGGGCTATTGCGTCTTCGGCAAAGTGGTCGCAGGCACCGATGTGGTCGATGCGATCCGCCAGGTCAAGACCGGCAGCAAGAGTTTCCATCAGGATGTGC
>JBAYVG010000173.1:0-2825 GCA_041674785.1 Rhodocyclaceae bacterium
AGCATCACCGCCTCACGGCCGAGCGTCAGTGGCTTGAACGCCACTACGCCGTCATGTGATTCCCCGCTCATGTCTCGCGTCCTGGTGATGGCGATCAGCGCTTTTTCGTTTTCGCTGTGGTTTTCTTTGCTGCCTTTTTCGCTGCTGCCGCCCGCTTCACGGGCGCGGCCTTGGCCGCGGGTTTCTTGCTCGACCGCTTCGGTTTGCCGGCGTTGCCCTTCGGCACCACCGCCAGCACCTTGGCCTTCGGTGGGCCGTCATACCCCTTGGCGCGTAGTTGCACGGGCAGCCAGCCGGTCTTCGGCACGTTCTCGATCGCGAATGCCACGATGTCGGGCTTGCCGTTCTTCGATTGCTGCCGCGCCAGGTCGGGCCCACAGGCCTCCTCGATCGCCTTCAGGTTCAGCGCCTTGCTGACACCAGCGAAGTAATCCTTCGCATCGAAGGCGCCGCGCAGCGCCGCATTGAGCGCCTTGGGATCAATCGCATTACAGATCGCGGCCGGGCCCTTGTCGTCGCGCGACGGCACATCGAGCGACGCATTCTGAAAGTCGAGCGCATTCGCGGCAATCTGCGCCATCAGCGAGATACGTTCCGCCGGCTTCAATTGGGTTGCCAGCGACAGCGCCTTGGCCATCTCCTGCGAACCCAACATGCCGCGACCTTCGCGAGCGCCGAGACCGTTGACGCTGGCCTTGACCCCGCAATCGCTATAACAGCCAATTCCGGCCAGCAGCACCGACAGCGCCAGTTGCTCATCCTGGATCAGTGCCGTCGCCGCAGCGTTGGTCAGCTGGATCGAAAGCCGGTGCAACAGCGCGTTGCTGATCTCCGGCTCTTCCGGGGCCGAGGAAGCGGCCGGCTTCTTACCCGGCGCAGGCGCGTCGTCTTCATCGCGCGCAGAGCCGCCACCGGATATCTTCACCTCTGTGGGTTTTTTGATGCCGTACAGCACCACCAGCCGGCCATCCTCGATATCGACGATGCAACCCAGCTTGGATTTCTTTTTTGCTGGGAAACTGCGCGACCGAATTGCGGTTTCGATATCGTCGACCGCGCGCTCCAACGCTTCATCCTGCTCATAGTCGGAGTTGTTCTCATCATCACGGAACGCCTTCAGCGCGAGGATAGCTTTCTCCAGCCGCTCCTCTTCGTCACCTTCGAAAACCAGTTCCTCATCCTTCAGTTCGGATTTGGACCAGAACCGGGCACCTTGGGGCAGATTTCCTTCGAGTGCAGCCCAGGACCAGCCATCGGCCAGCAGCTTAGAGCATGTGGTCTCCAGTAATTCGATCGCCATCTGTTTCAGCAAGGGCACGTCGCTGATGACGTGCGAAGAGCCGAACAGATCTTCAGTAACCTCGCCACCGCGCCCACGATAGGCATCAGCGCCAACGACGTCGATCAGCTGTGCGACCTCGGCGTTTGAAGCGCCTGCGCCTAGTTCGGCCTTGACCAGGTGCTCGTACAGCCGGCCCTCCTTCTTCAGCTTTTCAAAAGCCCTGTCCTGCGTCTTAGGGTCCAGCGCCAGCGTGAAGGCCCGCGCCACCTCGGCCTTGATCTCGCCGGAACGCCATGCTTCCCGGATGATAGGAGACAGCCGGCCGAGCGCCAGCGCCTGGCGCACTTCCTTTTCGGTCATGCCGTATTGCCGGGCAATTTCCTCATGGGTCTTGCCGTGCTCCTCGAGCCGCGCGAATGCCTCAAACTGATCGACGGGATGCAGCTGCTTTGCCAGCACCGCGGTGGTCAATGAATCCTCGAACGCGCCGTCTTCGTCGACATCGCGCAGCGTGCAGCGGATAGGCTGGCTCGAGTCCGCTGTATAGATCATATGGAATGCGGCCAGCCGGCGGTTGCCGTTGGAGACCGAATAGAACCCGTCGCGATCGGCTACCCGCTTGACCACCAAATTCTCGATCTGGCCGCGCGCGTGCAGATTGGCAGCCAGTTCGGCGATGCCATCCTGCCGGCCGGTGACGCGGGCGTTGATGCCGGCGCCGTCTTCCTGGCCGAAGATCAGTCTGTTAAGCGGGACTTCGAAATCCATGTCATTCTCCCTGTTCAGTGACTGCGCCGCTTGGCGGCCGTCTGTGCATTTTTCGGGTCGTGGTAGTGGTCGAAGTTCTTGTCGATCGTTTTCTGCAGATCCTTGTGGATCTCCTCGCAGAGCGTCTTGGCTTCCGCCTTCGTCGGTCATGCGTAACAGAGCGAGGCAACGAGCAGATCCTGCAGCGCGGCAACCACGATATCGAACGGTCTACCGGCCAGCGTCTCGTTGACCTGGTTGAAGGCGTCGCGGACATTGAATTCATTCAATCGCCATGGCCAGCCTCCCTCGTTGCTTCCGCCAGCAGCGCGGCTGCGCGGCCGAGCGGTGAGGCTGGACTTCCGTCCGAATTGTGCTTCATCGACCTGATGATCTCGTCGGCCGGGCATCCGTATTGCATCAGCATTGACATCAAAATCGCACCGTCGCTGACCACCAGATCCATCGTTGAGGAAACCTGTTGCGCGTTGACGAACACTTCCATGACCGGTCCGGCGACGCCGTCGCCGACCATTTCGCGACCGATCCCGATCTTGTAACGCTGGCCGCCGTGTTCGATTGAGACGACTTCATGGGCTCGGCGATTGGCGAGGCGATGGCGGTGGGTCATTGGACAGTCCCGCTTATGGGCAGGACAGTCCCGCCGGTCGGCCGATCTTCTGGCGGATACAAAACATCCAGATCGAAACCGGCCTCGGCAATAAGCGCCTTGGCGTTGGCGACTTCCTCAACCCACGGGCCGACATCACCCGTACAGAAATGCAGTGTCAGTTCC
>JBAYVG010000174.1:0-2763 GCA_041674785.1 Rhodocyclaceae bacterium
GCCTGAGGCCCGAAATGCCTACACCCTTCCGGCGGACCAAGGCAAGCCGCCGGCCGTGCGGCCCTGACATGAGCCTGCTTCTCGACGCCCTGCAGCGCGCCAGCCAGGAAAAGGAGAAACTCGCCGAGGAACGTGCGGCCACCGGCAAGCCCTCCGAGGCGCCCGGGCCGGTAGCGTCCGAACCCTTGCCGCCCCTTGCCATCGACTTTGCGCCCGGTGACTCGGCGGCGCCGGATGCACTTGCGGTTCCGGCTGAGCCTTCCGCCCCGGCGGTCGCTGCCGCTCCATACGGATTGGCGGCAGAGCAGACCGCCGAGCCGGCCGTCGAAATGACCCTGGACCCGATGGAGCGATCGACAACAGAGACGTCTTCGGTTCTCGGGCTTGTCCCTCCTGCGCAGTCGGCAGAGCCTGCAATGAAATCGGCTCAACGCCAGGAATATCCGCTGGAATCGGCCACAGTGCAACGGGAGCCAGCTCCCCCGACCGGCCCGGCAAAGTCCGCCGCACCGGCAGCGCCGGCGCATCCCAGTCCCGCCATGTCACCGCAGGTCGCGCGCGAAATTCTGGGCGCCACGGCAAAGCCGTCGAAGCGCGGGCCGAATCGACGCCTGATTGTTCTTGGCGTACTCGCCCTGCTGGTCGCCGTGGCGAACGCCGCGTTTTTCTTCGGCTTTCTGGATAAGTTCCTTGACCTATCCGGTCCCGCGCTGGCGCCGGCGATTTCTCCCCCTCCACTAGCGACGCTGGCGATTCCTCCGTCGACGCCGGTGCAAGCCGTGGCGGCAGAGGGGCAGGGCGGCAGCGAGCCGTCAGCCTCACCGGATGTCAAGGCGGACGCCGATCAAGCGACTTCTGCAGCCATTGCAGCAAGCACTACGAGTTCTTCGTCACGCATCGCGTCGCGTCGCGATGAGGATTCCGTCGCGGCGCCCTCTGTGGTGGCGCGTGCGGCCCCGGCCAGGGCGCCTGCCAGGGGCAAACCGCGAGGGACAACGGCTACGAGGGCGGTCACGCCGGTGTTTGTCGCCAAGCCTGCACCCGTCAGCGTCCTCGACAGCGCCTATGCTGCGCTGACCGAAGGCCGTTTCGATGACGCGACCGAAGCCTATAACCGGGTCTTGCAGAAAAATCCGGGAGAACGCGATGCGCTTCTCGGGCTGGCCTACATTGCCCAACGGCAGGGCCATCGCGATGAAGCGCGTACCTACTATCAGCGGGTCTTGCGACAGGAACCCGGACACCCCGGCGCAAATGCCGGGCTGCTGTCAATTGCCGCCGAGGGCGATCTGCAACTGACGGCCAGTCGCGCCCGAGAAATGGCGGAGCGCAACCCCGGTTCGGCGGTCGTGCTTTCCACCCTGGGCGGCATTCTGGCCAGGGAAGGGAGAATCGGGGAAGCCCAGCAGGCCTATTTCAAGGCACTCACCCTGGAACCGGACAACGCGCTCCATGCCTATAACCTTGCGGTCGCTCTCGATCGGCTGCACAAATACACTCAGGCGCAAGGCTATTACCAGCGCGCGCTGGCCCTGGCGGAAAAATCGGGCGCCGGTGAACGGGCCAATTTTCCCCGCCAGGAAGCCCTGCAACGACTGGAGCAGTTGCGGGCACGCGAGGGCGCCGCCGAGCCTCTGGTCGCCGCTCTCCCGGACTCTCGCGCCAGATAGCCGGCCGGGAGCGCATTCGCCATGAGTGTCTCGCAAACGCCGTCTGCCCAGCCGCCCGTGCGGCTGGGCGATCTGCTGCTCGAACAGCGGCTGATCACACAGGATCAGTTGCGCATCGCCTTGCTGGAGCAGAAGGCCATGGGCAAGCCGCTAGGCGAAGCCCTGCTGATCCTCGGTTTCATCACCGAAGATGCCTTGCGCGGCGCACTGGCGCTCAATCTTGGCGAGGTGGCAATCAGCCTCAAGGGCATCGTCGCAGATCCACTTGCCCTGAAGCTGATTCCGAAGCCGCTGGCCAAGCGCTACACCCTGTTCCCCGTCAGCCTCGATGTCGAGCGCAATGAACTGCTGATCGCCAGCGCCGATCCGGGCGACATCGTCGCCGGCGACCAGATCAACGCGCTGCTGGCGGGCAAGGTCAAGGCCGTCTGGCGGCTGGCCAGCGGTGCCGAAATCCAGCCGGCCATCGAGCAGTTCTACGGCCACGAACTGTCCATCGACGGCATCCTGCACGAACTGGAAACCGGCAACATCGACACCGCCAGCCTGGCGCAGAATACCGGTGGCTACAGCCACCCCGTGGTGCGGCTGATGGATGCATTGCTGGCCGATGCGACCTTGCGCGGTGCCTCCGACATCCACTTCGAGCCGGAACCGCATTTCCTGCGCATACGCTATCGCATCGACGGCGTGCTGCGCCAGGTGCGCGTCCTGCACCTGCGCTACTGGTCAGCCATGGTGGTGCGGCTGAAAGTGATGGCCGGAATGAACATCGCCGAAACCCGCGCCCCGCAGGATGGTCGCATCTCGCTGACCATATCGGGCCGCCAGGTGGACTATCGTTCGGCCGTGCAGCCGATGATCCATGGCGAGAACTTCGTCCTGCGCATTCTCGATCGCGCGCGCGGCCTGGTGCCCATCGACGGTTTGGGCCTGTCGGAAAAGCAACTGACCTTGCTGCAACTGATGCTGGCCAGACCCGAGGGCATCCTGCTCGTCACCGGACCTACCGGATCGGGCAAGACCACCACCCTCTACTCGGTTCTCGGCCACCTCAACAACGAAGGGGTCAACATCATGACCCTCGAAGACC
>JBAYVG010000175.1:0-2737 GCA_041674785.1 Rhodocyclaceae bacterium
ACGTCTTCCTGGACGCCGTCGATCGACGAGTACTCGTGCAGCACGCCGGCGATCGTGACTTCGGTTGCCGCGTACCCGACCATCGAAGAGAGCAGCACCCGGCGCAGGGCGTTGCCCAGGGTATGGCCGTAGCCGCGCTCGAACGGCTCCAGCGTGACCTTGGCCCGATTGGTGCCAAGCTGTTCCACGTTGATGGCTTTGGGTTTCAGCAGGTTGGTTTGCATGCAGGACTTCCTCTCAATACCCCCGGCTCGTTACACCGGTAAGGCTGGTGAAGTGCCCTACGCGCGGTGCCCCACGCGCAGGGAACAAAAAAACTTGAAGGACGAGACTCGCAGCAGGCTCGTCGTCCTTCGTTACCCGTTATCGCGAATACAACTCGACGATCAGCGATTCGTTGATGTCGGCGGCGAATTCGTCGCGATCCGGCACCTTCTTGAACGTGCCTTCGGCCTTGTCGGCGTTCACTTCCACCCAGGCCGGAATGCCGACTTGTTGGGCCAGTTGCAGCGCTTCAACGATGCGGTTCTGCTTCTTCGACTTCTCACGGATTGCGATCACGTCGCCGGTCTTCACAAGGTAGGACGGGATGTTCACGGGATTGCCGTTGACCGTCACCGCACGGTGCGACACGAGCTGACGCGCCTCGGCGCGGGTCGAGCCGAAACCCATGCGGTACACCACGTTGTCCAGGCGCGACTCCAGAATGAACAGCAAATTGGCGCCGGTGTTGCCCTTGCGGCGCTCGGCTTCCTCGAAGTAGCGGCGGAACTGGCGCTCCAGGATGCCGTACATACGTTTAACCTTCTGCTTCTCGCGCAGCTGCAGGCCGAAGTCGGAGGTGCGCTGGCCCGAGGTGCGACCGTGCTGGCCGGGCTTGGAATCGAATTTGGCCTTGTCGCTGATCGAGCGGCGGGCGCTCTTGAGGAACAGGTCGGTGCCTTCACGGCGGGAAAGTTTGGCCTTGGGGCCGAGGTAACGTGCCACGTTGCTTCCTTTATCTACATCTGCCGCGGCCTACTGTCGCGGGAGCCGGCATCGCATGCGCTGCCGGCGGTGGGCTTACTAAAAACAAGTTCACGGCCGTCCCACAGGGATGCCGTGTTCTACTTAAATCCGACGGCGCTTCTGCGGACGGCAGCCGTTGTGGGGGACAGGCGTCACATCGGCGATCGATGTGATGCGGATTCCCAGCGCAGCCAGCGCACGCACGGACGATTCGCGACCCGGGCCGGGGCCCTTGATCTCGACGTCCAGGTTCTTGATGCCTTGCTCGATGGCGGCGCGGCCGGCAACTTCCGAGGCAACCTGGGCGGCAAAGGGTGTCGACTTGCGTGAACCCTTGAAACCCTGGCCACCTGAAGACGCCCACGACAAAGCGTTCCCCTGGCGATCGGTGATCGTGATGATCGTGTTATTGAAGGACGCGTGCACGTGGCAGACGCCGTCGGACACGTTCTTGCGAACCTTCTTGCGCACGCGCTGCGCGGCGTTATTGGCGGGAGCTTTTGCCATGACTTATCTCTTTCCCGATTATTTCTTGAGCGCTTGCGCGGCCTTGCGCGGACCCTTGCGGGTGCGCGCATTGGTGCGCGTGCGTTGACCCCGCATCGGCAGGCCGCGGCGGTGGCGGAAACCACGGTAGCAACCAATGTCCATCAAACGCTTGATGTTCATGGTCGTCTCGCGCCGCAGGTCACCTTCGATCGTGAACTGCCCGATCTGGTCGCGGATCTTTTCCAGATCGGCGTCGGTCAGGTCCTTGACCTTCTTGGAATACGGAATGCCCGTGGCTTCGCAGATCTTGCGAGCGCGCGTGCGGCCAATGCCGAAAATCGCCGTCAGGCCGATTTCGGCGTGCTGATGCGGCGGAATGTTGATGCCAGCGATACGTGCCATGTTCGTCCTCTAAAACTCTGTGCTCAGCCTTGGCGCTGCTTGTGGCGCGGATCCGTACAGATCACGCGAACAATGCCCTTGCGGCGGATGATCTTGCAGTTGCGGCAAATTTTCTTGACCGAAGCCGAAACTCTCATATTCGTTCTCCTAAAACTTCCTTGCCAATCACTTGGCGCGAAACACAATACGTGCCCGCGACAAGTCGTAGGGCGTCAACTCAACGGTGACCTTGTCACCAGGGAGGATGCGGATGTAGTGCATCCGCATCTTTCCCGAAATATGTCCAAGCACCACGTGCCCGTTTTCCAGCTTCACGCGAAACGTCGCGTTCGGCAGGTTCTCCACAACCTCACCCTGCATCTGGATGACATCGTCTTTCGACATCGTTTCTAGCCGCCGAGCGAGGTCTTGAAATTGGCTTTCTTCAGCAGCGACTCATATTGCTGCGACATCAGATAGTTCTGCACTTGCGCCATGAAGTCCATCGTGACGACCACGATGATCAGCAGCGAGGTGCCGCCGAAATAGAACGGCACGTTGTACTTCAGGATCAGGAACTCCGGCAGCAGGCAGACGAAGGTGATGTACACCGCGCCGGCCAGCGTCAGCCGGACCAGGATCTTGTCGATATAGCGGGCGGTTTGCTCGCCGGGACGGATCCCGGGGATGAATGCACCGCTCTTCTTGAGGTTGTCGGCCGTCTCGCGGCTGTTGAACACCAGCGCCGTGTAGAAGAAGCAGAAGAAAATGATGGCACTGGCGTACAGCATCACGTAGATCGGCTGGCCGGGAGACAGCGTCCCGGCGATGTCCTTCAGCCAGCGCATGGAGTCGCCGG
>JBAYVG010000176.1:0-2728 GCA_041674785.1 Rhodocyclaceae bacterium
CAGCGCAATCGCTTCCTCCGTCGCCCCGGCCGGCCGGGACTGTCGACAGTCGTCTGGATGTGTTCGCTTGATGTCGTCGAGCGCATTTCACGGTCCAGGGACTTCGTGGCAGGCGATCCGAAAGATATCGGGCTGTTGATTTTCGCGCGGCCATCGACAGGATCAAGGCCGACGCACTGCACCACGCACTTCCAGCGGTCAAGCTGGCTATAATCGGCAGACCAAGAGTCATGGGGGTCTGGCATGAGGCACGGGATAGAGCGCTTTCTTTTATTTCTGGTCCTGACCATCGTTCTCGCCGGCGCATGGCTCAAGCCTCTGGAGATTGCCGCCACGCAACAGGTCGATGCCGGGCTCAAGCGGGCACTCGTGAGCTTCGCTGCGGCGCGGGCATTGAACGCCATCATTTCGGTCGCGCAAGGCACGGATGTGTCCATTGAACCGGGTGGCGTCGGAATAAAATTCGCGCCGGGGCAGGTCTTGCGTCCGATCAACGATTTGGTGGCGCAGTTTGCGGAACTGATGCTTGCCGCGAGCGTGGCCTTCGGGGTGATGAAGGTATTGCTCGGCATGGCCAGTCATTGGGCCGTATCGGCTCTGCTGTCGCTTTTCGCTTTGGCTTGGCTGGGCTTTCGCGGGCGCCGACGGGAGTCGCCGGTCTGGCTCGGCAGAGTCCTGTTCGTGCTGCTCCTGGTTCGCTTCGCCGTGCCGCTGGTCACGGTCGGCAGCGACGCCCTGTTCCACAAGTTTCTCGATGGCGACTACGCCACAAGCCAGAATGCCATTGACGGAAATACCGCACAGCTGGCAACGCTCAGCCAGCCACCCGGCGATGCCGGCGCAGGGGTCGGCGAACGCATCAAGGGATGGTGGACGAAAAACATCGATGTCGCTGCGCGCATCGAGAAGCTGAAACAGGTGGCCAGTCAATTGACCGAGCACATCGTCAGCCTCATCGTGATTTTCCTGATGCAAACGCTGGTGATGCCATTGCTGTTGTTCTGGGCCTTGTATCGCGGCGGCAAAGCCGTGTTCGATCCGCCGACACGCACCTGATCATTTGTTGCCGATCAGCCGCGCTGGGTGACCGCAGAGCGCACGATGCGCCCTATCGTCAGCCCCTGGACGAGGATGGAAAACACCACGACGCCGTAGGTCAGGGCGAGCACCGTGTCGCGCTCGCCGCCGGCGGGCAGGGACAGTGCCAGTGCCACCGATATGCCGCCGCGCAGGCCGCCCCAGGTCAGCACCTGCCAGGAGCCGTGGGGCAGCCTGAACGCCCCGCGCAGCAAGCCCACGGGGCCGCCGACGGTGAGCATCCTGGCCAGCAGCGTCACCGCGACCGCGACGCCTGCGGCCAGAATCAGGCTGACTGAAAAGGCAATGACCAGCACTTCCATGCCGATCAGCACGAACAGCACCGCGTTGAGTATGCTGTCGAGCAGTTCCCAGAACATGTCGACGTAACGCCGGGTCGTGTCCGACATGGCCAGCGCCCGGCCGTGGTTGCCTATCATCAGACCCGCCACGACCATGGCCAGCGGCCCGGAGAAATGCCAATGGCTGGCCAGGGCGTAGCCGCCGGTGACGGCGGCGAGGGTCAGGAGAACCTCGACGTGATAATTATCCACGCTCTTCAACAGGCGGAAAGTCACATAACCGAGCGCCAGGCCGAAGAGCAGGCCGCCGCCCGCTTCGTGCAGCAGCAATTCCAGGCCATGGCCCAGCGTCGGCGTGGTGCCGCTGGCGAGCATACCCAGCAACAGCGAGAAGATCACCACGCCGACGCCGTCGTTGAACAGCGATTCTCCGGCGATCACCAGTTCCAGGTTCTTCGGCGCGCCGGCAGACTTGAGTATGCCCATCACGGCGATCGGGTCGGTCGGCGATATCAGTGCGCCGAAGAGCAGGCAATAGAGCAGCGACAACTTCAGCCCCATCAGCGGCAGGACAAGCCACATCCCGTAGCCCACGGCCACGGTCGACAGCAGAGTGCCGAGAACGGCCAGACCCCCGACCTGCCAGCGGTAAGCCTTGAGTTCGCTCAAATCGACATGCAGCGCGCCGGCGAACAGCAGCAATGACAGCATTCCCTGCATCAGGACGTCGGAAAAATCAATCGAGCGGAGCAGCGTTTCCTCGTACTCGCGCATCCCATACCCGTATCCGGCGACATCCAAACCGACCAGCAGCAACGACAAAGCCATTGCCGTCACCATCACCCCGATCGTGGTCGGCAGTCCGACGAAGCGGTGGTTGAGGTAAGCAAGAAGCGCGGTTGCCACAAGGCATGTGGCGGCGATGTCGAACATGGGCGGCAGATTCGCGGCGAGAAAACATCAGTGTATCCGCTTACCCGGAGGCATGGTTTATCCGTCACGGGGCTTGCGATTGGCCGGCCTGATTTGACTGATGGCCTCAGAGGGCCTAAAAAGACGTATTGATATTGCCGGAGGCCGGGCCATGAACAAAAAAATTGGCGGAGGCATTTTCGCCGCACTCCTGGCGCTCGTCGCCGCAGGGTATTATTTCTGGCAGCGCTCCCAGGAAGTCGTCGTTCCGCCGCCAGCGCCGCCGCAGGCTGCCGCACCGGCTGAGCTGCCGCCGATGCCTGCGCCGAGCGCTAAAGCCGTGATCCGCTATCCGCTGGCTGCGCTGCCGTCGCAAGCGTCGCTGCCGAAACTCGGCGACAGCGACGCGCCCTTTCTCAAGGGGCTGTCCGACAGGA
>JBAYVG010000177.1:0-2688 GCA_041674785.1 Rhodocyclaceae bacterium
CGCCCGCCGCTTCGCCCCCCTGTTTGTCACCCAGTTCCTCGGCGCGCTCAACGACAATGTGCTGAAGAACGCCATGATCGTGCTGCTTACCTTCCAGGCGGCGAGCTGGACCACGCTCAAACCCGAGCTGCTGGCCAACCTCGCGGCGGGCATTTTCATCCTGCCCTTCTTCCTGTTTTCCGCAACGGCGGGCCAACTGGCCGACAAGTACGACAAGTCGCGCCTGGCACAGATGGTCAAGCTATTGGAGATCGGCATCGTGCTGGTGGCAGGTGCGGGCTTTGTGCTGCACAGTATTGCCGTGCTGTTCGTCAGCCTGTTCCTGCTCGGGCTGCATTCGACGCTGTTCGGCCCGGTGAAATATGCGATCCTGCCGCAGCACCTGAAGAGCGAAGAACTGGTCGGCGGCAACGCGCTGATCGAAGCCGGTACTTTCATCGCCATCCTGGTGGGCACCTTGCTCGGCGGTCTGCTCGCCGGCAACAATGCAGGCACGGTATGGATCACCGGCGCAGGACTGGTGATCGCTGTCGCCGGCTATGTCGCTTCGCGTTCGATCCCGCTCGCCGTGCCGCCGGCGCCGACCTTGGCCATCAGCATCAATCCGCTGACCGAGACCTGGCGCAACATTCAGTTCGCCCGCGAGAACCAGACCGTGTTTCTTTCAATCATGGGCATTTCCTGGTTCTGGCTGTTCGGCGCGCTGTTCCTCGCCCAGTTCCCGGCCTATACGAAGAACGTGCTGGGCGGCAGCGAAACCGCGGTGACCCTGCTGCTGGCAACCTTCACCTTCGGCATTGGCGTCGGCTCACTACTCTGTGAAAAGCTCTCGGCGCGCCGCGTCGAGCTGGGGCTGGTGCCGCTGGGTTCGATCGGCATGACGGTGTTTGCCCTCGACCTTGCCCTCGCTTCGCCCGCTGCGCCGGCAACCGGGCTGGGCGCGCTGGCCCTGCTCCAGCATGGCACGACCTGGCATGTGCTGATCGACCTGGGCCTGCTCGGCATTTTCGGCGGCTTCTTCATCGTTCCGCTTTACGCCCTGGTGCAGCAGCGCTCGAACCCGGAACACGGCGCTCGCATCATCGCCGCCAACAACATCATGAATGCGCTGTTCATGGTGGTCGGCGCGCTCTGTGCCGCCGGCATGCTGGCGGCCGGCCTGACCATTCCGATGCTGTTCGCCGTGGCGGCGATCTGCAACGCGGCGGTGGCGCTGTTCATCTACGGCCTGGTGCCCGAGTTCCTGTTGCGCTTCATTATCTGGATGCTGATCCACACCGTGTATCGCCTGCGCGTGCAGGAACTCGACCAGGTGCCGGACGAGGGCCCCGCAGTGATCGTCTGCAACCACGTCAGCTTCGTCGACGCGCTGGTGGTCATGGCGGCCTGCCGGCGTCCGATCCGCTTCGTCATGGACCACAACATATTTCGTTGGCCGGTACTCAACTTCGTCTTTCGCACCAGCAAGGCCATCCCGATCGCCTCGGCCAAGGAAGACCAGGCAATGATGGAAAGGGCTTTCGACGAAGTCGGCAAGGCACTCGACGCCGGCGACCTGGTCGGCATCTTCCCGGAAGGCAAGATCACCGCCGACGGCAACATCAACCCCTTCCGCCCCGGCATCACACGCATCCTCGCGCGCAACCCGGTTCCGGTGGTGCCGATGGCGCTGCGCGGACTCTGGGGCAGCTTCTTCTCGCGCAAGGACGGCCCGGCGATGACCAAGCCGTTCCGCCGCGGGGTGTTTTCGAGAATTGAACTCGTGGCCGGCGAACCCATTCAAGCCGCAGACGTCACACCGGAACGACTGCAAGAGAAAGTTGCCCTGCTCCGTGGCGCAATGGCGTAGGGCAGGCATGAACTGCAAGAGAGCTACATCCAAACCGTGAGCCGTTTCAACGAACTCGGACCATTCACATGACACCACTTATCCTCGCCCTGATTGTCGCCGCGCTATTTGCAGCGCTTCTGACCTACGAGTCAGGGGGTAATGACGCCAAGTTGCAATTTCGCCCGGCTGGGCTGCTGACCTGGCTGACAACAGGCAACTGGCCAGCCAAGGTCGGCGCCGGCCTGATTATCATTGGGGTGGGTGCGCTTTTGCGGTACGCGTTCGCAAATATCGACGTGCCGCCCGAGATGAAGCTTGGAACGGGCGTCGCTGCCGCCGCTGTACTGGGTTTTGGATCCATGATCCTCAAGAATCAGCCGGCGCGCCGGGCAATTCATCTGGCGCTGGCCGGCGCCGCGTTTGGCGTTGCTTATCTGACCGCCTACAGCGCCTACGGCTTTTTCAACTACATCACGGATGTCAACGCGCTGGCCTTGCTGGCAATAGTCGCGGTAGCCGCCGGAGTCTTCGCTGTTCAGAGTAACGTGATGTCGGTAGCGATTCTGGCGATGGTTGGGGCCTACATCGCGCCAAAATTCGCACTCGGGACGCCCGGCGTCCTCCCCGTTTATGGGTACTACCTCGCCGCCAGCGTACTCAGCCTGATCATGGTCATGATTCGCGGCTGGCGCCCACTCATTCACCTGAGTTTCTTGTTCACTCTGGCGGGCGCCTTGTTTTTCGGCTGGAGTGGAAAGTTCTATGAGCCAGAGCACTACGGCTACATGCAGCCGCTACTGCTGGCGCTGGCAGCCGTACATTTGGCGATGCCGCTGCTTGAGAACAAATTCACTCGC
>JBAYVG010000178.1:0-2678 GCA_041674785.1 Rhodocyclaceae bacterium
ATCGAGACATCGACCTGGCTCACGTCGATCTTGTTGTCCTTGGCATCGATCAGGTCGTCATAGCGCGCGATGTAGGTGCCGGTGTCGCCGATGTAGCGGAAGAAGGTGCCGAGCGGCCCGTCGTTGTTGAACGAGAGCGACAGGGTGCAGATCGCGCCGGTGCTGCTCTTCAACTGGATCGACATGTCCATGGCGATGCCCAGGCCCGCATGGATCGGACCCTGCAGCGCGTTGGCGGCGACGATGCTGCCGCCGGTCTGATACGCGAACAGGTCGACCGTGTGCGCGGCGTGGTGCCACAGCAGGTGGTCGGTCCAGGAACGCGGCTGGCCCAGCGCGTTCATGTTGCTGCGGCGGAAGAAATAAGTCTGCACATCCATCTGCTGGATATTGAATTGGCCCGCGGTAATCCTGTTATGCAGCCACTGGTGGCTGGGGTTGAAGCGCCGCGTGTGGCCGCACATGGCGACCAGGCCGGTGTTCTGCTGCAGCGCCGCTACCTGCTCGGCGCCGCACAGGCTGTCGGCCAGCGGAATCTCGACCTGCACATGCTTGCCGGCCTGCATGCAGGCGATGGCCTGCGCCGCGTGCATCTGCGTCGGCGTGCACAGGATCACCGCGTCGACCTCTTTCATGGCCAGGCTCTCGGCGAGGTCGGTACTGACGTGGCCGATGCCGTATTTGTCGGCCACTTCCTGCGTCTTCGCCGGGTCGCGGCTGACCAGCGAGACGACCTCGACGCCGTCGATCAGCTGGATCGCGTCGAGGTGCTTGATGCCGAAGGCGCCGGCGCCCGCCAGCGCGACCTTGATGGTTTTCATGTGTTCTCCAGAATCAGATGGCCGACGGCGGTGTTCGACGCCGGCACATGGTAGAAGCGGTGCGCTACCTTAGGCGGCTTGTCGTTCATCGCGCCGCGCGCGATCAGCCACATCACGAGTTCTATGCCTTCCGAACCCGCTTCGCGCACGTAGTCGATGTGCGGCATCTGCGCCAGCGCTTCGGGGTCGGCGATCAGGCGGTCGAGGAAGGCCTGATCGAATTCCCTGTTGATCAGGCCGGCGCGCGGGCCCTGCAGCTGGTGGCTCATGCCGCCGGTGCCCCAGACCTGCACCTTGAGCGGTGCATCGAAGCTCTCGACCGCCTTGCGGATGGCCCGGCCCAGGTTGTAGCAGCGGCGGCCCGACGGCACGGGATACTGCACCACGTTCACGGCGAAGGGGATCACCGGGCAGGGCCATTCGCTGGGTTGGCCGCACATCAAGGACAGCGGCACCGTGAGGCCATGGTCCACCGGCATCCTGTTGGCAATGGTCAGGTCGAAGTCGTCCTGGATCACCGACTGCGCGATATGCGCGGCAAGCTCGGGATGGCCTTTGACCACAGGCACCGGACGCGGCCCCCAGCCCTCGTCGGCAATCGCGAATTCGGCCGCGCAGCCGATGGCGAAGGTCGGGATCAGGTCCAGGCTGAAGGCGTTGGCGTGGTCGTTATAAACCAGGAAGATCACGTCGGGCGTGTTCTCGCGCAGCCACTGCTTGGAGAACTCGTAGCCGGCGAAGACTTTCTGCCAGTAGGGCTCGTGGCTCTTGCCGAGGTCGAGCGCGGCGCCGATGGCGGGGACGTGGGAGGTGTAGACGGATGCGGTGATGCGGGCCATGTCAGTTGTTCTCCGGTGTCGCGCGCAGTTGCGTCAAATGAGAAACGTTGATTGCCGAAGATGTACGGGCGCCAGGGGAGGATGGTGGTCGTCGCCGCTCGTGTCCTCCGAGCCGGGCTGCGCCCGACTCTCCCCCTTTACCTCGCCGCGACGACCACCATCCTCCCTCGGCGGGGTAGGCTTCCGCTTTGCGACCGCCAAACCACCACGGCGCTACCCGATCGGGATGGTGGGGCGTTCTGCGCAGCGAAGTAAAGAAGGAGGAGGAGCCCGAAGGGCGACGACGGATGACATGAGCAGCGCGGAATGCCCCATCGTCCCGATCGCGCGCTGACCTCAAATCCGCGACAAGATTCATGCCGTGCCCTCCTTGTGGCCAGCCCGACCCTGCGGCTGCCGATGCGCCTGCGCCGTTCCGTCCTCGCCGATGCGGCGATTTCCTTCGACGGAACGCCCGCCGGAAATCATCATGTCGCGGTATTCCTCTTCCGTCATGCCGGTCATGCTGCCGGCCATCTGCTGGAAGCTCTTGCCGTCGGTGGCGCCGATCTTGGCCAGGAAATAGATGTTGCCGCCCAGCCGTATGCACCAGTTGAGGTCGCGCGCCAGCACGGCCCGCTTCTGCTCTTCCGTCATCGGCCACTGGTCGAGGTAGGCGCGCTCGTCGGCCTTGAAGCGCGCGCGGTTGTCGGCCTGCATCAGCGACATGCAGAACTGGTTGAGGTGGTAGCCCAGGCGCGACTGCTCGGCATCGAAAATCGTCGTGCCGGGGATGTCCTTGTAGGGCTTGTCGAGTGCCATGACTTAGTTCTCCTCAGGCCAGTAAAGGCGCATCGGGTTGTCCACCAGCAGTTTGCGCTGCAGCTCGGACGTCACCGCGATATGCGGAATGAAATCGACCAGCAGGCCGTCGTCGGGCATGTGGTCCTTGAGATTGGGGTGCGGCCAGTCGGTGCCCCACAGCACGCGGTCGGGGAAGGTTTCGACGATGCGTCGGGCGAAGGGCACCACGTCGCGA
>JBAYVG010000179.1:0-2649 GCA_041674785.1 Rhodocyclaceae bacterium
GTCACCGTGCCGTTCTGGATGATCTGTTCCATGATGCTGCGCGCCGTCGACACCGGGATGGCGAAGCCGATGCCGAGTGAACCGCCGGAGCGTGAGTAGATGGCCGTGTTGATACCGATCAGGTTGCCTTGTGCATCGGTCAGAGCGCCGCCGGAGTTGCCGGGGTTGATCGCCGCGTCGGTCTGGATGAAATTCTCGAAGGTATTGATGCCGAGCTGGGTTCGCCCCAGCGCCGAGACGATGCCCATGGTCACGCTCTGGCCGACACCGAAGGGATTGCCGATAGCCAATACCACGTCGCCGACGCGGACACTGTCCATCTGGCCGAAGGTGATCGGCGAGAGGCGTAGATCCTGCTCAGCCTTTGCATTCTTGCTGGCGGTGATCTTGAGCACCGCCAGATCGGACTCGGGGTCGGCACCGACAATGCTTGCCTTCAGCTTGCGACCGTCGTTGAGTGCTACCTCGACGGTGTCGGCCATCTCGATGACGTGGTAGTTGGTGAGGATGTAACCGTCGGCGCTGACGATGACGCCTGAGCCGAGGCCAGCGCCGCGTGGCTGCTCCTCGCCGAAGCGTTCGCCGAAGAAGTGGCGGAAAATCGGGTCGTCGAGGAGCGGGTGCCGTGACTGTCGCGGCGTCTGCGTCGTGAAAATGTGCACGACGGCGGGGATGACCTTGCGCGCCGCCTCGCTGTAGGAGGCCCCAGCCCGTGCCGGCTCGCTGCTGCCGCCGGTCGATTCGCGAAAGGTCACCACACTCGGGTTGCTGCCCAGCCATTCCGGCTTCAGCGTGCTGATGACGAAGAGAACGGCGAGACTAACCGTCACGGTTTGTGCAAAAATCAGCCACAGCTTCTTCATAGTCAGCGAACGGAAACCCCGAATGAAACGTGATGAATTGGCGCGCTATCTCGATGAAACGCTGGAAACGGCGCGGTTCAGGGATTATTGCCCAAACGGACTGCAAGTGGAAGGCGTCGCCGAGGTGTGGCGCATCGTTGCCGGCGTCACCGCCAGCCAGGCGCTGATCGAGGCGGCCATTGCCCGCGGGGCCGATACGCTGCTGGTGCACCACGGCTGGTTCTGGAAGGGCGAGGACGGGCGCATCACCGGCCTGCGCAAGGCGCGCATTGGTCGCCTGCTGGCCCACGATATCAACCTCCTGGCCTACCATCTGCCGCTCGATGCACATGCCGAACTCGGCAATAACGCTCAGCTGGCGGCTCACCTTGGTTGGCTGCCGGAGGGGCGCTTCGGCGAACAGGACATCGCCTGGCTGGGCCGTCTGGCTGTTCCGCAGACGGCTGGCGAGCTGGCGCAGTCAATTGCTGCCGGCCTCGGCCGCAGTCCGCAACTGATCGGCGATGCGGCGCGCCCGGTCAGCCGTATCGGCTGGTGCTCCGGTGGCGCCCAGGGCTATTTCGAACAGGCCATCGCCCTTGGAGTGGACGCCTATATCAGCGGCGAGATATCGGAGCAGACCGTGCATCTGGCCCGCGAATCCGGCGTCGCCTACCTTGCCGCTGGCCACCACGCCACCGAACGCTTCGGCGCCAAGGCGCTGGCCGCGCACCTCGCTGTCCGTTTCGGCCTCGATTGCGAATTTGTCGATATTGATAACCCGGTTTAGGCGGCCAGTTTTTTAACCACGAAGGCCACGAAGATCACGAAGAAAAGAAACATTGCCAACAACCCGGCGACATCCCGAGGGAGTAACAGGTTTTCTGTCTCTCTTCGTGTCCTTCGTGATCTTCGTGGTTAACTCGCCTTGTCATCACCTACAGGAGAACGCATGAGCTACGTCTTCGAACCCGCCCCGCAGCCAAGCCTGGCCATTGCCGGCAGCACGGCCCGCTTTCCGATCCGCCGTGTTTACTGCGTCGGCCGCAACTATGCCGACCATGCGCGCGAGATGGGCGCCCACGACCAGGCCGACGGGCGCGAGCCGCCGTTCTTCTTCTCCAAGCCGGCCGACGCCGTTGTTGCAGGTGGCGATGTGCCCTATCCGCCGGCTACTGCCAATCTCCAGCACGAGGTCGAGCTGGTCGTTGCACTCGGACCGGAGACGGCAACGCATGGGGATGCTGGCGCCAGCATCCCTGTCGAAAAGGCCTTGCAGTGCGTCTTCGGCTACGCCGTCGGTTTCGACCTGACCCGCCGCGACCTGCAGGCACGCGCCAAAGAGAAGGGGCACCCGTGGGACATGGGCAAGGGCTTCGACGCTTCGGCGCCTACCGGTATGCTGCACCCAGTTGCCAGCATCGGGCACCCACTGCAGGGCGGGATCTGGCTCAAGGTCAATGGTGAAACCCGCCAGAGCGGTGATCTTGCCAACATGTCGTGGCGGGTCGCCGAAGTCATCGCCAACCTGTCCAGCTTCCTCCGTCTGGCCCCCGGTGACCTGATCTTTACCGGTACACCGGCCGGGGTATCTACGGTGCTGCGGGGCGACTTGCTGGAGGGCGGCGTCGCCGGGGTGGGGGAGCTGCGGGTGCGTCTGGTATAGCGGCGGTGCCATCGGGAAACAAGACCAGGTCCGGCGCGCGCAGTGCCGGATAGTGAAGGGGGAACAAGTGAAAAGTGGAATAACGCCGACAAGCAACGAAAAGGTCATGCGCGAGAACGATTTCATCGTCTCCAAGACCGA
>JBAYVG010000180.1:0-2537 GCA_041674785.1 Rhodocyclaceae bacterium
GCCCGGCATCGAACCGATATAGGTACGCCGGTGACCGCGAATCTCGGCTTCGTCGCGCACGCCGCCCAGCGCCATGCGGATGAACTTGCGATTGGTGGACTTGGCGATCGACTGTCCGAGGGAAGTCTTGCCCACGCCGGGAGGGCCGACCAGACACAGGATCGGCGCCTTGACCTTGTCGACACGCTGCTGCACCGCAAGGTATTCGACGATGCGTTCCTTGACCTTCTCCAGACCGTAGTGGTCCTTGTCGAGGATTTTCTCGGCGGCCGAAAGATCCTTGCTGATGCGCGATTTCTTTTTCCACGGCAGCGCCAGCAGGGTTTCGATGTAATTGCGCACCACGGTGGCTTCGGCGGACATCGGCGACATCAGCTTCAGCTTCTTGACCTCGGCATTGACCTTGACCAGGGCTTCCTTGCTCATGCCGGCAGCCTTGATCTTCTTTTCCATTTCGTCGATGTCGGCACCCTCTTCGCCTTCACCGAGTTCCTTCTGGATCGCCTTGACCTGCTCGTTGAGATAGTACTCGCGCTGGCTCTTTTCCATTTGCCGCTTGACGCGGCCACGGATGCGCTTTTCGACCTGCAGGATGTCGAGTTCGGCTTCCAGCTGACCGAGCAGCTTTTCCAGTCGCGCAGAGACGCCGAAAACTTCCAGAATTTCCTGCTTCTGTTCAAGCTTCAGCGGCAGATGGGCGGCGATCGTGTCGGCCAGACGCCCGGCCTCCTCGATGCCGGCCAGCGAGGTCAGCACCTCGGGCGGGATCTTCTTGTTGAGTTTGACATACTGATCGAACTGAGCCAGCACCGTGCGGCGCATCGCCTCGACCTCGTTGTCGGCGCGCTCCTCGATCGGGATCAGGCTGACGTCGGCGACGAACAGGGCGCGCTGGTCTTCAATGCGCAATACGCGTGCGCGCTGCACGCCTTCGACCAGCACTTTCACCGTGCCGTCGGGCAGCTTGAGCATCTGCAGGATATTGGCGAGACAGCCGATCTCGTACATATCCTCCGGCACAGGCTCGTCTTTCGCAGCGGACTTCTGCGCCACGAGAAGGATGTTCTTGCCGGTTTCCATCGCCGTTTCCAACGCCTTGATCGACTTCGGGCGCCCGACAAACAGCGGAATCACCATGTGCGGGAAGACCACGACGTCGCGCAGGGGCAACAGCGGCAGGGATTGGGTCTCTACGGGGGTAGCGGGTAGGCCAGACATCATCGTGTCCTTCGGTTATGAGTCACGCCGTCCACATTGGGGCGGCTGACCGGTATTCAAGGCGATCTCTGTCAAACCCGGCCGCCGGATCAGTTCGAGCCAGAAACCTTGGCCTGGTCGGCGTAGATCATCAGCGGCTGGGCGCCGGATTCGATCGTGCTCTCATCGATCACGACCTTGCTCACACTCTCCATGGTCGGTAACTCGTACATGGTGTCAAGCAGCACGTTTTCGAGAATGGAGCGCAGACCCCGCGCACCGGTCTTACGCTTCAGCGCCTTCTTGGCGATGGCCTGCAAGGCCGAAGGGCGTACTTCCAGTTCGACGCCTTCCATGGCAAAAAGCTTGTGATATTGCTTGATCAGGGCATTCTTCGGCTCGATCAAAATTTCGACCAGTGCCGCTTCGTCGAGTTCCTGCAAAGTGGCGATTACCGGCAGGCGGCCGATCAACTCGGGAATCAGGCCGAATTTGATCAGATCCTCGGGCTCGACCTGCTTCAGCATCTCGCCGACGTTGCTCGCGTCGCGGCTTTTGACCTCGGCGCCGAAGCCGATGCCGCCCTTCTCCGAACGACTGCGGATCACCTTGTCCAGGCCATCGAAGGCGCCGCCGCAGATGAACAGGATGTTGGTCGTGTCGATCTGGATGAAATCCTGGTTGGGGTGCTTGCGCCCGCCTTGTGGCGGAATGCTCGCCACCGTGCCTTCGATCAGCTTCAAGAGCGCCTGCTGCACGCCTTCGCCGGAGACATCGCGGGTAATCGAGGGGTTGTCCGACTTGCGCGAAATCTTGTCGATCTCGTCGATATAGACGATGCCCTGCTGCGCCTTTTCGACCTCATGGTCGCATTTCTGCAGCAGCTTCTGGATGATGTTCTCGACGTCCTCGCCGACATAGCCGGCCTCGGTCAGCGTCGTCGCATCGGCCATGACGAAGGGCACGTTCAGCGTACGCGCCAGGGTCTGCGCCAGCAGGGTCTTGCCCGATCCGGTGGGGCCGATCAGCAGAATGTTGCTCTTCGACAGCTCGATGCCGTCGCTGCCCTTTTCCTGGTGCCGGATGCGCTTGTAGTGGTTATAAACCGCGACGGCAAGAATCTTCTTCGCCGAATCCTGCCCGATCACGTACTGATCGAGCATCTCGCGGATTTCCTTCGGCGCCGGCAACTCGCGCTTGGCCGATCCCGCCGGCTCGGCGGCGATCTCGTCGCGGATGATGTCGTTGCACAGCTCGATGCACTCGTCGCAGATGAAAACGGAGGGGCCGGCGATCAGCTTCTTGACTTCATGCTGGCTCTTGCCGCAGAAGGAGCAATA